>NZ_WBKT01000004.1 GCF_008868175.1 Micromonospora sp. AMSO31t
CCTGCCACCGGCCCACCCGTACCCCGATCTGTTCATCACCGCCGACACGGCGACGGTCGACGGGGCGGAGGCCGTCGCCGACCGGCTCTCGGCGGTCGGCGGCGTGGACATCCTGGTGCACGTGGTGGGCGGCTCGCACGCGCCCGGCGGCGGGTTCGCCGCCCTGGACGAGGCGACCTGGCTGGAGGAGCTGAACCTCAACCTGCTCGGCGCGGTCCGGCTGGACCGCCGGCTCGTCCCCGCCATGATCGAGGCGCGGCGGGGCGCGATCGTGCACGTCTCGTCGATCCAGCGGCGCAAGCCGCTGCACGAGGCCACCCTGGCGTACGCCGCAGCGAAGTCCGCGCTGACCACCTACAGCAAGGGCCTCGCCAACGAACTCGCCCCGCACGGCATCCGGGTCAACAGCGTGGCGCCCGGGTTCATCCAGACCTCGGCGGCCGACGCGCTGATCGACCGGCTGGCGGCCGCGTCCGGTGTCGACCGCGACGCCGCCCTCGGGCAGCTGATGGACAGCCTCGGCGGCATCCCGCTGGGCCGTCCCGCCTACCCGGCCGAGGTGGCCGACCTGGTCGCCTTCCTCGTCTCGGACCGCGCCTCGGCGATCGTCGGCGCCGAGCACGTCATCGACGGCGGCACCATCCCGACCGTCTGACCACCCCATCCGCCGGAAGGAGCACCCCATGGACACCGCACCCGCCATCATCCCGGCGGGCACCGTGGTGACCGCCACCATCACCGGCGACTTCCCCGGCAGCCCGTTCGCCGGCCTGCGGTTCCGCTTCGAGGACTTTGACGACACCCACATCCGCCGGCTGCGCATCGCCCCCTGACCACCGGCGGGACGTGCCCCACCGCGCCGGTCGGCGGCGGCTCGGGCACCCGGCGGAAATCCGCTACGGCCGTGCCCCGGCGACGGGCTACCGTGCGCGGATGAGCGACGCCCCGACCCTGCACTTCTACACCGACCCGGCCGAGTTCCTCGCCGCGGCCGGCGACCACCTGGCGGCGGACCCCGTGGTCGGCACGGTCGTGGCCACCGTCGCGCACCGGCAGCTGGCCGGGCGGGCCGACGGGGTCGCGCCGCCCCCGGACGACTGGTGGCTGGTGGTCCGGGACGCCTCCGGCGAGGTCGTGGGCGCCGGGATGCGGACGGCGCCCTTCGCGCCGCGCCCGCCGTTCCTGCTGCCGATGCCCGACGAGGCGGCGGTGGCGCTGGCCCGGGTGTGGCACGAGCGTGGGGAGGAGGTGCGCGCCGTCAACGGCGCGCTTCCGGCGGTGCGGCGGTGCGCCGCCGAGGTGACCCGGCTCGGTGGCGGCCGCGTCGAGGTCGCCCAGCACACCCGGCTGCACGAACTCGGCGACCTGGTGGAACCGGCACGGGTCCCCGGGGCGTTGACGGTCGCCACCGAGGACGACGTCGACCTGGCCGTCGAGTGGTTCGAGGCGTTCATGGCCGACGCCGACGAGCAGGCGGGCCGCCCGCGCGGGGTCAGCGCGCACGAGACCCCCGACCGCACCGAGCTGCTGCGCCGGATCCGCGCGGGACGGCTGTGGTTCTGGACCGACGCGGCGGGCCGGAGGGTGCACCTCACCGCCGCCAACCCGCCGTCGTTCGGCGTCGCGCGCATCGGCCCGGTGTACACGCCGCCGGAGCAGCGCGGGCACGGCTGGGCCAGCAACGCCGTGGCCGAGGTCTCCGGGCTGCTGCGGGCCGAGGGCGCCCGGGTGTGCCTCTTCACCGACCAGGCCAACCCGACCTCGAACCGGATCTACGCCAACCTCGGCTACCGGCCGGTGGTCGACATGGCGAACCTGGTCATCGTCCGCTGACGGCGACCCGGCACGGCCGGCCCCGCAGCGCGGGACCGGCCGTCGGCGCCGGGATCAGCCGGCGAGGCCGAGGGCGGCCAGCCGCTCCGGGTCGGCGATCACGTCGATGGCCGCGATCCGCCCTCCGGTGACGGTGAACGCCATCACCGACAGCGGCCGGCCGGCCGCGCTGACCAGCACCCCGGCGGCGCCGTTGACCAGCACCGGCCGGGCGAACGGCGAGAACCGGCCGAACGTGGGGGCCTGCGCGGCGACCACCCGCGCGCCGGTGAGCACGGTGGTGTGCCGGGCCCGGGCGGTCCCGCCGTCGGAGCGGAGCACCACGTCGGGGTGCAGCACGGCGACGAGGCCCTCGAAGTCACCCTCCCGGGCGGCGGCCAGGAACGCGGTCACCACCTCCCGCTGGCGGGCCAGGTCCGGGTCGGGCACGGGCGCCTGGCCGCGCACCCGGCGGCGCGCGCGGCTGGCGAGCTGCCGGGCGGCGGCCGGCGACCGGTCGACCAGCGCGCCGATCTCCTCGAAGGGCACGCCGAACATGTCGTGCAGCACGAAGGCGAGCCGCTCGGTCGGGGTGAGGGTGTCCAGGACCACCAGCAGCGCCAGCCCGACCGAGTCGGCCAGCACCGCGGCGTGCGCCGGATCGGCGTCCGGCTCGGTGACGTCGACGACCGGGTCGGGCAGGCGTACGTCGAGGGGGTCCTCCCGGCGGGTGGCGCGGGCCCGCAGGATGTTCAGGCTGACCCGGGCGACCACCGTGGTCAGCCAGGCGGCCAGGTTGTCGACCTCGGCGGTGTCGGTGCGTGCGAGCCGCAACCACGTCTCCTGCACGGCGTCCTCGGCCTCGCTGAGCGAGCCGAGCATCCGGTAGGCCACCGCCCGCAACTGCGGCCGCTCCTGCTCGAACCGTTCGGCCAGCCAGGTGTCCTCGCCCATGTCCCAGTCCTTCCTCGCGGGTTCCCCGGTTGACCGACCCCGGCCGGCCGGTCCGTGTGACCGGAGGTGACGCCGCTCACTCCCGGTCACACATCCGGCCCGCCGCGGGTCGAGCCGGTGAAGCCGAAACGTAGCGGATCTCCGACACGGAGGACGACATGAACGCACCCATCCTGGTCACCGGCGGCACCGGCACCCTCGGCCGGCTGGTCGTGCCCCTGCTGCGCGAGGCCGGTCACCCGGTGCGTGTGCTCAGCCGCCGCGGCGGCCGGCCCGGCGACGGCGTCACGCACGTCACCGCCGACCTGCTCACCGGTGCGGGCGTCGACCCGGCGGTACGCGGCGTCGGCACCGTGCTGCACCTGGCCGGCGGCCCCAAGGGCGACGACGTGGCCACCCGCCACCTGGTCGACGCCGCCCGGCGCGCCGACGTGGGACACCTCGTGCACATCTCGGTGGTCGGCGCGGACCGGGTGCCGCTGGCCTGGCTTCGCTCCAAGCTGGACGCCGAACGCGCCGTCGCCGCATCGGGCGTGCCGTGGACGACGCTCCGCGCCGCCCAGTTCCACGACCTGGCGCTGACCATGGTGGAGAAGATGGCGAAGCTGCCGGTGGTGCCGGTCCCCGGCGGGCTGCGGCTCCAGCCGGTCGACGCCCGGGAGGTGGCGGCCCGGATGGTCACGCTGACGCTGGGCGCGCCGGCCGGCCTGGTGCCCGAGCTGGCCGGCCCCCGGGTGTACGGCCTGGACGAGCTGGTCACCGGCTACCTGGCGGCCGTGGGCCGGCGGCGGCTGCGGCTGCCCGTCCGCCTGCCGGGCAAGGCGGGCCGCGCGTACCGGAACGGGGACAACCTGGCCCGCCCCGACGCCACCCTCGGGGTACGCACCTGGGAGGCGTTCCTGGCCGAGCGGCTGAGCCGTCCGGCGGCCGGCGTTCGCGGCTGAACCATCGGCGCCGGTCAGGGCTCGCCGGACACGCCGATCGGGACGGTCCCGATCGGCGTGGCGGTCTACCACAGCGGGGGCATCGACCGAGGTGCCGGGCGAAGAACCGCAGCGAGCCAGGTCCTCCCCGGCGTGGTCCCGCAGCGTCCAGTCGGGGCAGGTCGGCACCGGCACGTCGAGGCTGGGCGCGGCGGCGACGGCGGCGCGGAAGGCGGTCCGGACAGCGATTTTCACCGCCCGCCGGCGGGACAGTTGTTGCTCGTCAGCGTGACGCTGTACTCGGTGTCGTCCTGGGTGATGCCCGACGCTGAGCCGTCGAACCAGGTCTCGACCTTCTCCCAGCCCCGGTGCTGCTCGTAGTGCAGGTGCGGCGCACCGGAGTTGCCGGTGCTGCCCACCCGCCCGAGCTGCTCGCCGCGGACGACTTTCTGTCCGGCCCGGACCAGCGGCGGTTCGAGCAGGTGCAGGTACTGCGTCTCCCACTTGCCGCCGTGGTCGATCTTCACCCAGTACCCTCCGCCACGGCCGCGCGGACCCTTCGGGTTGTCCGGGGTACGCCCACCCAGCGACCCGTTGATCCCCGCCACGGTGACCGTGCCGGCGTGGGACGCGAGCACCGGCCGCCCCCACGCCTCGCCGGCCGTGGGGAACAGGTCGACGTCGTAGTCGTCGTGGCCGGGGTAGGTGCCCAGCCGCCAGGTCTCGCCGCAGGGCACGGGAAGCTGGAACGGCGGGCGTGGGCCCGGCGGCAGCAGCAGCGGCACGACGACCACGGCGAGGGCGAGAAGGGCTGCGGCCGCGCCGACCGCGAGCCCGACGCGCACCGCCCGGCGCCGGTCGCGGCGTCTGGGTGACTGGCCGGTCGTCATCGCCCCGATCATGGCAGACACCCACCAGACCGCGGACGCCGTTCCGACCCTGCGACCCCTCCCCCGGTCGCGGCCGACGCGCGGGTCAGCCAACGACGCGGCGGACCCGCACCTTCGGACGCTCGTTGCGCAGGTGCCGGTGCAGGTGTTGCCGAACCTGTTCGTTCCAGACCTCCTGGTCGTAGTCCGGGTCCGGCGGGATCCACCGGTGCGACCCGTCGCTGTAGTGGAACTTCGCGTCCCCGGCGCGGAGGATGCTCACCGCACCCACCCGAGGAACCGCCGGTGCAGCACGCCGGCCGGCAACCAGTGCAGATCGGCGGAGGCGCGGACGAGCTGCGCACCGAGGTAGAGGGCGAGCGACACGGACGCGCCGCCGAACTCGGCCCTCAACTGCTGACGACGGGCCGCGCACGGCCACGGCCCGGCACAGCCACCACAGCTCCAGATCGGCAACACCGGCTCGTGGCTGGTCGGCGGTCGTACAAGCTGGGGCACGGCCTGTCCACTCAAGCTCACTCCCTGCCGGTCACGCCCGGCGAGACGGTCGCTGCGGGCGGAGTTTCCCTGGTCAGAAGAAGCCTGGCCAGGGACGGGTGAAAGATCCAGCGGGCCCGCGTCCGCTGTTCGTCCGTGCTGTCCGCGGACAATCACCACCGCTAGGGTGTGCCGGGTGGACGACTTCCTTCAGGTGTCGACGGCGACCGAGACCCGTGATGCCGGGGTCCGGCTCGCGGAGGGGGCCGTCGCCGCCCGGCTCGCCGCGAGCGCACAGGTGCAGGGCCCGGTGACGAGTGTGTTCTGGCATCTCGGCGAGCAGGGCACCGGCGAGGAATGGCAGGTTCTGCTCGTCACCACCGCCGCGCGATACCCGGAGCTGGAACGTTTCCTGCTCGCCGAGCACCCGTGGCAGAACCCGCAGGTCGTCGCGGTGCCGATCGTGGGCGGGGCTAAGGACTACCTGGAGTGGCTGCGGCGGTCGGTCCGGGACGCGTAGCCGCCTCGCCAGCCAGTGACCGCAGCTCGACCACACAGGGCAACTCCGCCGGCCAGCCGGAGGGCCGTGGCGGCGGCGTCGCAGGCCATGTCGACCTCGTTGGCGTCCAGATACGCGTCGGCGAGCCAGGTGCGGTACAGCGCCTTGTCCCGGGCGTAGGTGTCGTCGAAGCCGGCCAGGACCCGCTCAAGGACAGGAACGGCTCGGACCGGTCGACGAAGCGCCGTCCAGCACCCCCCGGTCATGATCTCCCCCTCTCGGCTGTCGACCCAGTAGACCCAGTCCGGCTCCGGCCGACCGTCCGACTCCGTGAGACACCTGGTGCCGATACCCAGGTACCGGTCTGCCGTGTCCGCCTCCCCGGCGTTCGCGAACGCCCAGGCGGCACGCAGGTGCAGCAACGCCCGGACCCCGGGTGTCGCGGCTGCGCCGACAGCGGCGCGCGCCGCCTCGGCCAGCTCGACGGCTCGGGCGCCCAGGGTGAGCTGTTGATAGGCGAGAAGCGCGAGTCCGTTGCCCACGAGTGCCGAATCGTCCGCCTCCTGGGCCGCCGTGAGGCTGGTCCGGTACAGGCGCTCCGCGTCGTCATGGACACCGGCGTCGAAGGCCGCCCAGCCGGCCAGTTGCGCCTGCTCGGCGAGGATCGCCAGCAGTTGCCGGCCGATGCCCTCGCGGTAGGAACCGTCCCGGATGAGGCGGGTCGTGGACTCGACCTCGGCGGCGTACGCGCGCCGGGTGTCGGCGCCGCCGAGGTAGTTGTCGAGGCGGCGGAGCCGGGCGGTGCGTTCGGCGAGTCGCGCCGGCGTGGCAGCGCCCACCTGGCGGCCGTGGTTCAGCAGGGTGTGGGGCAGGGCTGCGGCGAGGCCGGCCGCGGCGACCAGATCCCGCCGACGGACGCCAGGTCTGGCGGCCAGCGCGACCAGCTCGCCTCTGGCCCGCAACACCCGATCGAGCCGCTGGGCGATCTGCGGCGTGGGGATCTTGGCCCCGGTCTCCAGCTCGTGCAGATAGGACTTGCCGTAGAACGTCAGTCTCGCCAGACCGCGCAGGGAGAGCCCGCTTTCCTCCCGCAATGCACGTAGCCGCCCCGCGAACGAAGGATCGGTCATCTTCTCACCTACCGAGGTGACCCGAGCGACACCGGAGACACGTACGAACACCACACGGTGGCGATCGAGCACGGAAAGTCCGGCTGCCTCTCTCTCGAGGATTCCCGCGTGGGCGGCCCTCACCAACCGACGGTGGTGAGGCTGATGGGGGTGAGTTGGCGGACCTGGGGCTCGATCCACTGTGCCGCGGTGACCAGCTTGACCAGCCGGTCGATGGTCTCCGGCGGGCCGGCCACGAAGCTGCGCCGGTCGGCCGGGCAGCCGTAGCGGTCGTCGAAGCAGCCACCGTCGAGGGCCCGGACCGCCATGCCGGCCTCGGCGGCGAGCAGCATCCCGGCCGGCAGGTCGACCGCCTCCGGGCGGTAACCGACGATGCCGTCGATGTCGCCGCGGGCCAGCATCACCCAGGACAGCAGCGGCGCCCACAGTTGCAGCACCCGCCGCGCGGTGGTGTCGAGCACGACCTTCAGGGCGCGGGCGGTGCTGTCGTCGCGGGCCACCCCGTGCCCCTGGGTCCAGGCCAGCACCGGCGCGGTCGGCACCGGCCGGCGGGGCGCGTGCAGCGGGCGGGCCGCCGGCCCGGACTCGTGCACGAAGGCGCCCTGGCCGCGCACGGCGGACCAGGTGCGCCCGGCGACCGGGTCGTGCACGACGCCGAGCACCGGTGAGCCGCGGTCGCAGAGGGCGATGCCCACCACGTACGCGGGTAGGCCGATCGCCACGTTGTTGGTGCCGTCGAGCGGGTCGACCAGCCAGGCCCAGGTGTTGTCGGCGGCGTACTCGCCGCCCTCCTCGGCGATCACGCCGTGCTCCGGCCAGCGGGCGCGGATCCGGTCGACGATCAGCCGTTCGGCGGCCAGGTCGAGGTCGGTGACGAGGTCACCGGAGTCGTTCTTGGCGCGGGCGTGCAGCTCGCCCCGGGTGCCCCGGCGCAGCAGCCGCCCGGCCGCCTGGGCCGCCTCCACCGCGAACCGGTGCGCGTCGCGCAGCTCGGGCCCGTCTCTGTTCGGGTCCACGTCCATGGCTCCTCCAGCCGGTCAGCCCCGTGCCACCAGTCGCGCGATGTCCCGCGCCATCCGCGCCGTCTCGGCCGCGCCGCAGCGGTCCCGGCGGATGCGGTGGCTGCGCCCGTCCACCGCGCCGAGGCTCAGGTCGCACACGCCGGGAGTGGTCCGGCCGAGCGCCACGGTCACCGCCGGCTCGCCGGCGTCGACCTCCGAGGTGTGGAAACCGCCGGCGCGCAGCGCGTAGGAGTCGCCGGCGGAGTGCGTCTCCACGGTGGCGGTCGCGGCGGTGACCAGCCGGTCCGTGGCCGCCATCTCGTCCACGTCGCCCCGGCTGTGCACCTCGTAGATGCGCCACGACGGGTCGGCGGGCGCGTCGGTCACCTCGATCAGCTCGTTGCGGACCGTGCCGTGCAGGACGTGGCTGAGCAGGTCCCAGCTGTGCGAGTGCATGGTCGAGGTGGTCGGCTGCACCGGCGGCGGGTCGGCCGGCCAGGCGTGCACGCAGATCCCGTCGGGGCCGGTGCGTTCCACCGGCAGGCAGGTGAAGCCGAGCGGGTGCCGGACGGCCAGCAGCGGCCGCCGCCCCTCGGCGACGTCGTCGAGGACGTCGAGCACCCAGCCGCGCAGCAGTTCCGGCCGGGCGCCCCGGTCGATCTCCCGTTCGAGGTCGGCGTAGGTCATCATGCGTACGGGTTCCTCGCCTGGAGGGCCCGGCCCACGATGTCGGCGACCTCGCGGTCGCCGAAGGACCGGGGTAGCGGCAGCCCGAGCGCGGCGAACAGCTTGCGGACCTGCTCGACGGAGGGCTCGTCGTCCAGCTTCACGGCCGCGGCGGCCTCAATGGGCACCCGCCGGCTCTGCTTGCGGCTGTAGTCCAGCTCGATGTTGAACCGGTTGTAGTAGAGCTCCCTGCGGTCGATCCGCAGGGCCGGTGTCTGCGGGTTCTCCTGCGTGATGATGACGCAGGACGAGGAGAGGTCATAGCGGAAGGTGGTCATCTGCGCGGAGAGCCGGACCTCGACGGTGAGCAGCCCGGAGCGTTGCAGGTGCCAGCAGGCCGCCAGCACGGTCGCGTAGGACTCCTTGCGGGTGCGGTCGACCGTCCAGCGCTCCCCCGGCGCGTCGGGGTCGAGGCTGCGCCGGAACCGCGCGTAGCGCTCGCAGACGTCCTCGTCGGTCGGGTCGATGATCTCGATGGCGAAGCTCAGGGTGGCGTTGCGCCGGCGGGCGTGCTCCAGGCACTGCGGCAGGGTGACCGCGCGGGTGAAGGTGCCGGTGCCGCCCTTGAACGCCCACGAGTCGGTGTGCTGGCGGGCCTCGGCGAGGGCCCGACCGACCTCGCTGCCGTGCAGCACCCGCACCATCGAGACGCTGTCGATGGCCTCGCGGGCCCGGTTGAGGGCCCCGTCCGGGCCGGTGATCTCGTGCATCTGCGGGACGAGTTCGGTGAGCCGGTCCCGGGTGGCCCGCATGACCTCCCGCACCTCCTGCTGGGCGGTCTCCCGGCGCAGCCGGTCGCGGAGCACGGCCTGGGCGAGCACGGCGAGGACCAGCAGGATGGCGCTGTTGACCACGTCCTGGCTGACCGTGTTGGTCAGGCCGAGGACGGCCACGGTCACGGCCAGGACGAGGCCGATGAACGCGTCGAGATTGTTGACGACCCAGGTGAACAGGCGCGCCATGACATCCCCCGGTCGACGACGGAACCCCCATGATAGCCCTTTGTCAATCTCACCATCACGCGCTGTTCGGGTGGCCCGTACCCCTGGGTGACGGCGCCTGCGCCGTGCGCCGGGCGGCGCAGATCAGCGACCCGCCGAGCCCCGGCGCCAACCGCGCCAGCAGGCGGGAGGCGACCCACCGTCCACCCGGGAGCCGCCAACCGACCTCGTTGGACCGGATGGCCAGCGGCGTGAACCCGGCCCGGCACAGCACCCGCCGCAGCAGCGAGGCCGTGAACGGCCGGATGTGCAGCCAGAGGTAGGGGTGCAGCGGGTCCACCTGGCGGGGCGCCCGGCCGGCGAGGAACGCCAGCCGGTCCTGCGCGGGCGCCAGGTTGGGGGTGGTCAGCACGAGCAGCCCGCCCGGGGCGAGGACCCGGTGGCACTCGCGCAGCAGCGCGAGGGGGTCGTAGACGTGCTCGATCAGCTCGCCGGTGAGCAGGCCGGCGAAGCTGCCGGCGCGGAACGGCAGGCCGCGGGTGGCGTCCAGGCAGACCGGCAGGGCCGCGCCGCCGGCGGCCCGGCGGGCCGCGCCCAGCGCGGTCTCGGCCATGTCGGCCACCACGAGCGGGCCGGGCAGCGTCGCCGGGTCGAGCATGCCGCGCGGGCCGCAGCCCAGCTCCAGCACCGGCCGTCCGCCGGGCACGCCGTCGACCATGAGCCGGGCCGCGACCGCGCGGCGGACCCGGTGGTACGGGTCGTCGACGTACCCGTTGACCTGCGCGCCGTCGTGGTAGCTGCGCCGGTTGGCGCGGCGGCCGTGCGCCTGCGCGCTGCGCGACGAGGTCCCGGTCGGCGGCTCGGCCATCGCACCCTCCACTGCGGTCGTCGCCCCCGTCGGCGACGCCCTCCCTCCAGCCTCGCACCGCTCCCGGCCGGGGGCGCGGAAATCCACCCCGGGTACGCCGACGCGGCGGCCGGGGTCCGGTCGCCGCGTCGCGGGTGTCGGGTCAGATGGCGCGGGCCCAGTCCAGCCGGCTGCTGTCGTCGTACTCGTCGCCGGGGATCCACCAGGGGTCGCCGAAGCCGCTGGTCGAGACGATGATGTTGCCGCCGTCCGGGGCCTCGTTGGTCGGGGGCACGGACAGCGCGGCGCAGTAGCGCCCGTCGGGCGAGAACACCGGGGACTGGTAGTAGCGGGTCTCGTCGGTCAGCCGCTTCAGGCCGGTGCCGTCGATCCGCACCGAGCCGAGCGCCTGCCCGCCGAGCACCTCGGTGTCCCGGGTCCACCGGTTGGTGCAGAACACCACCCGCTCCGAGTTGGGCATGAAGACCGGCCCGTGGAAGAGCTCGCCGGCCGCCTCCGGGGTGTAGATCGGCCGTACCTTGCCGGTGGCCAGCTCCAGCGTGCGCAGCTGCGGCCCCTCGGAGCGGCTGGTCCAGCGCATGACGATCATGGAGCCGTCCCGGGACCAGTTCGGCTGGGACATGGCGTGTCCCTGGACGAGCACCCGCTTCGCGGCCGTCGCCACGTCGACGGCGACGAGGGTGTCGCGGTCGACGACCAGGGCGATCTGCGTGCCGTCCGGGGACCAGGTCGGTGCGCCGTAGACGACGCCGAACGGGTCGGCGAGCAGCGTCCGGATGTCACCGGTGACCCGGTCGAACAGCGACACGTAGGGCTCGAGGCTGCCGTCCCCGGACCGGGCGTTGTTGATCCAGGCCACGTAGCGGCCGTCGGGCGACGTGGTGGCCTGGTCGCCGTCGGTGAGCAGCTGCTGCGGCGTGGTGCGCCCGGGGTTGACCTGGAGCACACCCCAGCCGACGCTGACCAGCCAGGGCCCGTTGACCACCTCGGTGGTCGCCGCCGCAGCGGCGGGCGCCGCGGCGGTGAGCCCGGTCGCCGCGGCCACGCCGGCGAGCGCGGCGGTACGCAACAGGGCGCGTCGATTCATCTCGGTCATGGAAACCCCCCGTGGTGGACGTCGCCCCACCCTCCTGAACGGACGATCACGACGCATCGGACGAGCGGCTGGTCCACGCTCGGCCACTCGGTCAGCCCGTACGGCGACCGCCCCGGTGGCCGGTACCCTCGCCCCGGTGACCTCCGACGCGCTGCGCCGCGCCCTGACCGACCCCGGCGACCCGCCGCTGCCACCCCTGCCCGAGGTGGCCGTCGAGCTGCTCGACGCCCTCGACGCGCCGCCCCGCCTGGCCGCGCACCTTCGGCTCGTGCACGACGTCGCCCGGCAGCTCACCGCCGCGTTCGCCGACCGGTTCCCGCTGGTGCCGTTCGACCGGCAGGCGGTGCTGTTCGGGGCGGCGATCCACGACCTCGGCAAGGTGGCGCACCCCGAGGAGCTGTCCGGGCCCGGCTCGGCGCACGAGGAGGCGGGCTACCAGCTGCTGCTGCGCTTCGGCGTGCCCGAGGAGCGGGCCCGCTTCGCCGTCACCCACGCGGCCTGGCACGGGCCGGGCGTGCAGTTGGAGGACCTGCTGGTCAGCCTCGCCGACAAGGTGTGGAAGGGAAAGCGCGTCACCGACCTGGAGGAACTGGTGGTCGACCGGCTGGCCGACATCACCGGCCAGCCGCGCTGGCAGGCCTTTCTGGACCTCGACGACGTGCTCGCCGGGCTGGCCGCCGACGCGGACCGCCGGCTCGCCTTCCAGGCCGAGCATCCGGTGCACGGCTGACTCCGGTCTCAGGCGTCGGCCGGCTCGGGCGACCCGGCGCCGGCCAGCAGGGCCTCCGCCGAGCTGGTCCGCGCGTACAGCAGGAACCGCCCGGCCCGATGGGTGCCGACCAGGCCGGCGTCGCGCAGCGCCGTCAGGTGGTGGGAGACGGTGCCGGCGCTGAGGTCGCAGCGCCGGGCCAGCTCGGTAGTGGCGGCCGGCACGGCGAGTTCGTGCAGCAGGGTGGCGCGGGTACGCCCCAGCACCCGGGCCAGCGCCGCGCTGGCCGGGGCGGCGCTGCGCTCCCAGAGAGTCCCGACCGCGCGGGCCGGATAGCGCAGGAGGGGCTGCGAGGTTCGCTCGGACAGGTTGGACCAGACCCGCGCGCCGCCGAAGACCGACGGGACCAGCAGCAGGCCGCGCCCGCCCAGGTCGACCGTCCCGGCGCGGGTCAGGTGGTCGACGTGCAACGTCCCGTCGTCCCAGGAGACGTACGGGTCGATCTGGTTGAGCAGGCCGCGCACGCCGTCGGTCGCCATCCGCCCGGCACCGACCAGCACCTCGCGTTCCAGCAGCGTCCGCATCCGGGGCCAGTACGGGGCGATCGCCACCTCGGCGTAGTCGGCGATCACCTGCGCGAGGCGGGCCAGCCCGGCCGGCGGGTCGGCGTACAGGGCGGCGAGCCGGGGCGGGCGCGGCCCGGGCAGCTCGTCCAGGCCGGCCCGGACCGCCTCCGGCGGGGTGGCGGCGAGGGCGGCCAGCTCCCCGTCGATGGTGGGCAGCGCGGATCGCGGGGGCGGGCAGACGAAGCCCGGGATCACCACGGTCGGCATCGGCACGAGGTCGGCGAGGAGCCGCCAGTCCACCGCGGAAAGCCGGGGCCGCACCTGCCGGTGCCAGAGCTGGTGGGCGGGGAACCAGTCGGGGCTCCGGAGCACCCGGACGCTGGCAACCGCCTCCCACAGCGGTGAGATCGCGAAGCGGACCCCGGCAAGGTCCCGCATCCCCAGCGTGACGCTCAGCACCCGCGCCTCCCGACAGATTCGACCTGGCTCAAAGTTATCGACCGCGGCGGCGACCCCGGCCATGGTCCCCTGTCATGACCACCACCGTCCCGGCGGCCACCCGCTGGCCCCGCCCGTTCCGCTATGTCTACGCGGCCAACCTGACCGAAGGCCTGGGCTTCCAGGTGGGCTACCTGGCCGTGCCGGTGCTGGCGGTGTCGGTGCTCGCCGCCACCCCCGGCCAGGTGGGCCTGCTCGCGGCTCTCAGCACCGCCGCCTTCCTGCTGGTCGGGCTGCCCGCCGGGGTCTGGGTGGACCGGTCGCCCCGCCGCACCGTGATGGTCGCCGCCGACCTGGCCCGCGCCGCCCTGTACGCCTCGATCCCGCTGGCCTGGTGGGCGGACGCGCTGACTCTCGGCCAGCTCTACGCGGTGGTGCTGCTCACCGGCGTCGGCACGGTCTTCGGTGACGTGGCCGCGCAGAGCTTCCTGCCGGAACTGGTCGGCCGGGACCGCCTGGTGGCGGCCAACTCGCTGCTCATGACGAC
This sequence comes from Micromonospora sp. AMSO31t, assembly GCF_008868175.1. Lineage (GTDB taxonomy): Bacteria > Actinomycetota > Actinomycetes > Mycobacteriales > Micromonosporaceae > Micromonospora. The sequence continues at coordinate 13,578 of NZ_WBKT01000004.1, forward strand.
CAACGCCAGCATCCAGATCGGCGGCCGGGGATTCGGCGGTCTGCTCGTGCAGTGGCTCGGCGCCCCGCTCGCCCTGGCCCTGAACGCGGTCACCCACCTGCTCTCGGCGCTCGCCCTCACCCGGGTACGCCCCATCGCCACCGTCGGGACCGGCCGGGACCGGCCAGCCGGCGGGTTCGGCCGGCAGCTCGCCGAGGGCGTCCGGCACGTGCTGGGCAGCCCGCTGCTGCGCCCGCTGGCCGTGTCGCTGGCCGGCATCAACCTCACCGTGAACCTGATGACCACCATGCTGCCGGTCGTCTTCCTGCGCGACCTCGGCCTCGGCGCCGGCGCGCTCGGGCTCTTCCTCGGCGCCGGCGGGGTCGGGGCGCTGCTCGGCGCCGTGACCGCCCGTCCACTGGCGACGCGGATCGGGCACGGCCGGGCGCTCTGGCTGCCCGGGCTGCTGGTGGCGCCCGCCGGCGCGCTGGTCGCCCTGGTCGACACCGGAGCGTGGCTGTGGCTGGCCGGCCTCGGCTGGCTGGCGCTGGCCTGGCGGACCGGGATCGGCAACGTGATCGGCGTCAGCCTGCGGCAACGGGCCACCCCGGACGCGCTGCTCGGCCGGATGAACGCCACCTTCCGGTTCCTGCTCACCGGCGCGATCGCGGTCGGCGCCGGGCTGGCCGGCCTGCTCGGCCAGTACGCCGGCCCCCGTACCCCGCTCTGGGTCGGCGCGATCGGCGCCGCGCTCACCTGGCTGCCGCTGTACCGGTCCCCGGTGCGCACGCTGCCCGACCCGGACCGGCTGCCTCCGGCCGCCGGGTGAACCGGGCACCGCTGTTACCCGGTGGTTACGCGGCTGCGAAGGCGCTGTGGCACGGCCGGCCGACCGTCTGGGCAGGGACACCGGACGGGGTCCCGGCACACCGCCAGGGAGGCCACCATGAAACTGAGGAGAACACTGCTGGCGCTGGTCGTCGCGCTCGGCGGGCTGGTCGCTGGCGCCGGCAGCGCCACGGCGGCGGCCGCGCCGTACTGCGGGATCACCTGGGGCAGCACGGCCAAGACGGCCGGCGCCCTGAGCTCCGACCCGCTGATCGAGGTGCGCACGGGGCGGCACGACTGCTGGGACCGGGTGGTCTTCGAGTTCGCCGGACCGGCGAACGGCTACTCCGTCGCCTACGGCGAGACGTACACCGAGGGGCAGGGCCTTCCGCTGAGCCCGTACACCGCCGGGGGCGCGCTGCTGTCGGTGTCGCTGCGGGCGCCCGCGTACGACGACGGGCACGTCGCCACCCTCCCCTACCGCGCGGGCGAGCACGCCGCGACCGTGCTGGGCTACCGCACGCTCCGGGACGTCGTCTTCGGCGGCAGCTTCGAGGGCTACACCACCTTCGCGGTGGGTGTGCGCGCCCACCTGCCGTTCCGGGTCTTCGTGCTCAGCGGCCCCGGCACGCACAGCCGCATCGTGATCGACGTGGCCCACCAGTGGCAGGCGTGACCTTTCCCCAGGTGAGAGGGGCCGACCGGCCCCTCATCACCGTCCGTTGCGCCCACGCCCCCGGCGTCGCACCGGACTACCCTGGGTGGTCATGGAGGGCCGTGTGCTGGTCGTCGAGGACGACGCCTCCATCCGGGAGGTGACGGCCCTCGGCCTGCGCCGGGCCGGGTTCCGGGTGGCCACCGCCGCCGACGGCCCGGCCGCCCTCGCCGCCTGGCGGGCCGGCCCGGTCGACCTCATCGTGCTCGACGTGATGCTCCCCCGTCTGGACGGATTCGAGGTGTGCCGGGAGATCCGGCGCACCAGTCAGGTGCCGATCCTCATGCTCACCGCCCGCACCGACACCATCGACGTGGTGGTCGGCCTCGAATGCGGGGCCGACGACTACCTCCGCAAGCCGTTCGACCTGCCGGAGCTGGTCGCCCGGGTCCGTGCCGTGCTCCGCCGGACCGTCGCACCGGCTCCCGACACCACCGTGACCGCCGGGCCGCTGGAGATCGACCCGGCCCGTTTCGTGGCCCGCCGGGACGGCCGCGAGCTGACCCTCACCGCCACCGAGTTCCGGCTGCTGCTGGAGCTGGCCCGGCGCCCCGGCCAGGTGTTCACCCGCGAGCTGCTGCTCGACCGGGTGTGGGGACACAGCTACCTCGGCGACTCCCGGCTGGTCGACGTCGCCGTGCAGCGCCTGCGCGCCAAGGTGGAGGACGACCCCGCCGCGCCGACCCTGATCCGGACGGTCCGCGGGGCCGGCTACAAGCTCTCGACGGGGTGAGCGCGCCATGGTGGCCGGCAGAGTCGTACCCGGGCGGCTGCGGCGCCGGCTCGTCGTCGCGTTCGTCCTCGTCGCCGGCATGTCCGCCGGCACGCTGGCCACCGGGTCGTACCTCATGCTGCGGCAGGCCCGGTTCGACGGCTCGCTGCAACGCGCGGCCGCCGACGCCCGCTACCAGTTGGTGGTGGCCGCGCAGTTCCTGCCGCTGACCGACGCCCGCCGCACCGACCTGCTGGCCAGCTTCGAGGAGTCCGGGCGGCACGTGCTGCTGGTCGCCGGGGACACCCAGGCGTCCAACCCGCGCTACGCGCCGACGCCCGACCCGGACCTGCGCGCGAGCGTCGCCGCCGGCCAGCTCGGCTTCCAGCGCACCTCCGGCCGGCCCCACCTGCTGGTGGTCGGCGGCCGGATCCCCGGCTCCACCGTCGAGCTGTACGTGGTGACCGTCGAGGACGACCTCGTCGACGCCCTCGACCAGCTCCGCACCGCCTCGATCGTCGGCTGGGCGGCGGTGGTGCTGCTCGCCGCGGGCGTGGGCAACGCCCTCGCCCGCCGCACCCTGGAACCCGTCGGCCGGGCCAGCCGGGCCGCGCGGGCCGTCGCCGAGGGGCTGTTGCACACCCGGCTGCCGGTGCGCGGCCGGGACGAGTTCAGCGCCTGGGCCAGCTCCTTCAACGAGATGGCCGAGGCGCTGGAAACCAAGATCGAAGCGCTGTCCCAGGCCCAGGCCCGGGAGCGGCGGTTCACCGGCGACGTGGCGCACGAGCTGCGTACCCCCGTCACCGCACTGGTGGCGGCGGCCTCGCTGCTCGCCGACCAGCTCGACGCCCTCCCGGCCGACGCCCGCCGCGCCGCCGAACTGCTCGTCGCCGACGTGGTCCGGTTGCGCCGGCTGGTCGAGGAGCTGATGGAGATCTCCCGCCTGGACGCCGGCCGGGAGGTGCTCGCCACCCGCCCGGTGGACGTCGGGGCGCTGCTGCGCCGGATCGTCGCCGCTCACCCGGACGCCGCCCGGACCACGGTGGACGGCGACGCGCCGCCCGTGGTGACCGACCCGCGCCGGCTCGAACGGGTCCTGAGCAACCTCGTGGCCAACGGGATCGAGCATGGCGGCGGCGACCTGCGCGCCGAGATCCGGCACACCGGCGTCGACCTCGTCATCGACGTCGCCGACCGCGGGCCCGGCATCCCCGCCGAGCACCTGGCGCACCTCTTCGACCGGTTCTACAAGGTGGACCCGGCTCGCACCGGCCCGGGCAGCGGGCTCGGCCTGGCCATCGCCCGGGAGAACGCCCGGCTGCTCGGCGGCCGGCTCGACGTGACCAGCGAGGTCGGCCAGGGCACCCGCTTCCGCCTCACCCTCCCCCTCGACACCGGGGGCACACCATGCGACGCCTGATGCCGCCGCTCGCCGCGCTGCTGCTGCTCACCGCGGGCTGCGTCCCGCCGCGGACCGGCACACTCGGGCCCGCCCCGGCCGGGCCGTCGCCGACCACCAGCGCCGCCGCCGCACCGACCGGCGCTCCCGCGCCGACCCCGCCCGCGCCGGGCATCCCCACCACAGCCGCCACGACGGGTACGCCGACCAGCGCCGCACCGACCGGGCCGGACGGGACGCTGACCGTGCAGCTCTGGTTCGCGCGGGCCGGGAAACTCGTGCCCACCCGGCGGACGCTGCCGGCCACCGTGGCCACGTCCCGGCTGGCGCTCACCGAACTGGCCGCCGGCCCGTCCCCGGCCGAGCGGGCCGCCGGCCTGACCACCCTGGTCCCGGCCGGCACGGAGGTCACCCGCATCGCCGACGGGGTGGCGACGCTGGTCCCCCCGGCCGATCTCGACGCCGGCGGGACGGTCACCGCGCGGCTGCGGCGGGCCCAGGTGGTCTGGACGCTCACCCAGTTTTCCACCGTCCGGCGGGTCGCCTTCGCCCCGACCGACACGGCGACCGGGCGGGACGACTACGCCGACCTGCTGCCGCCGATCGTGGTGACCGCCCCGGCGATCGGCGACCGGCTCGCCAGCCCGGTCACCGTCGCCGGGACCGCCGACGTGTACGAGGCGACGGTGAGCGTCCGGGTGCTGGACGCGGCGGGCCGGGAGATCGGCACCGCGTTCACGACGGCGTCCTGCGGCTCGGGCTGCCGCGGCACCTACCGGCTGAACGTCCGCTACCGGCACGCCGCGGCCGGACGCGGCACGGTCGAGGTGTACGAGGTGTCGGCGCGCGACGGCTCGCGGATCAATCTGGTGCGCGTCCCCGTCGACCTGGCCGCCGGCCGGTGACGGAGGCAGAGCTTGTCGCGCGGAACCGATTGCCTTTCGATAGGTTACGAGCGATAGTCGATGCATGTTCACAGCTCAACGGGCGGTGGCTCCGCTCAAAGCCTTCCTCGTGCTGCTGTTCGGAATCCTCGTCCTGTTCCAGGTCATGTCGCTGCCGGGGCAGTTCGCGCACATGGCCAGAGAAAATCCGGACCTGGCCTACCTGAGGTGGCCGGCGACCGCGGTGTCGGTGTTCTGGGTGCTCTGCATCCAGGTGGTGATCGTCTGCACCTGGAAGCTGCTCACCCTGGTCAAGAAGGACCGCATCTTCAGCGAGGCGTCCCTGTCGTTGGTGGATGCGATCGTGTGGGCGATCGCCACCGCGTGGGTGGTGCTCGTGGGCGTCTTCCTCTACGTCGGCTTCAACGCGAACGACCCGGGACTGCCGCTCCTGCTCTTCCTGCTGGTGACCGGGGTGACCGTGCTGGGGCTGCTGATGGTGGTGATGCGGGAGCTGCTGCGGCAGGCCACCACGCTTCGGACCGACATGGAAGCGGTGATCTGATGCCCATCGTCGTCCGCATCGACGTCGAGCTGGCCAAACGCAAGATGAGCGTCGGCGAGTTCGCCGAGCGGGTCGGGCTCACCCCGGCCAACGTCGCGGTGCTGAAGAACGGCCGGGCCAAGGCCGTCCGCTTCAGCACCCTGGAAGCCATGTGCCGGGTTCTGGACTGCCAGCCCGGTGACCTGCTCGAGTGGGTCGAGGAACAGGGAGAAGACCGATGAAGTACGCACTGGGCCTCGTCGCCGTCCTCGCCGTCGCGCTCGGCGTCGCCGGCTTCGTGTACGGGGAGGCCGACGACTCGCCCGGCCTCCAGCTCCTGGCCGGCCTGCTCGTCATCGGCGCGGTCGCGGTCGGCGTGCGGATCGTCCGGCGCAGCCGGTAGGCGTCGCTGCGAGCTGAGGATTCGAACCTCAATTCCCCGATCCAGAGTCGGATGTGCTGCCTGGTTGCACCAGCTCGCAGGGGATCCGCGGACCGCGGACCGTGCCCCGACCAGGATTCGAACCTGGGCTCTCCGGTTTCGTAGACCGGCGCGCTCTCCGCTGCGCCACCGGGGCGGACGACCGGCGCCCCTCCCCCTCGCGGGGCGCCGGTCGGTTCAACCCTTCACACAGACGACCTGCTTGAGGTGGGCGACCACCTCGACCAGGTCCTCCTGCTGGGCCATCACCTGGGTGATGTCCTTGTACGCGCCGGGGATCTCGTCGACCACCCCGGCGTCCTTGCGGCACTCGACGCCGGCCGTCTGCGCGGCCAGGTCGGCCGTGCTGTACGTCCGCTTCGCCTGCCCCCGCGACATCCGCCGCCCGGCCCCGTGCGACGCCGAGCAGTACGCGTCGAGGTTGCCCCTGCCGCGCACGATGTACGACCCGGTGCCCATCGACCCCGGGATGATGCCCAGGTCCCCGCGGCCCGCCCGGATCGCGCCCTTGCGGGTCACCAGCACCTCGACCCCGTCGTAGCTCTCCTCCGCCACGTAGTTGTGGTGGCAGGAGATCGGCTCGTCGTAGCCGACCTGCGGGAACTCGTCCCGGACGACGCCGCAGAGCAGGGCGAGCATGACGGCCCGGTTGCGGCGCGCGTACTCCTGCGCCCACCAGAGGTCCCGGCGGTAGGCGTCCATCTCCGGCGTGCCGGCGAGGAACACCGCGAGGTCCCGGTCGGGCAGGTCCACGTTGTGCGGCAGCCCGCGGGCCACCGCCATGTGCCGCTCGGCCAGTTCCTTGCCGATGTTGCGGGAGCCGGAGTGCAGCATCAGCCAGACCCGGCCCTCGTCCGGGCCGCCCTGCTCCAGGCAGACCTCGACGAAGTGGTTGCCGCCGCCGAGGGTGCCCAGCTGGCGCTGGGCCCGGGTCTCCAGCTGCGCCACCTTCCGGTCGAGGGTGGCGAAGCGCCGCCAGAACTCGTCCCAGCCGCCCTGCTCCAGCCCGCGCACCCGGCGCGGGTCGACCGCGTCGGCGCGCATGGCGAAGCCGACCGGGATGGCCGCCTCGATCGCGGTCCGCAGCGGGCCGAGGTCGTCGGGCAGGTCGGCCGCGGTGAGCGAGGTGCGCACCGCGGACATGCCGCAGCCGATGTCCACGCCGACGGCGGCGGGCGAGACGGCCTGCCGCATGGCGATGACCGAGCCCACAGTGGCGCCCTTGCCGAAGTGCACGTCCGGCATGACGGCGACGCCCTGCACCCAGGGCAGCGAGCTGATGTTGCGCAGCTGCCGGGCCGCCTGCGCCTCGATCGTGTAGGGGTCGGTCCAGACCCGGACCGGCGCCCGGGTACCGGCCAGCGGGGTGAAACCCATCGTCGTCTCCTCGGTTCAGGGGTGGTGTCGTAGGCCGTACGGGACTCGAACCCGCAGCCTCCCGGGTGAGAATCGGGTGAGCTTCCAATTGCTCCAACGGCCCGCGGAACGGCGGGTGCCGTCCGTGTGAGGTCCGGGACCGCGGAATCGAACCGCGTGTCTCTCGCGCCCAAGGCGAGCGGGTCAGCCAGCTCCCTCGTCCCGGTTGCTCTTCCGTTGAGGTACGCCCCTCGGACCCGGTGAACGAAAAAGCCGCCCGGTCCCTGGTCACGGGGCGGGCGGCTGCGCGTTGTGTCGCGCCGGCGCTTAGTCGCGCCACCACCCCGGTTGCCACTGCTGCGGTCGGCAGCGACCCTGGCCCGCTTCGCGCGGCAGGGCACCGCCGCGCGGCGCGGGCCGCTCGACCTCGGTGCGATTCTGCTGCGACACGGTGTGCTCCCTGGGCGGTGGAACCGGTTGATGTTGGCCCGTTCACGGTACGGGCGGGGGCCGGAGTGCCGCAACGGATATTGGCGAGGACGTTTCGGCCGGCGCCGAACGGACTCCGGTCTAGCGTCGGACCAGGCAAAACGGAAGGGGTACGGGATGGACCTGCGGTGTCGGGTGGCGGAACGGTTCCGGGAGGTCAACGGGGAGCACCCCATGACGGCCGCGGACGACGCGTACGTCAGCGCGCAGTTCGTGGTGCTCGACGCGCTGTGCGCGGCGTCCGGGCGGGACCCGGACGGCGTACGCCGGTTGATGCTGGACCGGCGGTTGCCGCTGCCGGGCTACCTGCGCTCGGACGGCGCGGAGATGGTCCCGGCGGACCTGTTCGCGCTGGCGGAGCGTGCCGGCGGGGTGGACGCGCTGCCCGGGTGGTTCGTGGGGCAGTGGGCGGACCCGGCGGACGGCGCGGAGGAGTGGGACGCCTACCTCAGCGGCCAGTACGTCTGCCTGCGTGCGGTGACGCCGGAGTCGATCCGCCGCAAGGGCGAGCTGACCACGGCGATCGGGGCGGCGCCGGCCGAGCCGGACGCCGGGTCGCCGGCCTGGCTCGACCGGCTGCACGCGCTGGTCGACGAGTTGGACGCGCTGGAGCCGGCCTTCACCGGCTACGACCGGCTCCGGTTCGGCGGCCCCACCTCCCGCGACACCTGCGTCGACGCCGTGCGCGCCCGGTATCCGCGGCGGGTCAGCGCGCCGACCGGCCGGTGACCCGGCGGGCGACGGCCAGCAGGTACTCCCTGCGGTGCAGCGGGTCGTGGTCCCAGCGGGGCCGGCTCGGGGCCGGCCCGCGCACCGGCCGGTAGTGGTCGAACTCGGCCTCCAGCGTGCCCTCGCCGCGGGTGAGCCCGGGCAGCCGCTGGTCCAGCGCGTGCACCCGCCCGGCGGGCACCTCCCCCTCGACCAGGTAGGAGGCGCCGCGCAGGGTGCTGGTGCGGGGCGCCGCGCCCAGCCCGGCGAGCACGGGCAGCACCGTGCCGACCAGGTCGGCGGGGAGGTCGAGCCGGAAGCGGTGCACCGGCTCGTGGACGCGGGTGCCGGCGCGGGTCAGCGCGGCCATCAGGACCAGCGGCGTGAGGTTCCGGAAGTCCCCGGCCGTGCTGGACATGCTCTTGTCGAACACGCCGTGGGCGTGGCTCTGCCGCGCCCAGTAGCCGCCGTGGGTGAGGGTGACCACGCAGTCGATGACGTCCCAGCCGTGCAGGCCCTGCCGCAGGGTCTCCCGGACGGTCTCCTCGATGGCCTTGAGGAAGGCCAGGGGCATCGAGCCGAGTTCGATGCCGAGCCGGAACGCGACGCCACTGCCGGCCGGCCCGGGCTCGACGCGCAGGCCGACGGTGCCGAGGAACGGGTTGGGGTCCCGACCGATCCACTCGACGGCAGTCCCGACGCCGACCACCCGCTCCACGCAGACGGTGGTGGTCTCCCGGAAGGTGACCGGGACGCCGTAGTCGTCGGCGAGGGTGGCCTCGATGACCTCCTTCTGCACCTCGCCGTAGAGGGACACGGCGATCTCCTGGCGCCGGTCGTCCTGGCGCAGGTTGATCAGCGGGTCCTGCTCGGCGAGCTGGGTGAGGGCGGCGTGCAGGGCCGGGCGGTCGGCCGGGCGTACCGGTTCGACGACGGTCTCCAGCGTGGGCGGGGCGAAGTGGCGGCGGGCGGCCGGACGCTCGGGCGGGACGCCGAGCACGTCGCCGACGCGGACGCCGGCCAGGCCGTGCAGCCGGACGATCCGGCCGGCCCCGGCCGCGTCGCCGGGCGTCGCGTCGCCGCCCTCGAAGACGCCGAGGGCGGTGACCCGGGCCTCCTGGCCGTCGCCGTGGCGGATCCGGTCCCGGACCCGCACGCTGCCGGCGAAGATCCGGGCGTACGCGACCTTCTCCCCGGCAGGGCCGCGCTCGACCTTGAAGACGGCACCGGAGAGCGGGGCGTGGTCGTCGCCCGCGGTGGCCGGGAGCAGCGCGGTAACCGCGTCGATCAGCTCGGCCACGCCGGCGCCGGTGATGGCGGAGCCGGCGAGCACCGGGTGCACCCGGGCGCGGGCGGCCTGCGCGGCGAGCGCCGTCCGCAGCCGGTCCGGGGTGACCGCCCGCTCGTCGGCCACGTACGCGGCCAGCAGCGCGTCGTCGTGCGCGGAGAGCAGGTCGACCAGGTCGGCGTGGTGGCCGGGGTCGCCCGGCGGGTGCGGGACCCAGCGCGCGCCCGGGGTGCCGGCCGCGTCGACCCGGCCGAGGGCGACGACGTCGGGAGTGAGCCGGTCGGCCAGCTGGCGCAGCACCCGGTCCGGGTCGGCGCCGGCCCGGTCCACCTTGTTCACGAAGAACAGGGTGGGGATGCCGAGGCGGCGCAGGGTGCGGGCCAGCACCCGGGTCTGGGCCTGGACGCCCTCGACGGCGGAGACCACGAGAACCGCGCCGTCGAGCACGCCGAGCACGCGTTCCACCTCGGCGATGAAGTCGGGGTGCCCGGGGGTGTCGATGAGGTTGACTGTGGTCCCGGCGACGGCGAAGGAGACCACGGCGGAGCGGATGGTGATGCCCCGCTGCCGCTCCAGCGCCATCGTGTCGGTGCGGGTGTTGCCGGCGTCGACACTGCCGGGCTCGTCGATGACCCCGGCGCTGTGCAGCAGCCGTTCGGTCAGGCTGGTCTTACCGGCGTCGACATGGGCGAGGATGCCGAGATTGAGGGTTTTCACGCAGCGTCATGTCCTTGTGGTCGGCGGTGATTCGCTTCTGCGGGGACATGCACGCGGCTCGCATCTCGAGCTCCTCCTTCCCTGGCTGTCGTGGTCGATTGCAGCAACCGGCGCGGGCGCCGGCAACCGAATTACCGGTGGTGCGCTACTGGGCGTGCGCCACCGGGTGGCGCTTCATCTCCTCCATGAAGGGATAGCGCGCGGTCAGCTCGGCGAGGGTGCACCCGGCCCGCCACGCGGCGGCCACCTGGGCGACCTGGAGCAGGTCGGTGGCGTCGCCACGGGCCTGCATCTGGCCGGAGACCCGGAGGTCGATCATGAAGTAGCGGGCCTGGGAGCCGAGGCTGACGCAGACTACGCCCCGGTCGGAGGTCGCCTCGGCGCAGGTGAACCGGCTGCGCCCCTGCTCGGGGGCGGTCACCCGGCCGATGTCGAGCTGGTGCCGGGCCGCGGTCTGCACGAGTGCGGGAGCCAGGCCGCCCGGCTCGACCAGGTCCGGGTAGAGGCGCACACCCAGTGCTGTCGACACGTCGCTCATGACTGACTCCCACTTCCTCGTGACAGAGACCAGCTGCACGCAGGTTACGGGTGTGTTTCCGGCGCGCCTGGTCATCCTGTCCCCCCTGGACGCCCCACGGCAATAGGAACGGTCGATTCGACCACCTTCGGGCCAGCCCGCGGCGCCGGGTACGCTCCCGCTGCATGGCCCGGATCCGGTGTGACTTCTTCTCCTCGGCGCTCGGCATGGGCACGTCGATGACGGTGCTGCTGCCCGACCGCTCGGCCGGGATCGGCATGGCCGGCGGGGCCACCGCCGGCGACCCGCCGGTGCTCTACCTGCTGCACGGCCTGACCGACGACGACACCATCTGGACCCGGCGCACCGCCATCGAGCGGTACGTCGCACCGCTGGGGCTGGCCGTGGTGATGCCGCAGGTGCAGCGCAGCTTCTACTGCGACGAGGCGCACGGCAACCGGTACTGGACCTTCCTCAGCGAGGAACTGCCCGAGGTGTGCCGGTCGTACTTCCGCCTCTCCGACCGCCCGGCGGACACCTTCGTGGCCGGCCTGTCGATGGGCGGCTACGGGGCGGTGAAGTGGGCGCTGCGCCACCCGGACCGGTTCGCGGCGGCGGCCAGCCTCTCCGGCGCCCTGGACGTCGCCCGCCGGCGCCACCACCCCACGAGCCCTCTGGACCCCGCCGTCTGGCACACGGTGTGGGGCGACCGGGAGGTGGCCGGCCCGGACGACGACACGGTGGCGCTGCTGGAGCGGGCCGGCGACGACGTGCCGGCGCTCTACGTCGCCTGCGGCACCGAGGACTTCCTGTACGCGGACAACACCCGTTTCGTGGAGACGGCGCGCCGCCGGGGCGTACCGGTCACTGTGAACTTCTCCCCGGGCGACCACGACTGGGCGTACTGGGACGCGAGGATCCAGGACGTGCTGGCCTGGCTGCCCCTGCGTCAGCGCAGCGACGAGCGGGCCACCGGGAAGTCGAAGTAGGTGTCCGGGTACGGCTCGTCGACGTACCGGTAGTGCCACCACTCGCGCGGGTAGTTCTCGAAGCCCTGCGCGGTCATGAGCCGCTTCAGCAGCTCCCGGTTGTCCCGGGCCGCCCCGGTGATCCGCGGGTCCGCCGTGTGCGCGCGGGGGTCGAAGCAGTCGAACCCGGTGCCCATGTCGACGGAGTTGTCCGGGAAGCGCCGGCCGGTCGGCGCGGTGCAGGCGGCCAGCGGCTGGCCCGGCACGTACGCCGGTTGGTCGGGGGTGGACGCCGGGACCAGGGTCAGGTCGAGAGTGCTCCCCCGGCTGTGTGCGGTCGGCGCGCCGATGTAGCCGTCGGCGAAGAGCCGGCCCTTCGGCTCGTCCGGATAGAACTCCCCCTTCATCTGCTGCTCTCCGGGGAGCTTCGCCCAGGCGACGAACTCGTCCACGGCCCGCTGTGGGCGGTAGCAGTCGTACACCTTGAGGCTGCGGCCCTGCGCCAGGGCGGTGGCCTGCACCCGGTGCAGCGCCTCCGCGGCCGGGCGGGTGAGCAGGCAGAGCGGCTCGGCATAGCCGGTGATCGGCCGGCCGACGAAGTTGTGCGCGGTGGCGTACCGGATGTCGGTGCGGACGCCCGGGTCGACGGCGGCCAGGTCGACGATGTCGGCCGGGGCGCGGGGGCCGCTCGGGCGCGCCGACGGCGTGGGCGGGGCGGACGGAGCGGGCGGCGCCGGGCGCGGCACGGGCCGCTGGCAGCCGGCGGCGAGCGCCGCGGCCAGCACGGCCAGGGCGGCCGCCACCCGTGTCCCGGTCCCCACCCTGCCGTGTCTACCAGCACGGCCCGGGCCGCGGGCCGGCATCGGCGGTTCGCCGGTCGACGCCCGTACGGCAAGATGGCCCGTGGGACGGGGCCGCCGTTCCATGCTCGGCGGCCGGAACTTCCGGCCGGTGAAGGAGACACGGGTGAACGCGGACGACGAGCCCAGGGTGACCATCACCGCGATCGCGCGGGAGGCGGGTGTCTCCGTGCCCACCGTGTCCCGGGTGCTCAACGGACGCTCGGACGTCGCACCCGACACCCGGGAACGGGTCGAGGAGCTGCTGCGCCACCACGGCTACCGGCGCCGGGGCAGCCGCACGGTGCGCCGGGCGGACCTGGTCGACCTGGTCTTCAACGACCTGGACAGCCCGTGGGCCGTGGAGATCATCCGGGGCGTGGAGGACGTCGGCCACGCCGCCGGGGTGGGCACCGTCGTGTCGGCGATCCACAGCGAGTCGACCTCGACCCGGAAGTGGTTGCAGAACCTGCGGGCCCGCGCCTCGGACGGGGTCATCGTGGTGACCTCCCACCTGACCCCGCCGGTGCACGCCCAGCTGCGCCGGCTCAACGTGCCGGTGGTGGTGGTCGACCCGGCCGCCGGCGTGCCGGACCGGGACGTGCCGGCGATCGGAGCGACCAACTGGGCGGGCGGCCTGGCCGCCACCGAGCACCTGCTGGGGCTGGGCCACCGCCGGATCGGTTTCGTGGCCGGCCCGACCCACCTGCTGTGCAGCCGCGCCCGGCTGGACGGCTACCGGGCCGCGCTGGAGGCGGCCGGCGTGCCGCCGGACGACCGGCTGGTGCAGCCGGGCGACTTCTACCACGCCTCCGGCTTCACCGCCGGCAGCACCCTGCTCGACCTCGACGACCCGCCCACCGCGATCTTCGCGGCCAGTGACCAGATGGCCTTCGGCGTCTACGAGGCCGTCCGCCGGCGCGGGCTGCGGGTGGCCGACGACGTGAGCATCGTCGGCTTCGACGACCTGCCGGAGACCCGCTGGGCCTCCCCGCCGCTGACCACGGTGCGCCAGCCGCTGGTGGAGATGGGCCGGCTCGCCGCCCGCACGGTGCTGCGCCTGGCCCAGGGCGAGGAGCTCGAGTCGCCGCGGGTGGAACTGGCCACCGAACTGGTGGTGCGGGACAGCACCGCGCGCCCCGCCGGCCGGTAGGCCGGAGCCCGTTCAGTCGTCGTCCGGAATCGCGCCGCCGAGGGTCGTGCCGGGCGGCAGCGCGGCGAGCGCGGCATGCCGGCGCCGCCGGGCCAGCAGCACCGCTCCCCCGGCCACCAGCACCACGCCCACCGCGATCGACGGCCCGGTGCCCGGCCAGGCGCCGGTGGCCGCCGAACCGGCGCCGGCCAGCCCGGCGCCCCCGGCGAACGCCGACGCCGCCCCGGTCGGCGTCGCCGCGGCACGGTCCAGCTCGCCGGGGCCGACCAGCCGGCCGACCGCCGCGTCCCGCGGCAGGCCGAAGCCCCAGTCGAGCAGGGCGGCCCCCTGCTGCCAGCCACGCTGGGTGGGGGTCTCCGCGCCGAGCAGGGTCACCACCAGGCGACGCCCGCCCCGTTCGGCCGCGCCAACGTACGTGTGCCGGGCCAGGTCGGTGAAGCCCGTCTTGCCGCCGATCGCGCCCGGGTAGTGGTCGAGCAGCATGTTGTCGTTCTGAATCTCGAACGCCTTCTCGCGCAGCGCGGGCTGGGCGGGAATCCGCGCGGTCCGGGTGGCGGTGTACCGGCGGAACGCCGGGTCGGCGAAGCAGGCCCGGGCGATCAGCGCCAGGTCGTACGCGCTGGTGAACTGCCCCGCACCGTCCAGCCCGGACGGCGTGACGGCATGGGTCTGCAACGCGCCCAGCCGCCGGGCCTCCTCGTTCATGGCGCGGATGCCGCCGGCCGTCCCGTCCGGGCCGCCGCCCAGCCGGGCCAGGGCGTTGGCCGCCTCGTTGCCGGACTTCAGCAGGAGCCCCAGCCAGATCGTCTCGATCCGGTACCGCCCGCCCTCGGCCAGTCCCACCGCCGAACTGCCCGGCTCGATGGCCAGGTCCTCGGCGGTCACGGTCACCTCACGGTCCGGGTCCAGCCTCGGCAGCATGGTGGCGGCCAGCAGCAGCTTCTGCACGCTGGCCGGTACGCCGTACTCGTGCGGTCCGCAGCCGCCGAGCACCGCGCCGCTGTCCACGTCGGCGACCACCCAGGAGGTCGCGGTCACCGCCGGCGGCGCGGGCGCGGCGGGCGGCAGGACCAGCCCGACGGTGGCCAGGGCGGCGCCGCCGACCGCCCGTGCGGCGGGGCCGGCGGCGGGCGGCGGCTGCGGCGGCCGGGTCGCCGGGGCCGGCACGTTCGGGCAGGGCGGCGCCCCGGCGGGCAGCCGGCCGGCAGGGGCGGCCGACGCCCCCGCACGGGCGGCCGCCGTGGCGGGCGCGGGCAGCATCGATGCCGGTACGAGCAGGGCGGCGGCCAACGCCACGGGCGGTCCCCAGGTCCTCATGGCCGGAGGCTAGCCACGCCGACCCGAACGGGTCGTCGGCTTGGGGATTCGCAGCACGGGGACGGCGGCGCGGAGTAGATTGCCCGCCCGCTCTGCCGGGCGTCACACCGCGCCACGCCGCACGAGCAGTCGTAACGCCAGGTAGCCGGGCAGCACCGGCAGCCAGAAGGTGGCCAGCCGGTAGACGAGCACCCCGGCCACCGCGGTCTCGATCGGGACGCCGTAGACCAACAGGCCGGAGACCAGGGCGGCCTCGGTGGCGCCGAGCCCGCCGGGAGTAGGCGCGGCACTGGCCACCCCCTCTCCCAGCACGCACACCAGCACCACCGGCGCGAGCAGCGCCGGCCGGGCGGGCAGGCCGACGGCGAGCAGCGCCAGCCAGAGCGCCGCGGCGTAGGCCAGGGTCAGCGCCACGCTCACCGTCAGCAGCGGCACGACCCGGCCACCGCGGACCAGTGCGCGCAGGGCGTCCACGACCTGGTGCCGGGCTGCCCGGAGCCGGGCCCGCCACGGGGGTACGGCGAGCGCCACGGCGACGGCCAGCAGCACAGCGAGCACGGTGAGCAGCACGACCAGACCCCGCCCGGCGGCGGCGTCGGCGAGATGCCGGCGGGTCCCGCGGGCGAACGGCAGCAGGACGGGCAGCAGCAGGACGACCCCGAGCACCCCAGCGACCCGGTTCACGGCGACCGCGGTGGCCGCCGCCGGCACGGTCAGTCCCTGCCGGTGCAGGTAGCGCAGGCTCAGCGCGGCACCGCCGAGCGCGCCGGGCGCGAGCCGGTTGACGAAGGCGGCGGCCACCTGGACGGCAACCGTGCGGCCGAGTGGCACCGGGCCGGCGACGGCGAGTTTCAGCGCCAGCGCGCTGAGCAGATAGGTGGCGGCCGCGGCGAGCAGGGAGCCGGTCACCGCGACCGGGCCGGCGTGCCGCAGGGCGTGTAGCGCGGCGCGTACCTGGCCGAGCTGCGGCAGCAGCAAGTGCACCAGCAGGCCGAGCATGACCAGCAGGAACACGTTCCGCGGGGTGATCCGCACGGCTCCGGCCAGGCGGTCGGAGTGCGGGTGACTCCGGCGCATCGCCGGCCTCAGCGGCCGGTCACCGGACGCCCGTGCACCGCTGCGGGCGCGACCGGCGTTGTTCCGCCGGCTGTCCCGCATGACCCGACCATAGGGGGCGCCCCGCCGGGGCGGGCGGCATCGTGCCCGATCCCCCCGACCGGTGCGCGGGCCGACGGCCGGTCAGGCGCGGCGGCGACCAGCCCGGCGGGACCGGCCGCGGCGGGCCACCACGACCGCCGCGAACCCGCCGACGATGAGCGCGAGCAGGCCGGCGGCGGGCACGATGACCTGCCAGTCGCCGTCGGCCATCCGGCGCAGCGCCGTCCCGGCCGGTCCGCGCCACTCGGGCGGCGGGGTCGGGCGGGCCGCCGCCGGGGAGCCGCTCGGGGCGACCCGCTCGGCGTCCAGCTCGCCGGGGTCGACCAGCCGGCCCACCGAGGCGTCCCGGGGCAGCGAGAAACCCCAGTCGAGCAGCTGACCGCCCTGCTGCCAGCCGCGTACCGGGCGGGACTCGGCGCCGAGCAGGGTGACCACGAGCCGCCGCCCACCGCGCTGGGCCGCGCCGACGTAGCTGTGCCGGGCCAGCTCGGTGAAGCCGGTCTTGCCGCCGAGGGCACCCGGGTAGCGGTAGATCAGCTGGTTCTCGTTCTGGATCTGGAAGCCGCCCTTCTTGAGCGCGGGCTGGGCGGGGATCTGGGTCCGCTCGGTGAGCGCGTACTGGCGGAACCGCGCGTCGGCGAAGCAGGCCCGGGCGATCAGCGCCAGGTCGTACGCGCTGGTGAACTGCCCGGGACCGTCCAGTCCGGACGGCGTCGCGGCGTGGGTCTGGCGGGCGCCCAGCCGGTGGGCCTCGGCGTTCATCTCGGCGACGCCGGCGCGGGCGCTGCCGGCGCCGAGCCGGGCCAGCATGTTCGCCGCGTCGTTGCCGGACTGGAGCAGCAGCCCCAACCAGAGCGTCTCCACCGGGTAGCGCCCGCCGACGAGCAGGCCGACGGCCGAGCTGCCCCGCTCGATGTCCAGGTCGGCCCGGGTCGCGGTGGCCACCTGCTTCGGGTCGAGCCGGTTCAGCAGGGTGGCCGCCAGCAGCAGCTTCTGGGTGCTCGCCGGGATGCCGTACTCGTGCGGGCCGCAGGCGCCGAGCACGGCGCCGGTGTCCAGGTCGGCGACCAGCCAGGTGGTGGCCGTGACCGCCGGGGGCGCCGGGCTGCCGGGGGCCGCCACGAGGCCCGCCGTGGCCAGCGCGTCACCGCCGACGGCCTGCTCCTCGGGCACGGGCGGTGGCGGGGTGGGGCGCGGCGGCCGGGTCACCTTCGGCGCCGGCAGCCGCGGGCAGGGCGCCGCCGCCGGTGCGGCGGTCACCGGCGGCGCCGCGTGCGCCGGGGCCGGCGCCCCGGTGACGAGCAGGGCGAGGACGGTGGTGGCGGCCAGGGCCCGGGCTCTCATGAAGAGGCACCCTACCGAGCGGCCCGGGCCACGCCGCGCAGCCATCGGCGCTGCCACGGGGTTTCCACCGCGCGGGGGTGGTACCGCGCCCGGACCCAGGTCACCGCCTGCCCGGGATCGAGGCCGTCCAGGACGGCGAGCGCGGCGAGGGCCGTCCCCGTCCGGCCGACGCCGCCGTGGCACGCGACCTCGACCCGCTCCCCCGCGTACGCGCGGCGCCACCCCTCGCGCAGCGCGTCGAGCGCGTCGGCGCGGTCCAGCGGCACCCAGAAGTCGGGCCACCGGATCCGCCGGGCCGGCCAGGCCGGGTCCGGCCCGGGGGCCAGCAGCAGGGCGAAGTCGGCGGGCGCGGCGGGCGCGGCGATCCGCCGCCCCCGTACGGTGGCGCCGCCGGGCAGCACCAGCAGGCCGGTGCGGTCCGTCCACGGCTGCGTCGGGTCCATCCGGTCATTGTGCAGCGTCGGGGACCCGCAGGCGTGAAGGTGCCCGCCGGACCACGTCCGGCGGGCACCTTCAGGAACGGTCCGGGCGTTGCCCGGGGTGTCGCAGGGTCAGCGGGAGCCGATCCCGAAGCGACCGCGCCGACGCCAGGCCAGCGAGAGCAGCACCAGCACCGCGCCCGCGCCGGCCAGGCCACCGCCGAGCTTCAGCGGGGTGCCGAGGCTGTCACCGGTCACCGGCAGGTTGCCGCCGCCCGGCCGCCCCGGCCGGTCCGGCCGCGCCGGCAGCACGATGCCCGTGGCGCTGTCCACCCGGTCCGCCTGGGTGGCGGTGAAGGTGTGCCGCCCGGTCCGGGTGGGCTTGTAGGTGATGGTGAACTCGCCGTCGTCGTCCGCCGTCACGGCGAACGCGGTCGGCGCCGGCTGCGGCTGCTGGTAGGCCACCGCGGTCATCGCGACGGTGCTGCCGTCGCTGCGGACCGACCCCTGGGCGGGCGCGGCGTTGGGGTTGCCGCTGATCGCCACGTTGATCTGGACGGCGCCGGCCAGGAAGCCCTCGCCCCGGATCGTGAAGGTTCCGCCGAGGCGGATGGTCGGCGGCGAGACGGTGAGCGTCGGATTCGTCGGCGGGTACACGGGCGGTTGCGGCTGTGCCGCGCCGGCCGCGGTCGGCACGGCCGCCACGGCCAGGCCGACCGTGAACGCCATGATGATGCGGGATAGCCGCATGATGGATTCCCTCCTACTGATCACAGCTTGGTGCGGAAACAACTTGGGTGGTCCATGGGGTGACGGTGGGTGTGAGCACCAGCTCGGCAGTGCCGGCGCTCGTCTTTCCGGTGAGCAGGGTGACGTCGAGGGTCCGGGTCCGACCCGGCTTGACCTCCACGTTCGCCACGGTCACCTGTCGGCTACCGGCGGTCCCGCTGCCCATCGCGGCGTCCTTGCCGTCCAGCCGGCCGCCGAGCACCGCGCCTCCGGTCGGCGTGTACACCGACACGAGGGTGCGGGCGGTGTACGGATCGCCGGAGAGGGCGAGGCCGGTGACCGACTCGGACAGGCCCGACCGCGGTGCGGTGGAGTGGACCGTGACCCGGAGCCGCAGCTCGCGGCGTCCGTCCGGCTGGCAGTCGCCGACCGTCACGGTTGCCGAGAACCTCAGGTAGTAGCCGAGCTTCGCGCCGCTGCCGTCGTTGAGGAACACGCCGACACTCGGCACGATGTCCTTCTCGCGGAGCTTCCCGGCCAGCCGGCTGTCGCCGAGGACGCGCTGCTCCGCGGGATGGACACTCCAGAACAATATCCGACGTTCGGCAATAGAACGGTTGAAAACGGTCAGAAGGGCCCGGGGATTCACCGCTTTGGTGAAGAGGGCGTCGAACACCGCGGACGCGGCCCGCGCGAAGAAGGCGTCCTGCGCCTTCGTGTCGAGCGTCCGGTAGGTGTCGCTGAGCAGCGTCCGGACCACCGTGCTGCCGGCCAGGTTCGGCTGGTCCGGCACGGTGACCGGCCCGATCACGCCGAGCAGGTACGACAGCACCAGCGGGTCCACCGCGAGCACGCCGTCCACCTCGGTGCCGGTGCGACGGCGGACCATCTCCCGGTAGAGCGCCGCCGCCGTCGGGAAGTCCGGGCTGAGGTTGACGTCCGCCGGGTACGTCCCGGGAAGGTCCTTCCAGAGGCTCCGCAACTCCCGGCTCACCGGCAGCGGCGGCGTGAACGACGCGAGGCTGCTCGCGCTCTGCTGGCCGGACATCCGGATCCGGCCGCCCTCGGCCCGTAGCACGGCGTACGCGCCGAACATGCCGCCGGTGGCGCGCAACTCGGCCGGGTTCTGCGAGACGAGCAGGTAGCTGCGGGGGCCGTCGGCGCCGAGCAGCGACGGCAGCAGCCGGGCCCCCTGGTCCGCGGCGGAGGTGAGCTCGCCCAGCCGGTCCAGTTCGGTCCGCAACCCGGAGACCGCGTCCCGCACCTGCCCGACCAGGTCGTCGGTGGACACCGCCCGCAACCGCTCCTCGGTCTGCCGCACCGCCCGGTCGGCGGCGGAGACCTCGCCCGAGACGGCACGCAGCCGGCCCAGATCGAGCTTCCCCTCCTTCGGCACCAGCGAGGCGAGGTCGACCCGGAGCAGGGTGGGGAAGGCGAGCCGGGCCAGGTCGTCCACGGCCACCGCGATCTGGCGTACCGCGGTGAGGTCGTCGCCCGCGTAGGGGGCCTGCTGGCCGAGCCACCAGGCCGGGTCGCCGGTGGCGGTCCGGGCCGAGGCGGCCTGCTCCTGGAGCGCGGCCAGCGTGCGCTGAGCCCGGGCCACGTCGCCGCCGACCACCTGGGTGCTCAGCTCCTGGGCCAGCCCGGCGGCGTTGAGCAGGTGCGCCCGGGCCTGCCAGCCACGGAACCCGACCCAGCCGCCACCGGCCAGCAGCACCGAGACGACGACCAGCCCGACGAGCAGGACCCGGCGTACGCGGGCCCGGCTGCGGCGCCGCGAGCGCCGCCGCCGGCGGGGCAGCCCACCGCTTTCCGTCACACCACTCTCCCGTGGCTCGAAACCGGACACCATTGACGATTGATCGCTTTCTAGCACGAATTTCCACCGCTTCGTGGCGTTATCACGGACTTAGCCGCTGTGCGGCGTTTTGTGAGTACCGCTCCGATCAGCGGCGGGCACTCCCGGCCCGCGACGCCACCTCGTGCAGCAGCCCCTCGATCCGGTCGACACCGGCCCGCAGCGACATCTGCCGCAGGTAGGCGTCCCGCCCCCGGCGACCCATGTCCGCCCGCGCCGGCGGTGGGATCGCCGAGGCGAGCCAGAACCGGTCCGCCAGCGCCGCCCAGTCCTCCGGCGGGCAGGACAGGCCGGCCCGCGCCCGCTCCACCAGCGCCACCGTGTCGCCGCCCGCGGACGCCACCACCGGCGCGGCGCAGGACAGCGCGGCCTGGAGCTTGCCGGGCACCATCCCCCGCAGCTCCGGCAGGTCACGCAGCATGACCAGCTGGTAGTCGGCCGCCGCGTACAGCTCCGGCATGTCCGGAGGGGACCGCCGGTCGACGAACCGCACGTTGTCGGCCTGGAGCTCGGCGGCGAGCCCCCGCACCCGCCGCTCCTCGACCCCCGAGCCGACCAGGACCAGGTCCATCCGGTCGCCCAGCGCGGCCGCCGCGCGCACCGCGGTCTCCAGCCCCTGCCGTACGCCGATCGTGCCGGCGTGCATCACGACGCATCGGTCGCCGCGGCGGATCAGGTTCCGGGCCGCCCGGCTGGGCTCGGCCGGGTGGAAGATCCGCTCGTCGGTCCAGTTCAGCACCACCCGGACCCGATCCGGGTCGGCGCCGCCCGCGACGACCAGGTCCCGCATGGAGGGTGCGGTGACCGCGACGGCGCCCGCCTCCTGGTAGATCCGGCGCAGGGTGGCGTCCAACCGGCCCGACCACCGGCGGGTGTCCCCCGCCCGGGACGGCTCCTCCTCCGGCCAGACGTCCTGCACGTGCAGCACGGTCGGAACCCGGCCGAGCAACCGCAGCAGGCCGGCCGCGGCGAACGTGACCGCCGGGAGCTGGAAGACGTACAGGGCGTCGACGTCGCCGAGGTAGCGCCGGCCGGTCAGCGCCACGCTGCCGGCGAAGGAAAGCCAGCTCGCCATCCGCGCCGAGCCCTCGCCGGCCGCGTACCGGGGCACCCGGCGGACGGTCAGCCGCTCGCTGTGCGTCTGGTGCCGCCAGCGCTGCCGCCAGCCCGGATAGACGTGCCCACCGGGATAGTCCGGGAAGCCGGTGAGCACGCGTACCTCGTGGCCGCGGGCCGCCAGCTCCTCGGCCAGGCTGCCCGGGATGAACGCGGGCTCGGGCGGGAAGTGGTACGACAGGATGCCGATCTTCATGGCCGCACTCCCGGCGCGGCTTCCCGACGCGCGGGCCCCGGCACCCCGTAGGATGCCGACATCCCCTCTGCGTCCGGCCGCGACCGCCGGAACACCGCCGTCGCGGCGCCGCCCGCGACCATGCCGACGAGAGGGGTGCAGATGGTCGACGGGGTGCTCTTCGTCTGCCACGCCAACATGTGCCGGTCACCGATGGCGGAGTTCATCGCCCGCCGGCTGCTGCGGGACCTGCCGGTCCTGGTGACCAGCGCGGGCACCGACGCGCTCGACGGGGCGGCCATGCACCCGTACGCGGTCGAGGTCGCCGCCCGCACCGGCGCGGACCCGGCGGCGTTCCGCACCCGCCGGCTCCGCCCCGAGCACCTGACCCGAGCCGCCCTGGTGCTGACCGCGACCCGGCGGCAGCGCTCGGTCTGCACCGCGTTGGCCCCGGCCGCGCTGCCCCGGACCTTCACGCTCCGCCAGTTCGCCCGGCTGGCCGCCGCCTCGGTCGAGGTGACCGAGGCGGCAGACCCGACCGAGACGGCCGAGCCGGCCGTCACGGTCGGGGACTCGCCGCTGCGGGCCGCGGTGGTGGCGGCCGCCCGCGTCCGGGGGCGGCTGCAACCCGCCACCCCCGACGCGGACGACCTGCGCGACCCGATCGGCGGCTCCCCCGCCGACTTCCGGCGCTGCGCTGACGAGATCGAGCGGTCGATGCGACCGGTGCTCGCGCTCATCGGGACAGCCGGGTGAGTTCCTGGGTGTGATCGCCCACGGGGACCTGCTGCTCCCCACGCCGGGCCACGCCGGCACGGTCGGCGGGCACGGACGGCCCGGCGGCCGGCACGACCACCTTGTACGCCTCGTACTGGTAGGCGTCCGCCTTGGCCACCTTGGCCATGTTCAGCACGCAGCCGAGCAGGCGCACCGAGACCGAGTGCAGGGCGTGGGCCGCCGCGGCGACCTGGTTGCGCGAGGTCCGCCCCTGCTGGGTGACCAGCAGCGCGCCGTCGGCCTGCACGGCCACCACGACGCCGTCGGTGACCGCGAGCAGCGGTGCGGTGTCGATGACCACGATGTCCGCCGACTCGCGCAGCGCCACCAGCAGGTCGGCCATCGCCTTGGAGCCGAGCAGCTCGCTGGGGTTGGGCGGGGTGGCGCCGCTGGGCAGCACCAGCAGCGACTTGTCGCCCCACCGCTGCACCACGTCGCCGACCTGGACGTCGCCGACCAGCACGTCGGTGAGCCCCACCCCGCCGTCGAGGCCGAGGTAGTCGGCGACCTTGGGACGGCGCAGGTCGGCGTCGATGAGCAGCACCCGCCAGCCGGCCTCGGCGAGGGCGATGGCGGTGTTGCAGGCCATCGTGGTCTTCCCCTCGCCCTGCAGAGCGCTGGTGACCGCGATGACCCGGGCGGGCTCGTGCACGTCGACGAAGCGCAGGTTGGTCCGCAGCTTGCGGACCGCCTCGGCGCGCGGCGAGTTGGCCGCCTCGCCGACGATCAGCGGGGCCGCCTTGGCCCCGGACTCGAACGGGATCTCGCCCAGCAGCGGGCTGCCGGTGACCCGCTGGAGCGCGGCGGCGTCCCGCATCCGGACGTCCGCCAGCCCTCGCAGCACGGCCAGCCCCGCCCCGAGCAGCAGCCCCAGCAGGCCGCCGAGGACCAGGTTCCGCACCGGCTGCGGCGAGACCGGGCTGGAGGTCACCCGGGGACCGCTGACCACCTCGAGCTTGATGGGCGGCGCCTTGCCGTCCGGCGGGGTCTCCACCTTCTGCACCAGCTCGATGAACTTCGCCGAGAGCGTCTCGGTGGTCTTCAACGCCCGGGTCTGGTCGGTGTCGGTGACGGTGGCCTTCAGCAGCACCGTCCCGGTCTCCGTGGAGGTGGTGATCCGGCGCTGCACCTGGTCGGCGGTGAGCCCGAGCGGGGCCTCGGCGACGACGCTCTGCGCCAGCCGGTCGCTGGTGAGCAGGTCACCGTAGGACTTCACCCGCTGCTGGAGGAAGAGGCTGCCCTGGTAGGCGTCGGTGACGCCCTGGCTCGGCGTGGTGACGAAGAAGGTCACCGAGGCCTCGTAACGGGGCGCCGTCCGGACCGTCACGAGGGCGGCGGTGCCCAAGGCGACCATCACCGTGACCAGCACGATCCACCAGTGGCGTCGGACCAGGCGCAGATAACCGAGAACGTCCATCACGCTCCCCCTCGCGACTCGCCGGTCTGCCGATGAAACTGCACGAAAGCCCCCCTAGAAACCCCAGTACGCGTGCCAGGATCAAAAACGCCTATACATGACGGTAAGCGACTCGAAGAATGTAAACGATCAGAACCGCACAGACGGTCTAAATCCTTCCAACTCGGAGCACTTATCCCGGCAACCCATGGATCGTCAGGCCGCCGGTGAGGGGGCCCTCCTCCTGTTAACGCCGGACTCGGCCGCGTGGTGCGGCCCGGCGGGCGGCCGGATAGGGTCGACAGCGGTGTGCCGGGAAGTCTGGTCGGCGACGACTCCGCCGACCCTTCTCCCGGAACGGACGCCGCATGACCGAGCGCCTCCCACCGTCCCCCCGCCTGCTGTCCCGCCGGTCCTGGCCGGAGGCCCGCTTCCTGGCCGACGTGCTGCGCGCCGAGACCGTCGGCGGCGGGCTGCTCCTGCTCGGCGCGCTGATCGCCCTGCTCTGGGCCAACTCGCCCTGGCGGGCCGCGTACGCCGACCTCGGAGCGTGGGTGCCGTGGCCGGATGGCGCCGGGCTGCACCTGGACCTCAGCCTCGCCGCCTGGGCCGCCGACGGTCTGCTGGCGATCTTCTTCTTCGTGGCCGGCCTGGAGCTCAAGCGGGAGTTCGTGGCCGGCGACCTGCGCGACCCGCGCCGCGCGGCGCTGCCGGTGGTGGCCGCACTGGGCGGCATGGTCGCGCCGGCGCTGGTCTACGTCACCGTGACGCTCACCGCCGGCGGCGCGGGGCTGCGCGGCTGGGCCATCCCCACGGCCACCGACATCGCCTTCGCGCTCGCCGTGCTCGCGGTGGTCAGCTCACACCTGCCGCAGGGGCTGCGGGCCTTCCTGCTCACCCTCGCGGTGGTCGACGACCTCTTCGCGATCGTCATCATCGCGGTCTTCTACACCGCCGGCTTCCACCCGCTGCCCCTGCTCGGGGCGGTGCTGCCGATCGCCGCCTTCGCCCTGCTGGTGCGGCGCCGGCCCACCTGGTGGTGGGCGCTGCTCCCGCTCGCGGTGACCGCCTGGGCGCTCGTGCACGCGTCCGGCGTGCACGCCACGGTGGCCGGGGTGCTGCTCGGCTTCACCGTGCCCGTGCGGCCGGCCGGCGGCGGCGGGCCGGGGCTGGCCGAGCGGCTGGAGCACCGGTGGCGGCCCGTCTCCGCGGGACTCGCGGTGCCGGTCTTCGCGTTCTTCGCCGCCGGGGTGTCCCTGGTCGACGTCGACCCGGCCGCGGTCCTCACCGACCCGGTGGTCCTCGGCGTGGCGGCCGGGCTCGTGCTGGGCAAGGCGGTCGGGGTGTTCGGCTCGACGTTCCTCCTGGCCCGGTTCACTCGGGCCGAACTCGACGAGGAGATCACCTGGGCGGACCTGGCGGGGCTGGCCCTGCTGGCCGGCATCGGCTTCACCGTGTCGCTGCTCATCGGCGAGCTGGCGTTCGGGCCGGGCAGCCCCGAGGACGAGCGGGTGAAGGCGGCCGTGCTGCTCGGCTCGCTGGTCTCGGCCGGCCTGGCCTCGGTGGTGCTGATCCGGCGCAACCGGGTCTACCGGCGGATCAGCGAGCGGGAGAGCCGCGACTCCGACGGCGACGGCATCCCGGACGTCTACCAGGAGCGGGGGGCCTAGGCGGCTCGTCGGACGCCGATCAGGAGCCGCCCCGCGCGCCGGCCGCCGGTGACGGCCGGCGCGCGGCGGTTCAGCGGCCGCGGTCGGCCGGGCGCTCCTCGCCGTGTCCCTCGGTCTCCTCCTCCAGCGCGTCCGCGACCGGCTCGGTGAGGTCGTCGCCCGGAACCGCGATCTCCTCGATCCGGTCCTGCTCGTCGGGGCGCCCCCCCGCCGGCGGTTCCGGAGCCGTCGCGCCCCCGGCGAAGCCGTACTCGTTGGGCTCGTCGTGCCTGCTCATGCGCGGGACCTCCCGGTCGTCCGGTTTCCTCTCGTGGCTCACGCCCGGCGGTGGTCGTCACCCGCCGCGGCGTCTCCCCGAGGTGCATACCCCGCCAACGGGGTCCTCGATCACCCGCGGCCGGTTCCGCAGGCGGCGGGCGCGGCGGAACCGGCCGGCGGGCTCAGGTCAGCTCGGCGACCGCCTCGAAGACCAGCCAGAGGCCGGAGATGGCGAAGAGGACGGCGGCGCCGTACCGGATGGCCTTCTCCGGCAGGTGCCGGCCGAGCAGGCGGCCCACCAGGATCGCCAGGGCGTCGGCGGCGACCATGCCCAGGGTCGAGCCGAGCCAGGTGCCGAACCAGCCGTACTTGGTGGCCAGGGTGATGGTGGCGAGCATGGTCTTGTCGCCCAGCTCGGCCAGGAAGAACGCCACACCGACGGCCACGATCGCGTGGCGGCTGCTCTTCTCCGCCTTGCGCTTCTCCTCCTCGGTCAGCTTGTCGCCGCGCAGCGTCCAGGCACCGAAGCCGAGGAACGCCAGGCCGGCGACGAGCGAGATCCATTCGGTGGGCAGTGCCGCGTGGAGGCCGTACCCGATGGCGACCGAGGCCAAGTGCACGACCGCGGTGGCGACGGTGATGCCGATGAGCACCGGCAGCGGCCGGAACCGGGTGGCGAACGTCAGGGCCATGAGCTGGGACTTGTCACCCAGCTCGGCGACGAAGATGACGCCGAAGCTGACCACCAGCGCGACGAGGAAACCGTCCATGTGAACCTTCCCGATCAAGCCGGGAGGAGGTATGGGGGCGCCCTCGACCCGGCTGCGACAGCCTGAGTCGAAGGTCTCGCCCGCCCCGGGGACCGGGGCCGCGTGGCCGGATGCGGAACGCACCAGTATGTCGACCACGACATTGGGGGCTACTCCCCTTCGCGCCGCCCAGCCTAGCCGATCATCAGGGGGCGGGCCGCGCCGGGTGAACAGGGTCACCGGCGCCTCAGTCCGCGCGGGCCAGGCTGACCCCGAACAGCCCCTCCGGGTCGGTCCAGAACGCCTGCCGGACGAACCCGGCCGCGACCAGTTCCCGGGCGATCCCCGCCGGCCGGAACTTCGCCGAGACCTCGGTCCGCAGCTCCTCGCCGGCGGCGAACGCGACGTCCAGGTCGAGCACGCGCACCCGGACGGGGCGCTCGGCCCGCAGCCGCATCTCGATCCACTCGTGCTCCGGGTCCCAGACCGCCACGTGCCGGAACGCCGCCGGGTCGAAGTCCGCCCCCAGCTCCCGGTTGATCACCCGCAGCACGTTGCGGTTGAACTCGGCGGTCACCCCGGCCGCGTCGTCGTAGGCGGGGACCAGCACCGACGGGTCCTTCACCAGGTCGGTGCCGACCAGCAGCCAGTCGCCGGCCTCCAGCGCCGCGCGCATCGCGGTGAGGAACTCGGCCCGCTCGGCGGGCAGCAGGTTGCCGATGGTCCCGCCGAGGAACAGCACCAGCCGCCGGCCGCCGGTGGGCAGCCGGTCCAGGTGCCGGGTGAAGTCGCCGACGATGCCGCGCACCCGCAGCCCGGGGTACGCGGCGGCGATCTGCTCGGTGGACCCGCGCAGCGCGCTGACCGAGACGTCCAGCGGCACGAAGCTGCCCAGGTCGCCGTGGCGGGTGAAGGCGTCCAGCAGCAGCCGGGTCTTCTCCGACGAGCCGGAGCCCAGCTCGATCAGCGTCTTCGCACCGGTCAGCGCGGCGACGTCGTCGGCGTGCGCGGCCAGCACCGCCCGCTCGGCCCGGGTCGGGTAGTACTCCGGCAGCCGGGTGATCTCCTCGAACAGCTCGCTGCCCCGGGCGTCGTAGAACCACTTCGGTGGCAGCCACTTCGGCGTCGCGGTCAGGCCGATCCGGACGTCCTCCCGCAGGCCGCGGTCGAGGTCCTGCTCCTCCAGGTGGATCTCCAGTGGCTCCGCGCTCATCAGCTGTCCTTCCTGTTCCTACCGGTGTGGGAAACGGGATGTCAGGCGACCGTCAGCTCCCGGACGTCCAGCCCGGTGGCGGTGGCCACCACCAGCCGGCCGTCCGGCACCGGCCGCCAGCCGGGGTCGTCGTCGGAGGGCTCGGAGGCGAGCAGCACCGAACCCGGGGTACGGCGTACCGACAGCGCGTGCCCGGCCACGCTGGCCGCCACCGTGGCGCCGTCGGTCAGCAGCAGGTTCAGCCGTGATCCGGGGGCGGCGGCGGAGACCGCGGCGACGGTGTCGGCCACCGCGTCGCCGGGCGTGGCGCCGGCGCGCAGCCGGTGCCGGACCAGCGCCCAGAGCAGCGCCGAGTCGGTCGGCACCTCCAGGGTCAGCAGGTCGCGGACGGGAAGCCCGCCGGCCAGCGGGACCAGGGTGTCCGGCCAGCCCCGCACCACCCCGTTGTGGCTGAACAGCCAGCGCCCCTCGACGAACGGCGCGGCCGCCGTCTCGTGCAGCGGCATGCCGACCGTGGCGGAGCGGACGGCGGCCAGCACCGCGCCCGCGACCGTCACGGCGGCCAGCTCCGGCAGGGTCGTGTCGCTCCACATCGGCTGCGCCCGCCGGTAGCGGACCGGTTCCCCGCCGTCCGGGTACCAGCCGACGCCGAAGCCGTCGGCGTTGATCGTGCCGCCGCCACGCATGTCGCGGGGCGCCCAGGACTGCCGCAGCAGCCCGTACGGCGGGTCGAAGAGCAGGCTCCGCAGGCTGACCGGCGGACCGAGGTACGCCAGGTGGCGGCACATCAGGCGGCGCCTCCCGTCACGCCGTCTCCTCGGGGCGGGCGTCGCGGGCGCAGCGGAAACCGCTGAAGATCTGCCGCCGGATCGGGTAGTCCCAGTTGCGGAAGGTGCCCCGGCAGGCCGACCGGTCGGTGCCGAACGAGCCGCCGCGCAGCACCCGGTGGTCGTCGCCGAAGAACACCTCCGAGTATTCGCGGTAGGGGAACGCCGCGAAGCCCGGGTGGCCGCGGAAGGTGGACGAGGTCCACTCCCAGACGTCGCCGATGAGCTGGTGCACGCCGAGCGGCGACGCCCCCTCCGGGTACGCGCCCACCGGCGCCGGCCACAGGTGCCGCTGCCCCAGGTTGGCGTGCGCGCCCGTCGGGTCCGCGTCGCCCCACGGGTAGCGGCGCGACCGGCCGGTCGCCGGATCCCAGCGGGCCGCCTTCTCCCACTCCGCCTCGGTGGGCAGCCGCCGGCCGGCCCAGGCCGCGTACGCCTCCGCCTCGTGGAAGCAGACGTGCACCACCGGCTCGTCGTCGCGCACCGGCGACCAGCGCCCGAACCGGCGGTACGCCCAGCCGTCCCCGTCGCGCCGCCAGTGCATCGGTGCGCTCAGCCCGGCCTCGACGCGGTGCCGCCAGCCGGCCGCGCTCCACCAGCGCGGCTCGTCGTAGCCGCCGTCGGCCAGGAACGCGCGGTACTGCCCGTTGGTGACCGGCGCCGCGTCGATGGCGTACGCGGGCAGGTCGACCGTGTGGGCGGGACGCTCGTTGTCCAGCGCCCACGGGTCGGTGGAGGTGCCCATGGTGAACGGGCCGGCCGGCACCAGCACCTCGCCGCCCACCCGGGCGCGGGGCTCCGGCGGCGGCGGGGCGTCCAGCACCGGGCCGCCGGCGCGCAGCTGGTGGGTGGCGAGCATGGTCTCGTCGTGCTGCTGCTCGTGCTGGACGATCATGCCGAACGCGAAGCCGTCCTCGACCAGCTTCCGGTCGGTGAACCGGATCCCGTCCAGCAGGTCGTACACCTTCTCCCGGACGGTCCGCACGTATGCCCGCGCCTCAGCGGGCGGCAGCAGCGGCAGCGCGGGCCGGTCCCGGCGGGGCTGCTTGAACGCGTCGTACAGGTCGTCGATGTCGTGGCGCACCGGCTCGCGCCCGCCGACGTCGCGGACCAGCCACAACTCCTCCTGGTTGCCGACGTGCGCCAGGTCCCAGACCAGCGGCGACATCAGGGTCGAGTGCTGCCGCACCAGGTCGTCGTCGTCCACCGCGTCGGTGAGCAGTGCGGTGCGGGCGCGGGCGCGCTCCAGCTCGGCCGCGATCCGGCCGCGCAACCGCTCGCCCTCGATCGCCGGCCGCTCGGTCGTGGTCACCGGTGTCCCCTCCCCGCGGCGGCGCGGCGCCGCCGGATCGCTCGGCTCGTCTCGTCGTGGATCCCGGCCGGCAGGTCCAGCCGGGGCAGGGCCGCCAGGGCCAGGTCGAACAGCGCGGCCGCGGCGGTCGCCAGCGGCCGCTCGGCCAGCCCGCGCCGGGCCGCCGCGACCCATCCCCCGGCGACCGGGGCGGCGACGGCGAGCGCGTCCCGGGTGGTGGCGGGGTCGGCGAAGAGCGCCGCCAGCACCGCCAGCGGCACGGTCCACTCCCGACCGGGCTGGGCGTCCAGGTAGCGGACCTCCAGGTAGCCGCGGGGGCGGACCGGTGGGAAGAGCGTGCTGAGGTGGTATTCGAGGTCGTCGGTGGTCGGCGGCTGCGGCAGCGCCCCGGCCAGCCAGTCGGCGAAGGTGACGCCCTCGGGCGGCGTCCAGTCCGGACCGTCGCCGCGGACGCAGAGCAGCGGCGCGGCCAGCGCGTACCCGCTCCAGGCGGCGATGGGGTCGCGGTCGGCCCGCACCGGGGACCAGACCGGCCGGGTGCGCGCCGGGTCGATCGCCAGCCAGGCGGCCATCCGGGTGGAGGCCCAGCCGGTGGGCCGCCCGGCGTGCCGGTCGGCGGTGGCGAAGGCGGCCAGCAGCGGCGGCCCGACGGCGTGCGCCGCCGCCCACCGCTCGGCCAGCTGGTCCGGCTCGCCCGCGTCCAGGCAGACCTGGAGCCCGGCGGTGCTGTACATCATCGCCCGGCCGGCCGGCCCGTGCCGGTCGAGGACGGAGCGCATGGCCCGGTAGCGCGGCGTGTCCACGACGGGGCGCGGGGGGCGCCAGGGGTCCATGCCGGTGCGGCCCAGGACCAGGCCGGCGGCATCCAGGAGGGCCCGCAGCTCGGCAAGGTCGGCCTCGGTGGCCAGGATGAGCGCGGCGACCGACGGTCGCGGCGCGGAGGAGATCTCCACCTGCCCGCCCGGCTCCACGGTCACGGTGCCACCGCGCCGGAGCCCGGCGGCCGGGCTGGTGGGGTCGAGGGTGACGGGGCTGTGCCGTCCCAACGCCCGGTGCAGCCGCTCGCGGTCGACCGGGCGGGTCGGGTCCGCAGCGTCGTGCACCGTCCATTCCAGCTCGACGCCGGTCAGGCTGGGTGGCCCGGTCTTGAAGCAGATCCTGGCGATGTGCCCGCGGGCCGCCGCCTCATCCCCCAGCACGGTGGTCCGGTCCAACTCCGGCGACATCACCAAGAGACGGCTCCTCTCCCCAGGGCGCGCGACCACGCTGTCGGCCGGCGCCCGTGCCGTGGCGGCCGGGCGTCGGCGGTCCCACCATCTTCTGTCTAGCAGACGGATTCCGCGTGCCCGGGGAGATGAATTTTTGTCCGGAATCCGGTTGCGGCGGGGGCGGTGCCCGCTCAGCGACTACGGCTTCGACGTCGACTTCGGGTCCGACTTCGGCTCGGCTTTCGGGTCCGACTTCGGCTTGGGCGTCGACTTCGGCTTGGGCGTCGACTTCGGCTTCGGCTTCGACTCCGACGTCGGCTTCGACTCCGGCGTCGGCGTCGGCGTCGGCTCCGGCGACTTCTCCGGCACCAGCGCCAGGCAGTAGCTCTCCACCCGGTCGGCGCCGCCGGCGGCGGTCACCAGATCGGCGAACCCGGGGCTCTCCAGCGCCTTGGCCCGCTGCTGGTCGGACTTGGCCAGGTAGGCCCGGCAGTGCCCGGCGAGCTTGCCGGCGCTCGCCGGCCTGCCGGACCCGCCGGGTCCACCGGAGCTGCCAGGTGTCGGTGCGCTCGACGGGACACCGCCGGAGGCCCCACCGCTCGGGGTCGTGCCCCCGGAGGGCGCCGGGGAGCCCGGCTCGCTCGCACCACCGGTGCTGCCGCCCGGCGTGGTGGGGGCCGGCGGCGGCGCCGGCTCCGGGGTCCGGTCGAGGTTCACCGCGGCGAACGCGACCCCGGCGGTGGCGGTGGCGGCGAGCCCGGCCAGGACCGCGCCGACCCGGAAACGGCGTCGTGGCCCCGGCGCGGCGGCCGGGGCCGGGTTGGCCCGGGCGGCGCGGAACGCGGCGAGCGCCTGCTCCTCGCCGGCCAGTTCCGCCGCGGTGCCCGGGGCGGCCGCCGCGGCGAGCAGGTGCGCCAGCGGGTCGGCCGGCGCCTCCGGAGGTGTCCCGGCGCGGGCCGCGTCGAGGAGGCGCTCCGACTCCGCCGGATCGGCGGGCCAGTCGGACCGGCCAGAACTCATCCCGTTTCCCTCCACGTCAACCGTCCGCCGGCTCGGCCTTGGGCGCCTGCGACGCCTGCCGTCCCGGGCCGGTGCGGGCGCGGGGCGGCGTCGCTCCCCCGGCCCGGTCCGCCGGCTGATCCGCATCGGCGCGCTCCAGCAACCCGGCCAGACGCCGCAGCCCCCGGTGCGCGGCGGTGCGCACCGCGCCGGCCCGCCGGCCGAGCACCCGCCCGGCGGTCTCCGCGTCGAGCCCGATCACGGCCCGCAGCAGCACCGCCTCCGCCTCCCTGGGCGGCAGGCTGGCGATCAGCGCCAGGGCGCTCTCGGTGCCGATGGTCTCGCCGGCCCGCTCGGCGGTGTCCGCGTCGCCGGCCAGCTCGCTGAGCGCCTGGACGGGCACCGGCAGGGCGGGCCGCCGGCGCTGCCGGCGCAGGTGGTCCATGGCCCGGTTGCGGGCGATGGTGACGGTCCAGGCGCGGAACTCGCCACCGGTGAAGCTGGGCAGGTCGCGGGAGATCTGCAGCCACGTCTCCGAGGCCACGTCCTCGGCGTCGCCGCCGACCAGGGCGGTGAGGTAGCGCAGCAGGCCGGGCTGCAGGCTGCGGTAGAGGAAGCGGAACGCCTCCTCGTCGCCCCCCTGCGCGGCGGCGACCGCCTCGCTCAGCTCACCGGTCATGGATCCGCCGTTCCCGCCCTGCCGACTCCCCGCACCGGCGCCCACCGGTGCCGGCGTGCCCGACGCCCGCCCGGACGGACAACCGGACCTCCACCCGCACCATCAGTCCCCCGCTGACCTGATCGGCACCAGCACCGGAAAGGGTGCGGGCGCGCGTATGGACACCGCCGTGTAAGGACGGCCGTCGGCGGACATACCGTACCGGCGTCATGGGGCGGCCGGGAGCCGGGCCAACGGTAGGAGCGGCCGGCGGGTTCGACAAGGTGCCGCCCGCCGGAGAAAGAGTGAGAATTCTCTACGGCCCGCCACGGCGGGTCGGCGTAACGAAATCCGTCCGCGTTGCGCTGCGCGGCCGGCGAACCGGGACGAAACACCAGGTCGGAGCCGGACAGACGAACCTCCGGGCACATTTTACTGCCCGATCGTGCCCGATTCGTCACCGTCAGCCGATCGGTGCGGGGGCGGTTGACCGTTCGGCCCAGGCGCCTCCGGCCGCCCGCCGGTCGTGACGGGAGAGATCGCGGGAAATACTCCGCGGCCCCTCTGGGTACGGTATTGACGTGTTGACTTCCGACGTCGTACTCAGCGGTCGGTACCGCCTTGATGACCGTGTCGCCACCGGCGGCATGGGCGACGTCTGGCGTGCCACGGACCTGGTGCTCGGCCGGCCGGTCGCGGTGAAGGTCCTGCTGCCCGCGCTGGTCTCCGACCCCGACTTCATCGCCCGCTTCCGCTCCGAGGCGCGGATCATGGCGTCGCTGCGCCATCCGGGCGTGGTCCAGGTCTTCGACTGCGGCGAGGACGAGCTGCCCGACGGCAGCCGGGCCGACTACCTGGTCATGGAGTTCGTCGCGGGCGAGCCGCTCTCCCGGCGGATCGAAGCGGCCGGGCAGCTCGGGGTCGGCGAGACCATGTCGATCGTGGCGCAGGTGGCCCAGGCCCTGCACGGCGCGCACGCCCGGGGCATCGTCCACCGTGACGTGAAGCCGAGCAACCTGCTCGTGCAGGACGACGGGACCGTGGTGCTGGTCGACTTCGGGGTGGCCCGGTCGACCAACGTCACCAGCATCACCAGCACCAACGCGGTGCCCGGCACCGCCCTCTACATGGCTCCCGAGCAGGCCGCCGGGCGGCCGGTCTCCGGCGCCACCGACGTCTACGCGCTCGGCGCGGTGGCCTACTGCTGCCTCACCGGCAGCCCGCCGTTCACCGGTGACAACCCGCTGCAGGTGGCCGTCCGGCACCTCGACGACGAGCCGCCGGAGCTGCCGGCGGAGATCCCGCCGCCGGTCCGGGACCTGGTGGCCCGGGCCCTGGCCAAGGACCCGGCGGACCGCTTCCCCACCGCCGCCGCGATGGCCGAGGCGGCCCGCGCGGCCGGGTCCGAGTCGCCCACCGCCATGGTGCCGGTGACGCTGCGCGGTGCGACGGGATCGAGCCGCACCCGAGACGACCTGACGGCCACCGCGCCGGGTGCCCTCGTGGCGCCGGCCCGCCGGCCGGGGCGGCGGGGCACGCTGGTCGGCG
This sequence comes from Micromonospora sp. AMSO31t, assembly GCF_008868175.1. Classification (GTDB taxonomy): domain Bacteria; phylum Actinomycetota; class Actinomycetes; order Mycobacteriales; family Micromonosporaceae; genus Micromonospora. The sequence continues at coordinate 47,847 of NZ_WBKT01000004.1, forward strand.
CTGCGGCCGTGGTGCTGGTGGCGCTGACCGCGCTGGGCGCGGCACTGGGCGCGGCGAAGAACGCCGACGCGCCGGCCACCCGGATCGACACGACCGCGCCCGCGGTTGCCCCGAGCAACTCGGTCGCGGACGCCGCGGTCACCGAGGGACCGTCAACGGACGACGGCCACAGCTACCGCCCGGTGGGCCCGACCGGCCGGCCGTCCGGTTCGGTCACGGCCACGCCCAGCCCCTCGTCGAGCCTGTCGGGGCAGCCGGCGCCCTCCGGCAGCCCGTCGTCGTCCGCGACGACGGATCCCCAGACCTCGCCCACCACACCGGCGAATCCGCCACCCACCACGGCCAGCACTCCGCCGGATCCCCCGCCGACCACGGAGAGCACTCCGCCGGAGCCGCCGGCGGGCGAGACCGAATAGTCCGAAGATCCGTGCTGGTCGGCCACTCCGTGCAGTGGCCGACCAGCACGCGTTTCCCTACTCCGCGCCGAGGGCCGCCACCACCGGACGGGACAGCGCCCGCCGGGCCGGCAGGATCGAGGCGGCCAGCGCGGCGACCACCGCCACCGCGACGATCAGGCCGAGCCGCCCCCAGGGCAGCACCAGGGTGAAGTCCCCGCCGATGCGGGCCAGCACGGCCATCCCGCCGGCGGCCACCCCGGTGCCCAGGGCGACGCCGAGCAGCGTGCCGACCAGCGCGGTGAGCACCGCCTCGACGGCGAGCACGGCCCGCATCCCGCCGCGGGTCAGGCCCACGGCGCGCAGCACCGCGTTCTCCCGGGTCCGCTCCACCACCGAGAGGGTGAGCGTGTTGGCCACGCCGACAAGCGCGATCACCACGGCCAGGCCGAGCAGCGCGGTGACGAAGCCGAGCACCAGGTCCACCGTGCCGGTGAGCATCTTCTTGTAGGCCGCCTGGTCGAGCAGGTTGACCGTCGGATAGCGGGTGAGCACCGACTCGACGGCGGCCCGGGCGGCGTCCGTGGAAACCCCGTCGGCGGGGTCCACCTCGGCGAGGTAGCCACGCTCGGCCGGGAAGAGGCGGGCGAAGTCGGCGTCGGCGACGTCCACCACGTGCCCGGCGGGCACCGCGCTGCCGGCGAGCGCCGGGGTGTCGTCGGCCACCACGGCGGCCACCCGGAACGAGCGGCCGGCGAGCGGGACGGTGCTGCCGACCGACCAGCCGCGGGCCGCGGCCAGCTCACGGTGCACCAGCACCGCGCCCGGACCGAGGGCGGCCGGGTCCCCGGCGTCCACGGCGGACAGCGTCCGGCGGACCAGCGCCGGGTGGGCGGCCCGCACCTCGATCCCGTCGACCACCCGGCTGCGCTGCTCGTGCACCACGCCCAGCTCCGGCCGGGCGGCCAACTCACCGGCCAGCGGCGCCGGCAGGCCCCCGCCGATCCCGGTGACCACGAAGTCCACCCCGATCTGCGCGTCCACGGCACGCTCGATGCCCGCCTTCGCGCTGCCCGCGCCGACCACGAACGCGGAGACCAGGCCGATGCCGATGACCATGGCGGTGGCAGTGGCCGCCACCCGGCGCGGGTTGCGCACGGCGTTCGCCACGGCCAGCGCTGCCGGGACGCCGAGCAGCCGGCGGGCCGGTAGACCCAGCACCCGGACCAGGGCCGGCACCAGCACCGGGCCGAACAGCACGATGCCCAGGAAGGCCAGCACCCCACCGGCGGCGACCAGCGGCACCTGGCCGAGGGCCCCGGCGCCGACCAGGGCGGCCACCCCGGCGGCGAGGACCAGCGCTCCGGCCACGAGCCGGACCCGGCCGGCCCGCCCGGCGGGCTGCACGGCGGCGTCGGTCAGCGCGGCCACCGGCGCGACCCGGGTGCCCTGCCAGGCCGGCACGGCGGCGGCCACCACGGTCAGCAGCGTCCCGAGGCCGAGGGAGAGCAGCACCGTCCGGGCGGTGACGCTGACCGCGCTGGCGACCGGCGCGTCGAGGGTGGACAGCAGCACGCCGAGGCCCGCGGCCAGGCCCACCCCGGCCAGCACCCCGGCGGCCGAGGCGAGCAGCCCCGTGAGCGCCGCCTCGCCGAGGGCCGCCCGGTAGACCTGCCCCCGGCTGGCGCCGACGAGCCGCAGCAGCGCGGTCCGCCGCGACCGCTGGGCGAGCACGATGGCGAAGGTGTTGGCGATCACGAAGCCGGCCACCACCACCGCCACCGCGGCGAAGGTGCCCAGGAACAGCTCGAACTGCCGCCGGTCGCGGACCGCGTCCGCGACGGCCTCGTCGAGGATCGCCGCGCGGTCCCGGACCGCGACCGCCGGCCCGACCGCCGCGCGGACCCGGTCGGCGAGCACCGTCCGGTCCACGCCGGGCCGCGCGGCCACCATGATCCGGCCGTAGCCGCGCTCCCCACCCACCGCGAGGGCGTCCGGGCCGGCCAGGCCGATGAAGGGGCCGCCCACGTCGCGCGAGCTGCCGGCCACGTCGACGGTGCCGACCAGGGTGTACGGGCGGGCCGGCCCGCCGTTCCCGCCGACCCGCACCGGGCTGCCGAGGGCGAAGTGCTGGTCGGCGACGGTCTCCTCGTCGAGCACCAGCTCGCCGGCCCGCTGCGGCAGCCGCCCTGCAACGACGTCGTACGACTGGAGGGCCGGGTCGGTGGGGATCGCGGCGAGCACGGCGTAGCCGAGCACCGGCCGCCCGTCGGCGCCCACCACACCGGCGGTGCCGGTCAGCTCCCCCTCGGCGGCGGCCACCCCGTCGACCGCGCGCACCCGGTCGACCAGGGACGGGGGCAGCGGGGCCTTGCCGGCGTACGCGGCCAGGTCGGTGTGCCGGTCGAAGGCGCCGGCCCGCTCGTACGCCCCGGCGCGCATGCCGTCGGTGAGCATCAGGGTGCCGGCCACGAAGGCGACGCCCAGGACGATCGCCAGCGAGGAGAGCAGCAGGCGCAGCCCGTCGGCGCGGATCTGGCGCAGGGTGAGGCGCAGCATGCCGGTCACCGCCCCACCGGCGTCGCGCCGGCCTCGAGCCGGGTGAGCGCGTCGAGGACCTGGCCGGCGGTCGGGGCGTGCAGCTCGTCGACCAGCCGGCCGTCGGCGAGGAAGACCACCCGGTCGGCGTGGGCGGCGGCCTTCGGGTCGTGGGTCACCATGACCACGGTCTGGCCGAGGGTGTCCACCGCCTCGCGGAGCAGCCGCAGCACCTCCGCGCCGGAACGCGAGTCCAGGTTGCCGGTGGGTTCGTCCGCGAAGATCACCCAGGGTTGGGTGACCAGGGCCCGGGCCACGGCGACCCGCTGCTGCTGGCCGCCGGAGAGCTCGGCGGGCCGGTGCCGGAGACGGTCGGCGAGGCCCACCGCGGTCACCACCTGGCGGAGCCACTCCGGGTCGGGCCGCCGGCCGGCGATGGCCAGCGGCAGCACGATGTTCTCCTCGGCGGTGAGGGTGGGCAGCAGGTTGAACTTCTGGAAGACGAAACCGATCCGGTCCCGGCGCAGCCGGGTCAACCGGCGGTCGTCCAGTCGGGCGAGGTCGGCGTCGCCGATGCGCACGCTGCCGGCGGACGGCCGGTCCAGGCCGGCGAGGCAGTGCAGCAGGGTGGACTTGCCGGAGCCGGACGGTCCCATGACGGCGGTGAACCGGGCGGCGGCCAGGTCGAGGTCGACGCCGTCGAGGGCGACGACCCGGTACAGCCCGGTGCCGTACTCCTTGCGCAGCTCACGGGCGGTGACGGCGACGCCGGTGGTGGTGGTTGCGGACAACGTGGTGCTCCTGTCGGGCCGGGTCCTGAAGACCCTTCCGACGCTATGGGCGGCACCCCGCCGATGATCTCCACCTGCGCGCTCGACCTCGGTACGCCGGTGGTCGCCCCCGACCGGGTCGACCCGTACGACCCAGGTCGTACACGGGGTCAGCCGCCCGGGGTGACCAGCCCGCTCTCGTAGGCCAGCACGACGGCCTGGACCCGGTCGCGGAGCTGGAGCTTGGCCAGGATCCGGCCGACGTGGGTCTTCACGGTCGCCTCGGCCACGTGCACCCGGGCGGCGATCTCCGCGTTGGAGAGCCCCTGCGCGACGAGCAGCAGCACCTCCCGCTCCCGCTCGGTGAGCTGGGCCAGCCGCGGATCCTCGGTGGGTGCCGGTCCGAGCTGCCCGGCGAACCGGTCGAGCAGCCGCCGGGTGATCGACGGGGCCACCACCGAGTCGCCCTCGGCGACCACCCGGATGGCCGCGAGCAGATCCTCCGGCGGCACGTTCTTGAGCAGAAAGCCGCTGGCGCCGGCGCGCAGCGCGGCGAACGCGTCGGCCTCGGTGTCGAAGGTGGTGAGCACCAGCACCCGGGGGCGGCGCTCGGCCGGCCGGGCGCAGATCCGCTTCGTCGCCTCCACGCCGTCCATGGTCGGCATCCGCAGGTCCATCACCACGACGTCGGCCTCGACCCGGTCCAGCACCCGCAGCGCGTCCGCGCCGTCGATGGCCTCGCCGACCACCGCGAGGTCGGGCTGGGAGTCGAGCACCATCCGGAACCCGGCGCGCACCAGCGCCTGGTCGTCGACGATCACCACCCGGACAGTCATGCCGCCGCCTTCCCTTCCTCGGTGCCCGACGCCGACGGTAGCGGCAGCCGCGCCTCGACCCGCCACCCCCCGCCCAACGTGGGGCCGGCGGCGAGGCTGCCGTCGTACACCCCGACCCGCTCGCGCATGCCGACCAGCCCGTGCCCGCCGGACGGCGCCGGCCGCACCACCGGACGGCCGCGCCCGTCGTCGACCGCCCGGACCACGACGGCGTCCGCGGACCAGTCGAGGCGCAGCTCGACCGCCGCGCCGACGCCGGCGTGCTTGAGCGCGTTGGTGAGGCTCTCCTGCACCACCCGGTAGACGGTCAGCTCCAGGCCGGGCGGCAGGGCGACCGGCGTGCCGGTGGCGGTGTCGGTGATCCGCAGGCCGGCGGCGCGGAAGCGGTCCAGCAGGTCGGGCAGCTCGACGAGGGCCGGCCGCCGGTGCGCCGGCTCCGCGTCGAGAGCGGCGTCGGGGGCGGCCGCCGGCTCCGGCCGGCTCGGTTCCCGGAGTACGCCCACGAGGCGCCGCATCTCCTCCAGCGCCTGCCGGCCGGTGTCCGCCACCACCTTCGCCGCCTCCCGCGCCGTTTCGGGGTCGCGGTCGATGGTGAACCGCACCCCGTCGGCCTGCACGATCATCACGGCCATGCTGTGCGCGACGACGTCGTGCAGCTCGCGGGCGATCCGGGTGCGCTCCTCGGCGACCGCCGCCCGCGCCTCGGCCTCCCGCTCGCGTTCCAGCGTGGTGGCCCGCTCCTCCAGGCTCACCACGTAGAGCCGGCGGGTCCGCACGTTCAGCCCGACGAGCCACACCGCGCCGGTGACCAGCCCGTAGTAGAGCGCGCCGGCCCACCAGGGCGCCGCCCCGGGCATCTGGGCGGCGGCGAGGAGCACACCGATGGCCGCGCCGATCCCGGCCAGGACGCCGTCGCGCAGCCGGTCGGCGTACTTGACCACGCTGTAGAGGGCGATGAGCACGCCGATGTCGTAGGCCAGCGGGCCCCAGCCCAGGACCACCTGGAGCAGCGCGAGCACGGCCACCCCGGCCGCCACCGCCGACGGGTGGGTCCGCCGGAACAGCAGGACCAGCGCCATCACCAGGCCGACGGCCGTGGCCGCGACCCCGCCGTTCTCGACGAAGATCCCCAGTACGGCGAAGAGGGCCACCAGCCCGGAGACGGCGACGTCGAACGCGACGCTGCGCAGCGGGCGGCCGAAGACGATGCGCTCCACGGTCACCCAGGGTACGGGTTGACGCGCACGTCGATGCTCAGCCAGTCACGCGGACGGATCGGCTACGAAGACCCCCAGGCCCTGGTGTCCGTACAGTTCGCCGGTTTCGATCAGGATCGTGATCGCCTGCCGAACGGTGGACGGGCTGCCGACCTCGTACAGGTCGGCCAGCGCCTTGGTCGACGGCAGCTTGTGGCCCGGCGGCCACTCGCCGGAGGCGATGCGTTGCCTGATGTCGGCGATGATCCGCCGGTAGTGCGGCTCGAACTTCCGTGGTGCGGGCATGCGAAGTACTCCCAGCTAGGCACGCCCATCTGATCACGCCGCCGGGGAGGACTTCAAGAGCAACGTTGACTTTACCAGTATTGTCGGTAGAGTTCCTGAGCGAGGAGGCTCCCAGCTAGGCACTGCGGCGTCACCTCTCGGAGCGGCGTCCGGCGGCCCGCTGCTCCGACCACAGCCCCGGCACCAGAGACGGGCCCGGGGCGGGTGCCGGGCTCCGGCCGGCTCGGGCGCGCGATCGCGCCGGCCGCCCCCGCCCGCCTCGGCGCCGCCCTCCGTCACTCCCAGGGAGAGCCATGGACTCCACCGGCGCGGCCTCCGAGCCGCGATGGATCATCCACCTGCCCACCGTGCTCACCCGGCTCACCGAGGCGACCGCGCTGGCCGTCGCGCTGCGCGAGTCGCTGGGCCACGTCACCGCCGTCGACTTCGGCGAGACCACACTCAGCGAGGAGGATCGCCAGTTCGTGCGTACCCGGATCTGGTGTGACGCCCGGCTGCCCGACCACACCCGCTGCCGGCTGCGGACCGACCACGACGGACCCTGCGGCGGATGAGCGGTCACGGATCTTGGACAGTTGGCGTTCGGTGCGAACGGCAAGTCTCCCAGATCGGAGGAGTCAGGCGCCGATCAGCTCGCGGAGGCGGGTGATCTCGGCGGACTGCTCGACGGCGACGGCGTTGGCGAACTCCTGGAGGGTCTGGTCCGCGCCGACCTTGAGCAGGTCGGTGGACATGACGACCGCGCCCTCGTGGTGTGCGGTCATCATCCGCACGAAGAGGCGGTCGAAGGCCGCGCCCCGGGTGGCGGCGAGCTGCCGGATGGCCTCGGCGGACTGCATCCCGCGCATCGTGCCGTGGTCGTGACCGGGGACCTCGGCGGGCAGCCCGCGGGTGCCGAGCCAGCCGCGCAGCACCCCGATCTCGGGCCCCTGGGCGGCCCGGATGCGGTCGGCGACGGCGCGTACCCGGGGGTCGGCCGCCCGGTCGGGGGCGAGGGTCGCCATCTCCAGCGCCTGCTGGTGGTGCGGGATCATCATCCGGACGTACCAGACGTCGAGGCCGTTGTAGCGGGGCGGTGCGGCGTCGCGGACCTCCTGGGCGGCACGGGTGGCCGCCGACGCCCCCGGCCGGCCGGGCACGACGACGGGTGGCGCGTCGACCGGTGGGGCGGCAGCGGTGGCGGCAGTGGTGGTGGCGGACGGAGCGGCCGCGGGGCGGTCGTCCCCCGGCCACGCCAGCGCCACGCCGGCCACGACCAGGAGCACCGCCAGCGCTGTGACGGCGAGCCAGACACGTCCCTGCCGGCCGGTCATACGAAACTCCCTCCGGTCGAGGTGAGAGCGATCCTATCCATAGACAATCCTGCTTGAATGTGACTGGCATCACATTGATGAATGTCATCGACCGGTAAGGTGTGGAAAATCATCATCCCCTTTCGGAGGGTGCCGCCGATGATCAGCATCCGCACGTCCCGAACCCGGATCGTCAGCCTCGCCGCCGCCGGCCTGCTCGTCGCCGGCGTCGTCGCCGCCCCGCCCAGCAGCGCCCAGGAGGTCCCCCGGGCGCAGGCCGCACCGGCCACCGTGGACAACGCCGTCCCCGGGGTCGACGAGATCTCCAGCAGCCCCAACCTGCGCCAGGTCGCCAACCTGCCGAAGCAGGCGCCGTTCGACACCTCCGCGGCGTTCGGCACCGACATCGCGTTCCAGGGCCGGTACGCGTTCGTCGGCAACTACGACGGCTTCGTCGTCTACGACATCTCCCGGCCGAGCGCGCCCACCATCGTGTCCCAGGTGCTCTGCCCGGGCTCCCAGAACGACGTCTCCGTCCACGGTGACCTGCTGTTCCTGTCCACCGACTCGTCCCGCAGCGACGACTCCTGCAGCAGCGTCGCCCAACCCGCCTCCGAGGCGGGGTCGTGGGAGGGCATCAAGATCTTCGACATCAGGGACAAGCGCAGCCCTCGCTACGTCAAGTCGGTGGAGACCGCCTGCGGCTCGCACACCCACACCCTGGTGCCGGGCAAGGACCGCAGGACCGTCTACCTGTACGTCTCGTCGTACAGCCCGCGGGCCGAGTTCCCGGACTGCCAGCCGCCGCACGACTCGATCTCCATCGTGAAGGTGCCGCTGCGGTCGCCGACCGACGCGGCCGTGGTGGCCACCCCGAACCTGTTCCCGGATGGCGGCTACCCGGGCATCCCGGGTGAGAAGTCGGCCACCACCGGTTGCCACGACATCACGGCGTACGCGGCGAAGGACATCGCGGCCGGCGCGTGCATGGGCGACGGCATCCTGCTCGACATCGCCAACCGGGAGGCGCCGCGGGTGATCGAGCGGGTCCGCGACACCGAGAACTTCGCCTTCTGGCACTCGGCGACCTTCAACAACTCCGGCACCAAGGTCGTGTTCACCGACGAGCTGGGCGGCGGTGGCGCCGCGACCTGCAACGTGGCCACCGGGCCCGAGCGCGGCGCGGACGCCATCTACGACATCACCGGTCGCGGCGACAACCGCCGGCTGGCGTTCCGCAGCTACTACAAGATCCCCCGGGCCAACGCCGACACCGAGAACTGCGTGGCGCACAACGGCTCGCTGGTGCCGGTGCCCGGCCGGGACATCATGGTCCAGGCCTGGTACCAGGGCGGCATCTCGGTCTGGGACTTCACCGACTCCCGGCAGCCCAAGGAGATCGCCTTCTGGGAGCGGGGTCCGCTGGACGCCGGTCAGCTCCGCACCGGTGGCTCCTGGTCGGCCTACTGGTACAACGGCCACATCTACTCCAGCGACATCCAGAAGGGCCTGGACGTGCTGGAGCTGCGCGACCCGCGTACCTGGCTGGCGCAGCTGTTCCGGGTGCCCGAGCTGAACGTGCAGACCCAGACGGGCTACCTGAGCTGGTGACCCTGAGCTCGTGATCCGTCGGCCGGGTCCGGCCCCCGTCGTGGGGCCGGGCCCGGCTCAGCTCATCGGCAGCCGGTAGCCGCGCTCGCCGCCGCCCGCGGTGACCAGCCGCACCTCGCCGGTGCGCAGCCCGTAGGTCACCGACCAGCGGGTGTGCGGCTGCCGGACGGAGTCGAGCAGGCGCAGCGCCGCCGGGGCGTCGACCGTGCCGCCGGCCCGGTCCAGTGCCTCGGCCAGCACCCCGTAGCGGTGGTCGGTGCGCAGCTCCCGGTCGGCCACCCCGACGGCCGGCACGTTGGTCAGCGCCTGCCAGGCGCCCCGGCCCTTCTCGGCCCGCATCCGGCCGTCCACGAACTCGATCACGGCGGACGCCCCGGTGGCGTCGGCGATCAGGTAGTGCAGCGGCGGGCCGCCGTCGAAGTCCAGGTTGTAACGCCCGAACACGGCGATCGCCTCATCCACCGTGGCGGCCGAGTCCAGCACCAGGCGCAGGACGCGCACCGAGCCGACGGTGGGCCGGCCGGGCACCGGCTCGGCGGTCGCGCCGTCGTCGGCGGCCAGCCCGACGGCCAGGCCCCGCTCGTTCATCCCGTCGAAGGGCAGCAGCGGGGCGTTCAGCAGCCGGCGGTCGCCGGCCGGGTCGGCCGTGACCCCCAGGTAGGAGATGTCCACCAGGGAGATCGAGGCGTAGCCGTCCGGCGGGTCGGTGCGCAGGACCAGCGCCGGGTTCGCGTCCCAGTCGAAATTGCGGGCGAACAGCGGCCGGCTCCGGTCGCCGCCCGCGGCGAAGAGGGAGCAGCCGAACGGGCTCGCCTGCGGGGTGCCCGCGATGCCGACGGTGGGATCGTAGTCGCCGGCGTACGTCATCTCGTACAGCGGCAGGTCGTCGACCCGGCGCAGGCTGGCCAGGGTCCGCTCGACCTGGCCGGCGTCCTGCCGGGAAGCGCTCGGCGTGCCGGTCCCGGCCGGCGCGGCGGCCGGGCGGCCCTCGGCGCAGCCGGTGGTCACGAGGAGCAGGGCGAGCCCGGTAGCGAGCAGGGTCCTCCGCATGCCCGCGACGCTAGAAGAGGCGGCGACGGTTGTCCATGGGGGACGTCAGCGGTCGGGGATGCGCGCCAGCTGCGCCTCGATCGCCTCCCGGGTCAGGGCGGGCCGGCCCCCGGCGTGGCCGACGGTCGCGCCGGCCGCCGCGACCGCGTACCGGGCGATCCGGGGGTACGGATCCTCGCGGAGCAGGCCGGCCGTCACGGCGGCGACGAAGGCGTCGCCGGCCCCGGTGCTGTCCACCGTGGCCGTCTCGCTCAGCGGCACGAACAGCTCCCCGTCCGGCCAGACGAACGCGTTCCCCTCCCCCGCCACCTCGATGGCGACCAGCGCCGGCCCTCGGGCGGCCAGCTCCCGGCCGGCGCCCAGCCCCGCCTCGGCGTCCTTCGGCGGGTCGCCGCCGAGCAACAGGCCGGCCTCCCGCGCGTCGGCCCGCAGCACGTCCGCCCGGGACAGCAGTTCCGCCGCGCCGGCCGGGTCGGCCGGCGCGCCGTCGAGCACCACGAGCCGGCCGGCGTCGCGGGCGTGCCGCACCGCCGCGAGGGCCGCCGGCAGCGGCTGCTGGAGCTGGACGACCACCGCGCGGGCGGCCCGCAACACCTCGGCCGCGCCGGTCACGTCCGCCTCGGCGAGCAGGGTCGCCTCGGGGATGTCCTCCAGGTACCGCCAGCGGGCCCGGGCGTCCACCACGTCCACGATGAGCGCGCTCGGCGTCCCCGCCCGGCGCAGCACCGGGGCCACGTCGATGCCGTCGCTGCGGGCCCGGCCCAGCAACCGGTCACCGACCTCGTCCTCGCCGACCACACCGAGCAGCCCGACCCGGACGCCGAGCTGGGCCAACCCGACCGCCTGGTTGGCGCCCTTGCCGCCGAGCAGTTCCCGCCGGCACCGCACCGGGGCCGTGCCGGACGGGCCGGGCACCTCGTCCACCCGCAGCACGAGGTCCCGCGCCACCTGCCCCACCACGATCGCGTCCAGTCCGGTCATGCCGGGCTGATACCCCGGCCGCCGCCGGTCACGCCCGGCTCAGCCGCGGACCACGGTGAACATCCAGCAGCCGTACACCACGTTGCGGCTGTGCAGGCGGTCCACGGTGGGGTCGGCCAGCAGCTCCGCGATGACCGCCTCCGGGTCGTCCCCGTCGTGCCGCCGGCCGCCGACGATCCGGCCCCGCCGGTCGTACGCCCGCAGCACCTGCGGTCGCCCCCGCCAGTCGGCCGGGTACGCCGTCACGTCGGCGGGGCCGGGGCACTCCGCGGCGTGCGCGAAGATCGGCCCCACCTCGCGGTACGGGCCGGGCGGCAGCGGCGGGGCGTACCCGAAGAGCAGCAGCGCCTCGCCCGCGGCGGCGTCGCGGAGGCAGCAGCGCAGCGGCTCGCCGCCCTCGGCGCAGCACCGCTCGGTCGGCTGGCCGGAGGCGTCGCGGCCGGTCCGCCGCACGTCGGCCAGCGCCTCGGCGGGCACGGGCTGGATGGCGTACCTGATGCGCGTCGTCGTCATGCGTCCAGCCTGGCGCGGGACGCGCCCGGTGGCTGGCGGCCATCGGACCTCGCGGGCGCGAGGCCGCGGTCACGGACGGGACGGGACGCGCCGCACGGCGCGCGGGCCGACCAGGCGCCGGACCACCGGCACGGCGTTCCACTTCGCCGCGCCGACGAGGTCCCGGGCGTGCTCCAGCACGGTGTAGTCGGGGCGGGCCTGCCCGTCGGCGATGGCCCGGTCCAGGTCGTTGCCGCACCGGGTGAGCACGCTGTCGAAGTCGCGCCGGACCGGTTCGAGCAGCTGGTAGCCGAAGGAGCGGTGCAGCCGGGCGAAGAGCGGCTTGTAGAGCCGGGCCCGCTCGTGCAGCCCGGACGAGTACGACATGGGGTTCTTCGGCCGCCGCCGGACGTAGTCGGGCAGCAGGTCGGCGAAGGCCCGCCGGACGATCCACTTCTCCTGCCCGTCGCGCAGCTTGAGGTCCAGCGGCAGCCGCATGGCCAGCTCGACCACGCTGAGGTCGAGGAAGGGCACCCGGGCCTCCACGCCGTGGCCCATGCTGGCGCGGTCCACCCGCTGCAGCTCGGTGCGGCACAGGTTACGGATCTTGTGGAGGAAGAGCCGCCGGGACCGCTCCGGGCCGACCTGGTGGTACATCGGGTAGCCGCCGAACAGCTCGTCCGAGCCGTCGCCGGTGAGCACCACCTTGACGCCCAGCTCCCGCAGCCGCCGGAAGATCGGCACCGAGACCACGGCGTTGATGATGTCGCCGTACTCGGTCAGCTCGGAGATCCGGATGGCCTCGCGCACGTCGGCCAGCCGGATGTCGCGGGGGCGCAGCTCGATGACCTCGTGCGGCACACCCAGGTCGGCGGCGAGCCGCCGGGCGTACGCCACGTCGGGGCTGCCCGGGGCGCCGACCGTGACCGCCACGCAGTCCGGGTGCAGCTGGGTGGCGTGCAGCAGGGCCAGCGAGCTGTCCAGGCCGCCGGAGAGCACCACCCCGACGGTGAGGTCGGTGTCCAGCCGCACCCGCATGCTGTCGGTGAGCGCGACCCGGACGAGCAGGGCGGCCTCGTCCGGGTCGTCGATCACCGGCAGCCCGGCGCCGAGGGTGAGCAGGTCGACGTACGGGCGCAGCCGGACCGGCCCGTCGGGCTCGGCCCAGCCGTGGTGCCCCGGCGGCACCTCGCTGATCGGCGCGCCGTGCCCGACCAGCGCCTTCAGCTCGGAGGCGAGGTGCAGGCAGCCGGGGCCGCGGGACCAGTAGAGGGGCTTCACCCCGAGCGGGTCCCGGGCCACGTAGGTCCGGCCGGTCGCCCGCTCCACCACCGCGAAGGCGTACTCGCCGCGCAGCCGGCGGACCGCCTCCTCGCCCCACTGCCGAAAGGCGACGAGCACCACCTCGGTGTCGCCGGTGGTGCGGAACTCGTGCCCGAGCCGGGTCAGCTCGGCCCGCAGCTCGTGGTGGTTGAAGACCTCGCCGTTGTAACAGAGGACGTGCCGCTCGTCGGGCGAGACCCAGGGCTGCACGGCCCGCTCGCGGTCCACCACCCGCAACCGGCGTACGCCGGCGAGCAGGCCGGCCTCCTGCCGGGTCTCGGTCACCTCGCCGCGCGGGGCGAGGACGGCCAGCATCCGCCGGAAGAGGGCCGGGTCGGCCTCGGGGCCGATGCTCAGCGCGATCCCGCACATCGACTCAGATCCCCATCTCGGCCTCGTAGGCGCGCCGGAACCGGCGGCGGGCGGCGGGCGCGAGGCAGAGGTGCCAGGCCTGGCCCTCGTCGACGACGTTGATCTCGCCGGCCTCCTGCCGGGCCAGCAGCAGCTCGGCGAGGAGGTCGCGGGCGCCGAACCGCTCGTACCACTCCAGTTCCACGTCGGCCGCCCAGCCGAGGCAGTGGCCGCTGGGCACCATGGCGGCGTAGCCGAGCCGGCGCAGCCGGTACTGGTGCTCGGCGCTGCGCGCGAGGCTGGTCACCCAGAGCGCCGGGGTGCCCGGCCGGGCCGCCGCGGCGAACTCCCGGCCCACGTCGTTGAGCAGCGCGATCACCTCACGCCGCGCCCGGCGGAACCGCAACCCGGCGGTACGCGGGGTGGCGTCCGGCCGGAGCCGTCGCTGGACCGCCCGCAGTCCCCGACCGAGGACGGTGCCGGGCTGCTCCTGGTAGCGGAAGGCGAGCAGCCCCCGCCGGCGCAGCCACTCCAGGTCCACCAGGTCGGTGCTGGTGTCGACCTGACCGTCGGTGAGGAAGGTCCCGCTGTCCCGCCACCACAGCACGTCGATGCGGGAGAGCAGGTAGATGCGGACCAGCGCGGTGAGGTCGTGCGCCGAGCTGCGGGTGTTCGGCTGGTAGCGGGCCATCTCCAGCAGGAGGGTCTCCCGGGCGCCGACGAACCCCTGCGGGGTGGCGTCGAGGACGGCGGCGATGGCCGGCTCCCGCAGCCGCTGGTCGAGCAGCACCTGGCGGGCGGTGGTCGACGGCGCGTCCGCCAGGGCGCCCACCTCGACCAGCAGTTCCGCGACCGCGGCCCGGTACGCGGCCAGGTCCGGCTGCTGCCCCGGCCTCGTGCGCGCCCCGGTGGCCGGGGGCAGCCGGCGGGCGGGGGCGGCGGACGCGACGGCTGGCCCGGGCTGGTGGCCGGGGCTTCGGCTGGGCACTCGCATGGTCGGCCCCTTTCCGGGCAGGACACGGCGTAGTCGAACCTGGACACACCGTAATCACCAGGATCGGCAGCTCCCCGAACAATCCTCCTATCTCCCCCCTAAGGTGCTCATCCTGCCGAGAGGCCCTGCACCCAGGCGTAATCCGGGGCGGCCGGCAGGCCGGCGTCCCGGCCGGTAACAACCGCGTCGGCCAGGTGCAGCGCCGCGCCCAGGGCGGCGCGGAACAGCAGCGAGCCGGTGCTCACCCGGGCCACCCCGAGCCGGCCCAGCGCGGCCAGGTCCGGGCCGCCCGGCCGGTGCAGCACGTTGAGCGGCAGCCCCACCTCGGCCACCAGCAACCCGACGGTGTCGTCCGGTGCGCCCGGGGCGAACAGCCCGTCCGCGCCCGCCGCCCGGTACGCCGCCGCCCGGTCCAGCGCCGCCGGCAGCGGGTCGGGCACGCCCAGCCACCAGGCGTCGGTGCGCGCGTTGACGAAGAGGCCCGGCACCGCGGTCCGGACCGCCGCGATCTTGGCGGCCACCTCCTCGGCTGGCGCGAGGGCGCCGTCCGGCCGGCCGTCCTCCAGGTTCACCCCCACCACGCCGAGCGCGGCCAGCTCGGCGGCGTACCCGGCCACGGCCGCCGGGTCGGCGCTGAAACCGTCCTCGATGTCCACGGTGACCAGCGCCGGCAGGTCCCGCAGGCGGCGGGCCAGGTCGAGGGTCTCGTCGCGGGTGGCCCCCGTCCCGTCCGGCCGGCCGGCGGCCGCGGCCACCCCGAGGCTGGTGGTGCCCACGGCCGGGTGGCCCCGGGCGGCGAGCGCCGCGGCGGAGGCGTGATCCCAGGCGTTGGGCAGCAGCAGGGGCCGGCCCGGCCGGTGCAGGGCGCGGAAGGCGGCGGCGCGGTCGATCATCGGACGATCACCTCAAGGCTGGTCGGGACACGCAGGGTGGGGTGCGGGGCGTAGCTCACGGGCTCGGCGCCGGGCGCGACGGGTCCGGTCGGCGCGGTCGGCACGGCGGAGGCGGGTCCGGTCGGCGCGGCCGGCACGGTGGGGCGGCACCGGTCGCGCAGCACGTCGACCACGCCGGCGGCGAGGGCGAGGGCCTGCCGTTCGCCCGGGCAGCCCCGGGGACCGGCACCGAAGGTCAGTGGCCCGACGGGCCGGCCGGGGTGGAACCGGTCCGGGTCCGGGTGGAGGGCCGGGTCCCGGTTGGCCGAGTCGAAGCGGAGCAGCAGCACGGCCTCCGGGCCGATCTCCCGGCCGCCCAGGCGGCGCGCGGCGGTCGCGACCCGGCGGGTGGCGCGCACCGGCGGGTCCAGGCGCAGCACCTCGGCCAGCAGGTCGGCGGTGCCGACCGTGGCCGGCGCGCCCAGCCCGTGCCGGACCGCGGCGCCGATCAGCCCGGCCGTGGCGTCGGCGGCCTGCACGAGCAGACCGATGCGGTTCGCGACGACCTCGGCCGGGGCCGGCGGCGACAGGGCCAGCAGCGTGGCCACCGCCCGGTCGGCGCGCGCCACCGCCGCCGGTTCGGCGCCCGGGTGGTAGGCGGCGGCCACCACGGTGACCGCCGGCACGGCCGCCGCCGGGTCGGCCAGGCCGAGCCGCGCCGCCAGCACCTCCAGGGGTACGCGCCGCGCGAGCAGTGCCATCACGTCGACCCGCTGCGGGCGGCCGTCACCTGGCCCGACGGCGGGCGGTTCCACACCGGCCCGGGGCGCCGGGGCAACCGCCCCGGACGGCCCGCCGGCGGTGGTGGTGTCCGGCACGGTGCTGGTCACCGGCACGGTCATCGCGCCGAGCAGCGCGGCGGTGGACCGGGCTGCCGCCGCCCGCAGCTCGTCCGGGTCGAGGTCGGCCAGCGCGGCGACCCCGATGGCGCGCCGGGCGGGATGCCGGTCCGGCGCGCTGAACCGGCTCACGGCGCCGCGCAGCCAGGCCAGGGTGCCCGGCGGACCGTACGGTGGCGTACCGGGGGCGGGGGCGATGATCGGCCAGTTCACTCCTCGACCGTAGGTCCGCCACCTTTCGGCCCGGACCGAACAATCCGCCGCCCGGGTCCACCGGGCGGGGTGAGGCGGAGCGCCGGGCCGGCGCCTCGGGCGGCCCAGCCGAGGTCGAGGAAACGGCGGCCCCCACCGTCCCCTACCGGCGCACAGGGCGCGGCCCCCGCCACCGGGAGGTGACGGGAGCCGCGCCGTGGTCCGATCGCCGGTTCAGTCGGTCGGCGCCGGGACGGTGTGCGCGGTGAACCGGTCGCGCGCAGCCAGGCCGGGCGGGTTGGAGTCCACCGTGAAGACCTGGAACGCGTCGTTGAGGTTGCGGTAGACGACGATCCAGTCGGTCTGGCTGCCCTTCACCGCAGCGATGGTCGGGTCGCTGGCCGCGAGGCGGGCGGTCCCGGTGTCGCCCGGATCACGCACCAGATTCCAGTTGTCCCAGACCTGGGAGCCCTGCGCCGTCTCGAACACCCGGTACACCTCGCTGTCGGTGCCCCGGACCACGATGGCGGCCCGGCCGAGGATGGGGTCGAGGATCGCCGCCGGCGACCCGGCGGCGTTGGTCAGCGTGCCGACCGCTGCCCACGACGTCGGCCAGCCGCCGGCCGGGCTCTGCCGCTTGGTCACGATCGAGCCGTCCGCCGCCCGCGCGAAGATCGCCGTGTAGGGGCCCGGAAAGACGATCGCCGCCGGGGTGCCCGTCACGTTGCCGCCCAGGTCCGTCCAAGGCGTGAGTCCGCCGTCGCTGGCGTACACCGCGGTCTTGACCGTGCCGGTGGTGCTGGTGGCGACCAGCCGGAATCCGTTGTCGACCTGCACGGCGGTGAGCGGCCCGGCGAGCCCGGCGACACCCAGGCTCACCCACGAGGCGCCCGCTCCGGTCTGGCGGTAGTGCCAGAGCCGCCCGTCGGCATCGACGCCGAAGACAACACTGACACCGGTGGAGAGGGTCACCGCGACCGGCGGCGCCGCCATCGAGCCGCCAAGATCCACCATGGGCTTCCAGGTGGGCGCGCTGGCGCCGGTCTGCTCCGCCGCCCAGATGTTGCTGCTGATGTGCTGGGCGGTGACCTGGACGTGGTCGCCGAGTTGGTTGAGCGACGGCCGCCCGGTCATCGCCTCGATGTCGGAGATCACCGTCCACTGGGGGGTGCTGAAGACGTCGGGGCTCTCCTGGTGGGCGACCCGCAGCCGACCCAGGTTGTCGGTGTACGCGTATTCGATCGTGCCGACCTGCGCGCCGGCCGCCGGCGCACCCTGCAACACCGCGATCGGCGCGTACGCCTGCAGCGGCAGCGGGTCGGTCCTGTCAGCGAACCAGGCCTGCAGCTCGACCAGCAGGTGCACCGTGCCGGAGCTGTTGTTCTTGATACGCACCTTGCCCTCGGTCCCCACCTTGCTGACCACGAGGCTGGAGCGGGCGATCTGCCCGGCGGTGAAGTTGTCCGTCGACGGGGTCGGCTGAGTGCCGCCGAGTGGCCACACGGTGAGGAAGCCGCCGGTTGCCGGGCTGACGGCCGTGACATTGAGGACCGCGCCGGCGATGCCCCGGGTGGGCAACCCGTTGGTACCGCCGACGGCGACGTCCACCGTGCCGTTCGCCGGCACCGCGGTGCCGCCGTTGGCGCGCGTGTCGAGCAGCCGGCTGGCCAGGATCGGTCGCAGGCCGGCACCCGTGGTCGGGCCGCTGGTGAAGTACCCCTGCACGGTGATGGCCACGTGCACCGCGGAGCCCCGGTTGTTGATGACCACCTTCCCGTCGGCGGGAAGCTTGACGCTCAACCCCATGGAGGTCGTGCCGACCAGGTAGTCGATGCCGCTGGCGGCGGCCGGCTCGTTCGCCGGCGCGAGCGTCGCCCAGCCGCCGTTGGTCGCACCCGTGACGATCAGGTCGACCATCGCGGCCTTGGCACCGGCCGGCACGACACCACCGGTCAGGGTGACCGTCCGGGTGCCGCCGCTGGCGATCGTGCCGGTCGTGGTGCCCAGCCCCGTGCGGGTGTCCACCACCCGGGTGTGGTCGACCGGCACGAAGCCCGAGCCGGTTACCCCGTCGTAGGAGGACTTGAAGTAGCCCTGCACGTCCAGCTTGATGTGCGTGTTGCCGCTGTTGTTGTAGACGGCCACCTTGCCGTTCGTGCCCACCTTGACGACGACGGAGTTGGAGATGACCTCCCCGACCGAGGCGTTCAGGGAGGAGGCGGTGGGCCTCGTCGTCTGGTCGGGGTAGACGGTCAGGTGGGTGTTCCCCGTCGAACTGATGGCGGTCACGTCGACCAGGAGGGCGTCCACACCGGTCGCCGGGACGCCGCCGACGCCGAGCGCCTGGACGGAGGCGGTGCTGCCGGCGGGGCGCGCGCCGGTGTAACCGCCGATGCCCGAACGGGTGTCCAACAGGACGGCGGCGGCGGGTACGTAGTCACCCTTCTTGCCGGACACGTCGGCGTGCGCCGGTCGAGTGGGTACTGCAGCTACGGCGAGAAGTATCGCTACCAAAGCGCACAGGGCGCCGCCGTTGCGTTTCCATACAGTTCTCAACGAGGTGGCTCCGCTCTTTCTCGATGCTCGTTTGCAACGTTCGGGAGGGGTTGTTGGGCCAGGTCGGCCCACTGGAGAAGCTCTTCTACGCGGCCTTTGCCACGCGACCAGCGGTCAATCCAGATCGGCCAGCGAGCTTTCAATGAGATCGGAGATCGGTCCACACGTCGGCTCTTGCAGGGCACTCCGGAAAACCGCTTCGACCCGATTGCGGAGGCGTGGATCAAAAACGGCGCACATCAGCAGGATATCTACACAACTGGAATTCCCTCGACGAAAGAGTTCGTCAACGAACACCGGCAGGCACTCGGCCATCTGCCGCACGCATTCTTTCGCGGAAACAGGACCGACGACACTGGAATCCACGTGATCGCCATGACCGCCGGCGATAACTGCAAGAAGGTCGAAGACGTACGGGCGGGCCGCTTCGCCGGCCAGCGGCAGCCCGGCGAGCAGGCACGACGTCAACGGCACCACACTCTCCGAGAGTCGCCCCTGGACCATCGCAACGTTGTCGATCCGCCAGTAAGCCTCGCGCGCCTTGTCATCGGAGCCGGCGCACACAAGCGCCTCGACGGCGGCTGGAAGCGTTGAAGCGTCTCCACGGAACGACCTCAGAAGGGACCAGTTGTGTCGTGCAATCTCGAGACGTAGCGGCTCCACGCCGAATACCTCCTGATTCACTCTGGCCATCCCCCCGCGTGCCATTCGGCAGCCAGCCGATCGGAGTCGAACACGGTTTCCCCTCCGGGAAATGCGCCGCGCCCGAAGCGTGCCTCACAGAAGATGCACACAGGCTGCTGCTCCAGCAGCCTGTTGGGCCGCAGCAGAACCGCCGCAGTGAACCTCACCTTACTCGCGTCGCCACCCAGGGCATTGACGACGCACACCTCGGCGCAGCCCTGCGTAGAGGAGGCACCGGCAGCGAACTCGCCGGTCTCGACGTTGTAGCCGGCCGTCGCGACGGTGGGTCGCTGCCGCTGGGACAGCTTGCTCATCTGCTTCGCGAACTGGTCCCGGACCTGGATGGCTGCGCCCTCCAACTCGGAGTCGGAAAGGCCAGTGGACCTGTAGACGCCACTGGTGTTGCAGTTGTGGACCAGAACGGCGGCGCTCTCGGCTACCACATAAAAGGTGTGGAGGCCGTCGACCGTCAGGTTGTAGGCCGTCTGCCATTCCGACCACTTCCGGGTCTCCACCACGCTGGCGGGCCGGTGGTCGGCAGTCTCGAAGACGTACCCGGGACGGAGGTTCTCGGCGTTGGTCCACCGCTTCGGGTCGGCCAACCAGAACGGATGGCCGTCGGTAGCCGTCACCTGGGCGGTACGTTCACCGTTCTTGCCGTCCACGTCCACGGTGATCTGGACGAGCTTCTTCACTCCGGTGCCGACGATCAGCCCGGTGACGACCCGCTCCTCGGTGCGGCCGGTGGTGGGATCGGTGGCCACCACCCGGTCGCCGATCCTGACGTCGCGAATGGGCTTGACCCCACCGCCAGCCATGAGGACCGGCGTCGAGCCGGTGAAGCTGTTCGCGCACCGCCCCAGCAGCTTGTTGCCGAGAGATCGGGCGCCACCCGCCAGGGCACGCGATTCGGACGCGATCGCCCGGGCCTCTCCGAGGCCGGCGCTCAGCGCCTTGCTACCGGCCGACCGCAGGCCACCGCTCAATCCGCGGATTCCGGCCCCCAGTGCCGCACCACCGATCGAACCGAGCGCACCGCCGATGGCGCCGGTCAACGCGCCGAAGGCCGCCGTGCCGGCCAGGTCCCAACCGCGCTTGCCTTCCATGTAGCCGGTGACCGCCGAGCCGACGGCGCCCGCGAGGGCCCCGCAGGCGACCGCGCCGACACCGGTCCAGCCGATCGCCGCGCCGCAGCCGAGCCCGACGACGGTTCCTGCGACGAAGCCGGCGATGTCCGCCTTGTGGTCCTCGACGAACTGGGTCGCCTTGTCCCACACGGTGGAGACGCCCTCGGTGATCGACCCGACCGCCTTGGCGGCGTCCTGCCACAGCTTCTGCTGGAACTTCTTCGGGTCCTTGATCGCCATGGTGGTGGTCGCGACGATCGCCGGCAGCATCTTGAAGCCGGTCGACACGACCTTGCCGAGGGCCATGAGCGGTTTGGTGAGGGCCTGGACCACCGGAAGCCTGGTGAACTTCACCGCCTGGGCGATGGCCGCCTTCGCCTTGGCCTGCACCGCGACTTTCATCTGGTGCACCTGTGCGGCGATGGCGGCCTTTTGCTTCTTCGCCCAGTCGGTCGCGCTACGAACGACCTTCGAGTTGACGACGGCGTTCTTGAGCGTCCGTAGCCCGTTGACCGCCTTGTTGAGCAGGGCCTTGCCGGCGTCGGAGACCATCCGGGCCGCCGTCTTGAGGCCGGACCACGCCAGTCTCGCGCCGGTGTAGAGGGTGTCGCGGGTCCAGGTGTAGGCGGAGTACAGCGTGCCGACCGGGTTGCTGACGAAGCTGGACACGGCGTTGCCGACCTTGTTGGCGGCCTTCTTCAGCCACCGCGGCCAGTGCCCGTCCGGGTCGTCGAAGTCCAGCGGGGCACCGGCGGCGTACGCGTACCGGTTGGCCAGGATCGAGTCGCCCGTGCTGTAGGTGACGCTGTCCCGGGAGGTGAAGGTGCCGGTGCCGGGCTCGTACCAGCGGGCGCCCATGTCGACCTGGCCGGTGTCCGGGTCGGTCCAGTCGCCCTGGTAGCCGAGGCGGCCGGTGTTGCCGAAGCTGGCCGTCTTCTCGCCGAACGGGTCGTACCCGGTCGAGTCGTTCAGGGTGGCGAGTTTGGTGTCGGCCGGGTCGATGGCGGCCACGACGTCGCCGTGCGCGTCGGTCAGCGACAGCCGCTCCGTCGAGCCGATGCCGGTGGCGAGCAGGTCGTTGCCCGGCCCCCGGGCGTAGTACTCCGCCCCGTCGTGCACCACGTCGTCGGTCAGGCCGGCGTAGACGAACGTGTTCCCGGTGCGGGAGACGACGCGGTCCAGGCCGTCGTACTGGTAGGTCTGGTCCTCGGCGGCGGTGAGGCGGTCGAAGGCGTCGAAGGAGAACTGCTCGGCCAGGCCGGAGCTGGTCCGGGTGCGCAGCGTGCCCCGCGCCGTGTACGCGTAGGTGTAGTCGCCGTCGGAGACCAGCCGGTTGCGCTCGTCGTACGTGGCGGTCTTCGAGCCGGCCTTGATCCGGTTGCCGCTGGCGTCCCAGGCGTAGTCGATGGTTCCGGCCGACGACGTCCAGGTGAGCAGACGGCCGGCCTTGTCGTAGGTGTAGCCGTTGGTGCCGGCGCCGGCGGTGCCGCTGGTGTTCTTGCTGGTGACGTGACCGTTCAGGTCGAAGCCGTAGGCGATCGAGGCGACGGTCTGGTTGGCGGAGTTGCGCAGCACGTCGCTGTTGACCCGGCCGTAGTCGTCGTACCCGAAGGTCCGCACCCGGCCGGCGCCGTAGTCGATGGTCTTGAGGTCGCCGGCCGGGTCGTAGCCGAACTTCTGCTGCTGGCCGGTGATGCTGTCCGTCGCCGTGTCCAGCCGGCCCTTCAGGTAGCCGAAGCTGGCCGTGCCGGTGACGTCGGTGCGGCTGGTCATCAGCCCGTCGTCGTCGTAGCCGAAGCTGGCCGAGCCGGACGGGCCGGCGGCCGAGAGCAGCTGACCGCGGTCGTTGTAGCTGAAGGTGTTGTTGCCACTGGGCGCGCTGACGCTGGTCAGCCGGCCCGCGCGGTCGTAGTCGAGGGTCCGGGCCGCGGTGCCGGTCTCGCCGCCGGAGCCGGTCTCCCCGGTCAGCCGGCCGGACGCGTCGAAGGTCCGGGTGCGACTGACGCCGCCGGGTGCGCTGAGCCGCACGGCGTTGCCGTCGGCGTCGTACCCGATGGTCCAGGTGCGGTCGGCGAGTGCCGGGTGGGCCGCCGTCGACGGCTCGATCGCCGACTCGGGCAGGCCCAGGGTGTTGTACGTGTAGATGGTGGAGTTGCGCCGGCCGTCGGTGTAGCGGGTGCGGTTGCCGGCCGCGTCGTAGCCGAAGGTCGTGGTGATCGACTGGGTGTCGTTCACCGGCTCGACCTGCTTGACCAGCCGGCTCGCCGCGTCGTACTCCTGGGTGGTGACGGTGCCGTACGGGTCGGTGGCGGAGGTCATGTTGCCGGCGATGTCGTAGCCGTAGGTCTGGGTGCGCAGGACCGTGCCGTCCGGCTTGAGGTCGGCGTCGCTGACCCGGTTGCCGAACAGGTCATAACCCACCCGGCTGGTCCGGCCGAGGCCGTCGGAGACCCGGATCTGCCGCCCGACGTGGTCGTAGCCGAAGAGGGTGGCCTCACCGGTCGGCCTCGTGGTGCGGGTGACCGCACCGGCCGCGTCGAAGGTGTTGACCGTGGTCGCCCCGGTGGGCGAGACCACCGAGGTGGCGTTGCCCGCGTCGTCGTAGGCCATCCGGGTGACCAGGTTGCGGGTGCTGGGCTTCCGCTCGACCAGCGTCTGGGTGACCTGCCGGTCCAGGTCGTCGTAGGTCGATTCGGTGCGGACACCGGTCGGTCCGGTCGTGGAGAGGACCTCGCCGGTACGCGTGTACGTGTAGCTGGTGACCGCGCGGTCGTCGTTCGTCTTCGCCGGCTCGTCCTGCGTGACCAGACGGTTGAGC
Source organism: Micromonospora sp. AMSO31t (assembly GCF_008868175.1). Lineage (GTDB taxonomy): Bacteria > Actinomycetota > Actinomycetes > Mycobacteriales > Micromonosporaceae > Micromonospora. The sequence goes on from NZ_WBKT01000004.1 coordinate 71,130, forward strand.
TGGTCGTAGGTGTAGCGGGTGGTGCCGGCCGGGTCGATCTCCTCGACGACGTTGCCCAGCGGGTCGTAGCTCCGGCGGGTCTCCGGCGTGACGGGCTGGGTCACCCCGGGCGCCTGGTAGGTCGGCGCGACGGTGCGCACCGGCCGGCCCAGCTTGTCGTACTCCGAGCGGTTGATCAGGCCGCGCGGGTCCCGGACCGCGACCTGCTCGCCGAAGCTGTTGTAGCCGACGGCGCTGGTCGGACTGGTGGCCGCCGGGGCGCCACCGTTGCTCTCCGCGTCGACGGCGGGACCGGTCGCGCCGACCTGCTGGCCCAACTCGTCGTAGCGGTAGGTGGTGGTGTAGGCCGCCTTGTCGGCGCCGGCGGCGTTGCCGCGCGGATCGGTGACGGTCAGCCGCAGGCCGCGCTGGTCGTAGGTGTAGCTGGTGATCCGGGACTCGCTGCCCGCGACCACCTTCTCGGTGAGCACGTTGCCCGCGTCGTCGTAGGTGTAGTCGACCGTCTCCGAGGTGACGGGCACGAACCACGGCAGGTTGGAGGGATTGCCGGTGCGCACCGACCGGGTGACGTTGCCGTTCGGGTCGTAGGTCACCGTCGTGGTCCGGGCCAGGCCGGCCGGGTCCGCGATCGTGCTGATGACCTTGCCGGCCCGGTCCGGCGTGTAGTCGGTGGTCTGGGTGCCGTTGCTGCCGACCTTGCGGGTCAGGTTGCCCGCCCCGTCGTACGTGTTCGCCTCGACGACGTAGTCCCGGGTGGTGCCGTCCGGGTTGTGGAAGCCCTTCAGGGTGATCTTCTGCAGCAGGTCGTCGCGGTAGTACAGGTACTCCAGCCGCCGACCCATCGCGTCGGTGTCACTGGCCAGCCGGCCGGCGAAGTCGTACGAGTAGGAGTGCAGCACCAGGTAGTCGCCGGTGCCGGTGGCGGGCGAACCCGGCGGGTCGCTACGCCAGTCCCGCAGCCGGACCTCGGCCACCTTGTTCTGAGCGGTGTACGCCCAGTCGTACCGGTTGCCGTTGGCGTCCGTCATGGTGGTCTTGTTGCCGAAGCGGTCGTAGCCGTAGGTGGTCTCGTTGCCCTCGGGGTCCACCACCCTGGCCGGGCGGCCCTGGTCGTCGTACTCGGTGGTGGTGACGCGGTCGGGATCCCCGCCCACCAGGTCCGAGACGGTGACGGTGGTCGGGTTGCCGTCGGCGTCGTACTGGGTGGTGCTCCGGCTCTGGTGCTGGGTGCCGTTGACCGCGTCGGTGGTGACCGGGCCCGTGACCGTGGCGACCCGCGCGTGCTTGTCGTAGGTGATCGTGGTGGTGACGCCGGCCGGGTAGCTGTCGGAGATCACCTTCTCGGTGATCCGCCGGCCGAGCGGGTCGTATGTGTACTCGGTGACCAGGCCGGACGGTTCGGTCAGCCGGGCCAGGTCGCCGTTGCTGTAGTACGCGTACCGGGTGATCTTGCTGCGGGCGTCGGTGCTGGTGGCCAGCAGGCCGGCCGGCACGGTGCCGCCGCCGACCGCCGACTCCGTGCCGTTGGTGTAGGTGTGGCCGACCGTGCTGCCGTCCGGGTTGGTCTGGCTGGCGAGCTGGCCGTTCGGGGCGTACGACATGGTGGTGCGGTACGTCGTGTCGGTGGCGCTCGCCGAGCGGCCGTCCCGGGTCTCGACCGCGAGATCCTTGCGGGGGTCGAGCGAGTTCGTGATGGTCGCCGAGTAGGTGTAGTAGTTCGTGAAGCACTGGGTGCTGGTGCGGCAGCTCTTCCGGGTGGCCAGCCGGCCCTGTGCGTCGTAGGTCATCTCGACCGAGTCACCGTTCTCGTTGGTGACCTTGGTCTGCATGCCCTTCTCGTCGTAGGAGAAGCTGCGGATGGCCATGCCGTCGAGGGTGTGCCGGACGAAGACGGGGCCGTCGGAGTCGTCCGGGATGATGGTGCAGAACGCCGGGTCGTTCGGGTCCGGTTGGGAGCAGGTCGGCGTCGGGCTGGGAGTCGGCGTCGGGCTGGGCTGCGTCGGCTGGTCCTCGGGGCGGGTCTCGAGGCCTAGCGGGCTGCCCGACCGGAGCATCTGGCCGCCGAGGGCGTCGTACTCGTACAGGTAGGGACGGTTGGCGGGGTCGAGCACCTGGACACCGCGGCGCAGGTCCTTGTCGCTGCCGTAGATGGTGGGCGCGCCGACCTTCCAGGTGCCGCCGTCGTCGTCGGTGTACTCCTTGACCCGGTCGGTCGCCGTGTCGTACTCCACCTCGGTGGCGACCCGCCCGCTGGGCAGGGTGACCCGGGACAGTTGCTGGGCGGCGGGCTTGGCGTACTGGAAGTGCGCGGCCACGGTGGGCGGGCCGAGCGGGTGGGAGTAGAGGGCGACCTCGTCGATGGTGCCGGCGAAGTACCGCTGCGCGGTGGCGCCCCAGCCCGGCCAGGACGCGGGAGTGGTGGCCGAGGCCAGGCCGACTTGGTTGAAGGTGAGCAGCGAGCCGTCGATCGTCTGTCCGGTGAGGTCACCGACCTTGACGCCGTCGAGGTACATCGTCTGGGTGTTGGCCATCGCGGACAGCACGACGTGGTGCCACTTGTTGTCGTTGACGGTCGTCGTGGAGGTGATCGGGGCGATGGTGCCGGTGGCGAACTGCCCGCGCAGCTTGCCGTCGCTGCCGGTGTAGAGGATCGGAACGCCGCTGGTCGCCGCCGTGCCGACCGCCTTGTCCTGGTAGCCGACGAGCGGGCCGCCGGTCTGGGTCAGGCCGATCTTGAACCACAGCTCCACCGCGGCGTCGCGGCTCTTCTTCACCAGGCCCTTGGGCAGCTCCAGGTAGGCGGTGGTGCCGTTGAACGCCGCCGCGGTGCCGCTGGTCCCCTCCACCACTCCGGGCTGGTTGAGCGTGACGTTGCGGTAGGTGGCGGCGTCCTTGCCCAGGTTGATGGCGACGTCGCTGCCCGCCGCGGTGCCCTCCGACTCCCCCAGGTGGTAGTACGAGTCGGGCTTGGCGTCGAGGACGGCCGTCCGGTAGTGCGACCCGGGCGTGTAGTCATAGGCGGTGCACACCCCGTCCGGGCCGCAGACCTTGGTGAGCAGGTCCCCCGTGTGGGTGTAGTTCCAGGTCAGGGCCGCGCCGTTGACCACGTCCGTGCTGACCGTGGTGATGTGGTTGCCGGTCCACGTGAAGCGCAGCGCCCGGCCGGCGGTGTTGGTGAGGCTGTTGGAGACCTGGGCCTTGGCGAGCTTGCCGGTCAGCGGGTCGTAGGTGAGCACGACCGAACGCGACGAGACGTCGGTGATCTTCTGCAGCTTGCCGGTGAGGGCGAACTGGTAGGTGGTCCCTCCCCGGTCGAGCAGCTTCCAGCTGGTGGAGTCGACGGTCAACTGGGCGACCCGGCCGGGCGGCGCCGCGTAGGTGCCGTCGCTGTTCCTGCCGAACCGCACCTCCTGGCCGTCGGGGTAGCGGATCACCACGTTGCCCGACCCGTCGTTGTCCGGGATGAGGGCCACGTCGTAACGGCTGGACCAGCCGGCGCCGAACACCCCCGTCGACCGCGGGTCGAGGCTGTTGTACGTGCGGCCGAGGTTGAGCTCCGGGCCGACCGTCGCCACCGTCGCGTCGACGGCGGCCGTGGAGAAGTTGCCCGTCTGGGCGTCGAACTCCCGGCCCTGCTCCGCGCCGGGGGCGGTGCCGACCTTGGAGAGCAGGTCCGGCTGGGGCACCGAGGCCATCAGCACCGAGTACGGCGAGATCACCTCGTTGGCGGCGTCCTTGACGTACGCCCGCCACATGTAGTTCTTGCTCCAGGCCAGGCGCCCGCCGGGCACCACCCAGGACTGCTTGGCCTGATAGCCGGAGTTGGTGCAGTTCGTGGCGGTGCCGGAGTCCGTCCGGTCGCAGATCTCGAACTTGAACGACAGGGTGGACCCGGGCGGAGCGTCGGTGTCGACGGCCCGCGCCCACAGCAACGGGGTCAGCGTGGGGGCCTGGTAACCGTTCTCGGGATAGAGCTCCTGGACCACCGGAGGCACGTCGAACACCTGGAGCACGATGCGGCCCGGCGGCACCTGCTGGTCGGTGAAGACGACTCCCCCGTTGCGCACCATGGTGAAGTCGACGAAGTAGGAGCCCGGAGGCAGGGCCTTGATGGTGGCGTCGAGCGTCACCTTCGCGCCGCGCGCGAGGGTGGCGGGAAGGCTGGCCGCGCGCTGCTGGGTGACGGCCGCGCCCGTGCTGGCGTTGTAGACCCGGTAGGCGAGGTAGTAGTTGGCCGGGGACCATGCCTCCGCGCCCAGGTTGGTGACCGTCACCTTGACCTTGCCGGCCTGGTTCTGCAGGACGGGCGGCTCGGGCGTGGGCTTGGGGATCGAGTACGCGGCGTTGTAGGGCGTGTGGGTGATGTACAGCGCCGGCGGGTTGGCGGTGCCGGTGCCCGCGAACTTCTTCCAGGCCGTGCTGTCGGTGGTGGACGCCCGCAGGGAGAGGCCGTAGTTCGCCTGGGTGCCGTTGACCCAGCGCTGCACCAGGTTGCGGCCCGCCACGCCGAGGTCGAACATCTCGCCCGCGGCCGGGCATGCCGACTGGGACTGGCCGAGCCCGACGTACCCGTGGGCGAACGAGCGGCTCGCCAGGGCGCTGCCGACGGCCGGGCCCGGGTAGGAGTAGCCGCTGCCCGCCGACCAGGACCCGGTCACCGGATGCACGGTGACCGTCCGGGCCTTGCAGGAGGCCGCGTCGAAGTTGACCACGGACAGCGCCGCGCCGTGGATGGTGTGGTACTGGAGCCGGCTGACCAGGTCGCCGAACTTCAGGTACGCGGCCGCGTTCTGCCCGCCGGAACGGCCGACGAGCAGCTCGGAACCACCCGAGGTGGAACCGCTGCCGTGCACGTACATGCTGCTGTCCGACCGAACGGCATCGACCGGGGGGCCGACCGTGGGGTCGACCTCGACCGGGTAGGTCCGGTCCCCGTCGGAGAGCCAGGCGCGGTCGAGGGTGACCTTCAGGGCCTGCTGGCCCCCCTGGGCGACCAGGTCGTACCGCACGCCGGTGGAGGTTGCCGGACCGGCGGTGCCGGCACCGGAGTCGATCATGTAGCCGGCCGGTATGACCCCCTGCTGCCGTCCCTCACGGTCGGTCAGCACGATCTGGCCGTCGACCAGCTTCGCGGTGAGGCCCCGCAGGCGCAGCGGGAAGACGTACGTCGTGGGCGCCTTCGCCGAGCGCAGGACCAACGTCTCCTTGACGCCACCCGCGCGCGGCTCCAGCCGCAGATCGACCTCGGGCAGGACCTCCGGGTAGGTCACGGCCCGGCCCTCCACCCGGCCCGGCGTGTCCGCCGCCCCGGCGAGCCCGAAGGCCAGCTCCGCGCCGCCGTCGAAGGTCACCGCCGCCAGCTCACCGGCGGCCCCGCGATCGGCGAGGCGCAGGCCGACGGAGTCCGCCACCGTGCGCCAGCCCGGGCCGTCGCCCGCGGGCGCGAGGTCGAGGTCGATCGGCGCCCAACTGCCGTCGGCCCTGCGGTAGTTGATCGGGGCGGACGAGAACTCGGTGGTCTGCGTGCCGTCGGCGTTGTCGTAGACCCGCTGGTGCGCGGTGCGCTCGTTCGCCCGCTCCCGGCTGGTGCTCCGCTCGTACCCCGGCTTGTGCACGGCCGGCGACGCGCCGACCGAGGCCTTGTTCCGGCCCGCCTGCGGCTTCTGGTCGAGCTTGTGCAGTGGGAACCGGCTGCGCATCGACCGGGGCAGCTCGCGGTTCACCGAACCGGGCTTGACGTGGGACCGGCCGGCGGCCGTGCCCCAACTCTGGCCCGGCTTGGTGCCGGCCGCCCGGCCGGCCGCCGCGCGCACGTCCCGTGCGGCCTCGCCGGACAGGGCCGTCACCCCGCTGCCGCCCACGTTGAGCATCAGTACGCCGGCCACGGCGGCGGCGACGGCCGAACGGGCGCTGGTGGAGCGGAGGAACGCTCCCCGTCGCCACGGCGACGGCCGCAGCCTGGACAGGCGTGCGCGCAGGTCGGACAGGTGGGGCGGGCGGAACGACATGGGAACCCCTGGAGGGAGGCGGGCCGGAATCGGCGGACGCGCGAGGGTGTGATGGCAAAGGACGCGGCCCGGCGTTCAAGAATCAGCGCGGGTCACGCAACAGGTATGAGGCGCAATCGGGAGCGAAGAAAGCTGGATCCGCCGGGGGATCAATACACCCCGGGGAGCACGGAATCAGGTGGCAGCAACTCGGACCGACGGAACGGTCCCGGATCGGGACAAAAACCTGATAGACGAACGCCCACAGCTTCACACCCCCGCGTGTCGCTACTCATCAATGCGCCGCTGTACAGTGGCAGCGCCCCGATCAGGTGTCAAGACCCGTCTATCTCTGCGGGTGGCACCTTCATCGCGACCTGCGGCGATCACGGAGCGTGAAGATTCCGTGCAAAATGTCCAGATAGCGCGACCTGGGGCGGTTTGAAGGGCGGGTACAGCCGGTCCACGAGGGCGGGTAGCGGGGACCGTTCGGATGGTGCATCATTGCGCCGTGTCGGCGTCGGACCGACCGCGGAACGGGCGGCCAACCGGCCATCACGACCAGACGGTCAATTGTCGTGGCACCCGTTCGCGCCCAGAATCGGGGAGAGTAAAACAATGGGCGATCACGATCAGGATCAATCTGCCAGAGGCATCCGCCGGCGCACCGTGCTCGGTTTCGGCGCAGCTCTGGGAATTGCGGCCGGGAGCCTCTCGGTGCCGTTCGCGCAGACACCGGCGCAAGCGGCCGACAGTTTCACCTGCAGCGGTCCGGCCAGCTTCTTCAACAACAACACCTCGGGCCTGCTGTACCACCGGACCCTGACCAACCCGTTGACCACCACCTACTCCTGGAGTGGCGCGACGGACATCGGCAAGAGTGGCTGGACGTTCGGCCGCATGCTCGGCGGCCCGAACGGGCGCGTCTACGCCATCAACTCCGCCGGCCTGACCCGCTTCCGGTGGACCGGAACCACCTGGGAACAGGTCGACGGCAAAATCAACTGGCTGCTCAGCAGCAGCTTCACCGGATACGCGACCAGCGCCTTCCGCGACAAGATCACAGTGGACGAGGCGGGCGACTTCTACCTCATCGACGGCAACGGCATCCTGCGCTGGTATCGGTTCGACGAGCCCAGTCGCAAGTGGGTGATCTCCGGCAAGGCCCTCGACACGGGTTGGGACAAGTACAACCTGGTCGTCGCCACGAGCCCTGGCGTGCTCTACGCCCGGCTGGCCGCCGACGGCACCCTGCACCGCTACCGCTTCGACCCGGCGACCGAGCGCTGGCTGATGCGCGACAAGCTCGTGGGCAGCAGCGGTTGGGCCGCCTTCACCAGGGGGCTGTTCTCCGCCGGCGGCGACTCGGTGTTCGGCATCCAGAGCAACGGCGACCTGTACCAGTACCGATACCGCGAGGACACCGGCACGTGGCCCGTGCTCTTCCAGAAGATCGGTAGCGGCTGGAACTTCCCGAACGTCTTCGCCACCACGAACACCTGCCACCAGGGCGGACTGACCAGCCCGGTCAAGCCGTCCACGCCGACGGTGGCGAACGCCCCGCTGTCGGCGATGCAGGCCCCGCCGGCGCCCGGCGCGACACTGGGGACGGTCGAGTACGCCTACACCGACAACATCGGCCGGCTGGTGCACGGCCGCCAGACGGACCCGGACAGCTTCAGCTCGGTCCAGTGGACCCCGGTGTCCGGCGCCGACGCCCACACCGGAAAGCCCGCCCTGATCGCCGACTACCAGGGCCGGATCAACCTCTACGGACACCAGACGAACAGCGACATCCGCCCGCTGAGCCAGACCGCCCCGGGCGCGCTCACCTGGAACGCCTGGGGCAATCTGGCCGGCGGGATGCGGTCCGAGCCGTCCGTGGTGCGGCTCTCCGACGACAGCCTCGCCGTGTTCGCCCTGGACACCGACGGCGCCTTGTGGGCCCGGCCCCAGAACGGCAGGGACGGCGACCTGCTGCCCTGGACGAAGCTGGGCGGCACCGGCCTGACCGGCACGCCGGTGGTCGACGCCGGGCTCAACGGGACCGCGACCGTCACGGCGATCGACAGCACCGGCGCGGTCGTCACCGCGACCTACCAGAACCGGGCCCTCACCGCGCCGTTCGCCAGCATCGGTGGCGGCACCGGCTTCGCCGGCACCCCCGCCGTCGTGGTCATGCCCGGGCGCCGCGCGATGGTCTTCGCCCGCCACAGCGACGGCACCATCAAGAAGCAGTACCAGAACACCGACGGCACCTGGCCCGGCACCTGGACCCTCGTCGGCACCGGCACCATCACCCCCGCCGGCAACCCCGCCGCCATCCTCGACCCCAATCTCGGCCGGATCCTCGTCGTCACCCGCACCACCGAGAACAGCATCTACAACGCCTGGGAAACCGGCCAGGGCACCGAAACCTGGGGCACCTGGACGCTCAACGGCGGCGAGGGCCTCTACGGCGTCGATCCCACCGCCTTCAGCTACCAGGCCAGCGGCGGCACCCGCCTCGCCTTCGTCAGCCGCACCCTCAACGGCACGGTCGTGCCCTTCGTCACCGACGCGAGCGTGCTCACCCGCACCGCCGCACCCAGGTTCAGCTCGGTGAAGATCCCCCAGCCGAAGAAGTGACGGCAGCGGCACCGGCCGGCGGACCCAGGGAGGACCGCCGGCCGGTGCCCGCCGGTCGACGCACCGTCAGCGCCGTCTCTCCTGCTCGAGGCAGGACAGGGGGACGGTCGTCCGGGTCTCGCTGTCGTAGCTGCGCGCCGCGACGAACTCCCCGGTGGGGCGCTCACCGCCGGCCAGCGCCCGGGCCCGGCGCCGGTCGGCGTCCCGGAACCGCAGCGCCAGGCTCAGGTGCGGCACCCAGCGGCCGGGGGTGTGCCACGGGCGCGGCCCGGGGGCCGCGGCGAGCACGTCCCAGACCGCGCCGTGCAGGGCGACCAGTTGCGGGGCGGGGCGGACCAGCCAGACCAGCGGGGCGGTGCCGTCGAGCACCTCCACCCGGTCGAGGCGGGCCGGCAGGGGCAGCGCGGCGTCGCAGAGGTCGGCCAGGCGCTCCTCGGCCCCGGACGGGAACTCGTCGACCGAGGCAAGGGTCAGGTGCGGCCGGTTCGTCGGGTGCGGGTGGCGGGCCAGGCTGGGCAGGCCGGCGGCGGCGAGCCGATCCCAGGCCGCCCGTACCGCCTCCTCCAGCTCCGGGGAACAGAGCAGTTCGACCGTACGCACGCCGTCAGGCTAGCCGCCGGCGCGGTGCCGCGGCGTCCCCCGGGGAATGCCCGCCCGATGAGCGCGCTGGCCGGGACCGGTGGCCACCCGTGACCGGGGCCGCCCGTCGCCGGACGGCCCCGGTCGCACCGGTCAGCGGTGGAACCGCAGGTAGTCGAACTCCGCGGTCACCGCCGGGGTGGCGCCGCCGTGCGCGACCAGACCGATCCGGGGCGTGGTGTCGGCCGGGAAGGTCCAGACCGCGCCCCACGTCCAGTGCCTGCCGTCCCGGCTGGAGCCGGCCCGGAACTCGTGCTCGCCGGTGACCCGGTCGACGTGGTGGGCCAGCCGCAGCCACGTCGTGGTGGCCGGGGTGCCGACGATGCTGCCGCCGTACACCGGCTGGCCGGCGAAGGGCAGCTCGTAGCCGTACTCGACCTGGCGGGTGTTCCAGATGGCCACCTGGGCGAGCCGGGCGAAGCGGTCGTCGTCCACGTACGCCACGAGGCCGGCCTGCTGGTAGTTGCGGACCACGTCCTCACCCAGGTCGAGGGTCACCTTCGTCTCCGCGACGTAGTCGCCGGCGGGCGCGTCGCGCAGCAGCACGCCGGCCGTGTTGCCGGTGCCCACCAGGTCGCTCGACTCGACCGGCCAGCGCAGCGCGCCGCCGCTCACCGTGGCGGCCGGGTTGGGCCGGACCCACTGCCAGGCCGGGTCGAGCCCGTCGGAGAACTCGTCGGAGAACCGGGACAGCACCGGACCGACGCGGGGCGGGGCGACGGTCTGGCGGACCGGGCGGTACAGCGCGGCCGCGCTGACGTTGTCGAACTCGGCCGTGCCACCGTCGGCGCGCAGCGCGAACGGGCCGGCCGCCGGCCTGGCGAGCTTCAGCGCCACCACGGCGAGCTGGTCGCCGAGGCGGGCCGGGCTCAGCTCGGCGACGAGCTGGCGGTCGCGGACCTCCACGGCCAGGTTGTGCCGGCCGGTGAGGTCGAGCCCGGCGGGCAGCGGCACGCTCGCGGTCGCGCCGCCGCTCTCGCGGGCGGTCAGCCGGCCGCCCCCGACGCTGACCTCGACCCGGCCGAGCCGCAGCACGGCCGTGTCCGCGCCGGCGAGGCGCAGGTCGGCCTCGGCGCGGACGTCGCCGCCGAGCCCGGCCCGGGCGGTCAGCGTGCCGGTGCCGGACAGCACGCCGCCGGTCACCCGCCAGTGGCCCGCGCCGCCCCGCCAGCCGCCGAGGTCGGCGGTGTCGAAGCGGGCGTCGATCCGGCCGGTGGTGACCGGCGCGGGCCGGGCTCCCTCGGAGGGGCCGGCGCCGGCGTTGACGGTCGGCCAGCCGTCCACCCAGTCGAGGCGGTCCAGCAGCATCGGCCGCTCGTTGATCCCGAACGGCTCGTCCAGGTACGGGTCGGCCCGGTCGATGGCGTGGTACGCGATCCAGTCCTGCCCGGACAGGTCGGTGAGCACGGCGTTGTGCCCGGTGCCGATCCACCGGTTGCCGTTCTGGGTGAGCACCGGCGTGCCACCGGCCCGGGAGGCGTCCAGCCGCTGGCCGTCCCGGTCCACGAACGGCCCGCGCGGGTCACGCGCCCGGCCCACCTGGACGGAGTAGCCGGTGGCCGGGCCGGCGCAGCAGTTCGCCGTGGAGGCGAACAGCCAGTACCAGCCGTCGTGGCGCAGCACGTAGCTGCCCTCGAACTTGTTGTCGACGGCGACCAGGCTCGGCGTGCCGACCGCGCGCAGCCCGTCCGGTGACAGCTCGGTGACCGAGATGCCGCCGTAGTAGCTGCCGAAGTAGAGGTACGACCGGCCGTCGGAATCGGTGAACTGGCTGGGATCGATGGTCCAGAGGTAGCCGCCGCCCCCGCCCGGCCGCGGGGCGACCACGGGCGTGTCGGAGAACGTCCACGGCCCGGCCGGGGTGGGCGCGGTGGCCGCCCCGATCGCGGTGTCGAAGGTGTCGCCGGAGACGGTGGTGTCGGTGACGGTCACGTACATGACCCAGCGGTCGGCGACCCGGCGCACGTCGGGTGCCCAGAACGCGGCCCCGGGTGCGGCGAAGGACGGCCGCTGGTCGGGCGTGAAGGCGTCGCCCACGTAGGTCCAGTCGACCAGGTCGGCGGAGCGGGCGATCGGCACCCGGTGCGCCTGGCGTTCGCCCTCGCGCAGCGGGTCGGAGGTGCCGAAGGCGTACCAGAGGCCGTCGTCGCCACGGACGACGGCCGGGTCGGCGAAGGTGTCGGCGAAGCCCGCCGAGACCGGGTTCCGGTAGCGGTCGGCCCCGGCGGCGGGGGCGCCCGCCGCGGCCGTGGACGTGGTCAGCAGCAGAGCGAGTGCGGCGGCGAGCACGCGGCCGCCGCGGTGGAGGTGTCCCATCAGGCCTGCCTTGGAGGTAGACGGAGGTCACTGCGGTGCCCCCGCTTTCTACAACGTTGGAGACAACGATGTAAAGGGCGACGCGCACGCGTCGGTGGGGACCGAACAATTCCCGTGCCAGCATTGCCCGCATGACCACCCGCACCGACGGCCGCACCCTGGCCGGGCTCGCCGCGCTGCTCGCCGACCCGACCCGGGCCGGCTTCTGCCTCGCCCTGCTCGACGGGCGGGCCTGGACAGCCGGCGAACTGGCCCGGTCCGCCGGGGTGGCCCCGTCCACCGCGAGCGACCACCTCACCCGCCTGGTCCGGGGCGGGCTGCTGGCCGAGGAACGGCAGGGCCGGCACCGCTACGTCCGCCTCGCCGACCCGTCGGTGGCCCAGCTCATCGAGGACCTGGCCGGCCGGGCGCCCGCCCCGGCGACCCCGCCCCGCACGCTGCGCGCCGCGTCCGCCCAGGCGTCCCTCGCGTACGCCCGGACCTGCTACGACCACCTGGCCGGCCGGCTCGGCGTGCTGGTGCACGACGCCCTGCTGGCCCGGGGCGTGCTCGACCGCGCCGGCGGCCTGGCGCTCACCCCGGCCGGGATCAGCTGGCTGACCGACCTCGGCGTGCCCGTCGAGCCGCTGCGCGCCGGCCAGGTGGTTGCGGACCGTCCCGGCCGCCAGGTGGGTCCGCCGGGCGATCACGGCCACCGGGGTGCCCAGCTCGGCGAGGCGCAGCGTCTCCAGCTCCCGCGGCGTGAGCGGGCACTCCGGCAGGGTCAGCGCGTCGGCGGCGAGGGCCGGGTCCACGTACCGGGCGCCGGCATGCACCCGGCGGATCACGTCGGCCAGCGCACCCCCGGGCGCGCCCTTGGCGAGGAACCCGCGGGTGCCCGCGGTCAGCGCCGGCCGGAGGTGGGCGGGCCGGCCGTGCCCGGTGAGGATCACCGTGGCGCACCCGGGCAGCACGCGGGCCAGCTCGGCGGCCACCTGGACCCCGCCGGGCGGCGGCATCTCCAGGTCCAGCACGGCGACGTCGGGACGGTGGGCCAGCGCGGCGGCCAGGGCGGCCCGGCCGTCGGCGGCGTGCGCCACCACCTCCAGGTCGGGCTCCAGGTCGAGCAGGGCCGCGAGGGCGAGGCGGATCAGCTCCTCGTCGTCGGCCAGCAGCACCCGGATCACGACGCCACCGGCACGGTCGCCACCAGGTGGAACACCCCGTCCTCGGCGTACGCCCGGACGCTGCCCCCGGCCGGTGCGAGGCGGTCGGCCAGCCCGCGCAGCCCGCCGCTGAGCGCGTCCGGGCCGGCGCCGCCGGCGCCGTCGTTGCGTACGGTCATGGTCACGAGGCCGTCCTCCCGGGTGAGTTCGATCCGGCACCAGTCGGCCCGGCTGTGCCGCAGCACGTTCGTCCCGGCCTCCCGCAGCACGGCGGCCAGGTCGGCGGCGACCGGCGCGGGCAGCTCGCCGGCCGGTGGCACCACCGTGCAGCGCACCCCGCTGGACCGCAGCACCTCCCCCACCGCGGCCAGCTGTTCGGCCAGGTCGACGGCGCGGTAACCATGCACGGCCTCGCGTACCCGGGTGAGGGCCGACCCGGCCAGCCGGCGCACCTCGGCGGCCTCCCGGCCCGCCCGCGCCGCGTCGACGGGTGCGAGCCGCTCGGCGAGTTCGGCCTTGAGCGCGATCACGGTGAGGTCGTGGCCCAGCAGGTCGTGGACGTCGCGGGCGAAGCGCAGCCGCTCCTCGGCGGCGGCGAGCCGGGCCCGGGCGGCCTGCCCCTGCCGGGCCTCGACGACCAGGTCCCAGAACCAGACCTGGAGCCAGGTGACCGCGGCGACGCCGGCGCCGACGCCGCCGGTCACGAGGAGGGCGGTGGGCAGCGGCCCGCCGGTCGCCAGCGTCACGGCCGCGGAGGCGCCGAGCACCCCCGCCGCCGCCAGCAGGGCGGGCAGCGGCCGGAACAGCAGCGGGGACATGCCGACCAGGGACGCGCCCAGCCACGCCCAGGTGGGCCAGGCGCCGGCGGCGACCGGGCCGACGAGCGGCAGGCTGAGCAGGGCGGCCACCGCCAGCGCGGCGTGCCGGCGGCGCCGGGCCCGCCCGGCGAGCCACGGGGTGACCGCCGCGTGCAGCACCGCCGCCTGAGCGGCGGTGAAGCCGGCGAGCCCGAGCACGCCGAGCGCCACCCGCCGCGGCTCCGGCTCCCGGGCCAGCCCGACGCACGGCAGCAGCAGGGTGGTCCCGACGTTCGTGGCCAGCGACAGCAGCGTGAGCTGCCGGGCCCGCCGCAGCCGGCGGTCCGCCGCGTCGACCGTCATGTCCGCCGATCCTAGGGCCGCCGGCCGCCCGGTTCACCCCTGCGGAATGTCACGCCGCACCCGTGCACGACGCACGGCTTTCCCGTGACGGACGCGCATGGTTCCGCGCGCGGGGCGCCGGCAGGCTCGGGGCATGACGGAGACGACGGTACGCGTACCCCTGCGGACGGATGCCCGACGGCTGGCCGGCCACCTGGCCGGGATGGTCGTGGCGATGGTGGTCGGCATGCTGCTGCTCGGCCCGCTGTGGCGGGCCGGCACGGCGCTGCTGGGCGGCGTCGACGCGCTGGCCCGGGCGGATGTCGGCGCGCTGGTGATGGCAACGAACATGGGCCTGGGCATGGCCGCCTGGATGTGGCACCGGGGCCACGGATGGGCGGCCACGGCCGAGATGGTGGCCGTCATGTACGTCCCGTTCCTGCTGCTGCTTCCACCCTGGTGGGCCGGGCTGGTCGGGGACGACGCGCTGATGCTCGGCGGCCACCTGCTGATGCTGCCGGCGATGGCGCTGGTGGCGCTGCGGCACCGGCACGCGCATCCGGCGCCGGCCCGCCGCCATCCGGTCGCCGCGGCGGTGGCGCGCCGGTGGCCGACCGGGCTGGCCCTGCTGATGACCGTGGACCTCTGGGTCGCGCCGACCGTGTTCTCCCCGTGGACGCTGCTGGTGCTGCCGGCCGGCTACCTGCTCATCGGCACCTGGCGGCGGCAGTGGGGCGACCGCCGGACCGTGGCGTGGCAGCTCGCCGGGCTGGCCGGCTGGGGCGGCCTGGCGGCGGCCGCCCTGCTCGGGCCGGACGGCCTGGCCGGCGTGCTGGTGGGCCTCGGCTGGCTCGGGCACGCCGCCTGGGACGTGGCGCACCACCGCACCGGCCGCGTCGTGCCCCGGGGGTACGCGGAGTGGTGCGCCGTGCTGGACGTCGCCGTGGGGGCGACCACCCTGCTGGCCGTCCTTTCCGGGTGATCCGGCCGGCCGTCACCCGGCCGGATCACCCTTGACGTGGCGGGGACGACGGTTTGCGGCGGTCGCCGCGACGGCCGGGCGGCGGTGATGAAAAGCTTGCCCCATGAGTTCCGCACCAACCCCGACCGATCCCGCCCAACCCGCCGAGGACGAGGCCGTCGCCTTCACGGACCTCGGGCTGCGCACCGAGCTGCTGAACGCGCTCGCCGTCCTCGGCTACGAGGAGCCGACCCCGATCCAGCGGGAGGCGATCCCGCCGCTGCTCGCCGGCCAGGATCTGCTGGGGCAGGCCGCGACCGGCACCGGCAAGACCGCCGCGTTCGCCCTGCCGCTGCTGCAGCGGATGCCCGACGACCGTCCCGGCGGGGACCCGGTGTCGCTGGTGCTGGTGCCGACCCGCGAGCTGGCGGTGCAGGTCTCCGAGGCGTTCCACCGCTACGGCAAGGACCTGGGCGCCCGGGTGCTGCCGATCTACGGCGGCCAGCCGATCGGCCGGCAGCTGCGCGCCCTCGACGCCGGCGTGGACGTGGTGGTGGCGACGCCGGGCCGGGCGCTGGACCACATCGCCCGGGGCACCCTGCGGCTGGGCGGCCTGACCACGGTGGTGCTCGACGAGGCCGACGAGATGCTCGACATGGGCTTCGCCGAGGACATCGAGGCGATCCTTGAGCACGCCCCGGCCGGCCGGCAGACCGTGCTCTTCTCGGCCACCATGCCGGCCCGGATCGACGGGCTGGCCCGCCAGCACCTGACCGACCCGGTGCGGATCCAGATCGAGCGCGAGCGGCCGGTCGCGGGCGAGGCCCCGCGGGTGCGGCAGAGCGCGTACATCGTCGCGCGGGCGCACAAGCCGGCCGCCCTGGGCCGGGTGCTGGACGTGGAGTCGCCCACCGCGGCCATCGTGTTCTGCCGCAGCCGCGAGGAGGTGGACCGGCTCACCGAGACGATGAACGGCCGCGGCTACCGGGCCGAGGCGCTGCACGGCGGGATGAGCCAGGAGCAGCGCGACCGGGTGATGGGCCGGCTGCGGTCGGGCACCGCCGACCTGCTGGTCGCCACCGACGTGGCGGCCCGCGGGCTGGACGTGGAGCAGCTCACCCACGTGGTCAACTACGACGTCCCGTCGGCCCCCGAGTCGTACGTGCACCGGATCGGCCGGGTGGGCCGGGCCGGCCGGGAGGGCGTGGCCATCACCCTGGCCGAGCCGCGCGAGCACCGGATGCTCAAGACCATCGAGCGGGTCACCGGCCAGCGGATCGCGGTCGACAAGATCCCCACGGTGGCCGACCTGCGGACCCGGCGGCTGGAGCTGACCCAGGCGGCGCTGCGGGAGTCGCTGCTGGAGGACGACCTGGAGCCGTTCCGGGCCATCGTCGAGTCGCTGACCGACGAGTTCGACCTCGTGGAGGTCGCGCTGGCCGCGGTGCGGCTGGCCCACGAGGCCACCCTGCCCGGCACGGCCGACGAGGAGGAGGAGATCCCGCAGGTCGCCGTCCGCCCGTCCCGCGAGCCCCGACCCGGGTTCGACGCCCGGGACCGGCGCGGCGGCGGCGGTGCACGTCCCCGCTCCGGCGGCACCACCCAGGTCTTCATCGGCCTGGGCCGGCGCGCCGGGGTGCGCCCGCAGGACCTGGTCGGGGCAATCACCGGGGAGACCGGGGTCAACGGCCGGGACATCGGTTCGATCGAGATCGCCGACCGGTTCTCGCTGGTCGAGGTCCCGTACGGGGTCGCCGACGAGGTGATCCAGGGGCTGCGGGGCAGCACCATCAAGGGCCGCAAGGCCACGGTGCGCCGGGACCGGGACGGCGACGGCGGCGGCGAGCGCCGCTTCGACGGTGACCGCCGGGAGCGCCGCGGCCGGGACGGCGACGGCGGCGAGCGGCGGGAGCGCCGGGACCGCTGGTGAGCACGGCCGAGGCCCCCGGTCCGGGTGGACCGGGGGCCTCGGCGTGGCGGGTGGTCAGGCCGCGGCGAGCGGCTGGCCGCCCAGGCTCTCCGCGTCGACGTCGGCCGGGCGCAGCGCCAGGGCGAGCACGTCGGCCACGTCGGCGAGGGTGTGGACGGTCAGCGCCTCGCGGACCTCGGCGGGCAGGTCGTCCAGGTCCGGCTCGTTGCGCTTCGGGATGATCACCTCGGTCAGGCCGGCCCGGTGGGCGGCGAGCAGCTTCTGCTTCACGCCGCCGATGGGCAGCACCCGGCCGGAGAGGGTGACCTCGCCGGTCATCCCGAACTCGGGGCGCACCGGCCGGCCGGTCACCAGCGACGCCAGCGCGGTGACCATGGTGATACCGGCGCTGGGGCCGTCCTTGGGCACCGCGCCCGCCGGGAAGTGCACGTGGATCCGCCGCCCGGCGAGGACGTTCGGGTCGATGCCGAGGCGTCGCCCGTTGGAGCGCAGGTAGGACAGCGCGATGTGCGCCGACTCCTTCATGACGTCGCCGAGCTGACCGGTGAGCGTCAGCCCCGGCTCGCCCTCCATGCTGGTCGCCTCGATGAAGAGCACGTCGCCGCCGGCGCCGGTGACCGCCAGCCCGGTGGCCACGCCGGGCACCGCCGTCCGCTCGGCCGACTCCGGGGTGAACTTGGGCCGGCCCAGGTAGCGGGCGAGGTTGTCGGTGTCGACGCGGACCGGCGCCGGGTCGGACGCCAGCGCCACGGTGACCTTGCGCAGGATCTTCGCCAGAGCCCGTTCGAGCTGCCGGACACCGGCCTCCCGGGTGTACTCACCCGCGATCAGCGCCAGCGCCTCGTCGGCCACGGTGACCTCGTCGGCGGTCAGCCCGGCCCGCTCCCGCTGCCGGGGCAGCAGGTGGTCCCGGGCGATGGCCACCTTCTCGTCCTCGGTGTAGCCGTCCAGGGTGACGAGCTCCATCCGGTCCAGCAGCGGGCCGGGGATGCTGTCCACCACGTTGGCGGTGGCCAGGAAGAGCACGTCGGACAGGTCGAGGTCGACCTCCAGGTAGTGGTCCCGGAAGGTGTGGTTCTGCGCCGGGTCGAGCACCTCGAGCAGGGCCGCGGCCGGGTCGCCGGAGTAGCCGACGCCCAGCTTGTCGACCTCGTCGAGGAGCACCACGGGGTTCATCGAGCCGGCCTCGCGCAGCGCGCGGACGATGCGGCCGGGCAGCGCGCCGACGTAGGTGCGCCGGTGGCCGCGGACCTCCGCCTCGTCGCGGACGCCGCCGAGGGAGACCCGGACGAAGGTGCGGCCGAGCGCCCGCGCGACGGACTCACCGAGGCTGGTCTTGCCGACGCCGGGCGGGCCGGCCAGGGCGAGGACCGCGCCGGAGCCGCGCCCGCCGACCACGCCGAGGTTGCGCTCGGCGCGCCGGTTGCGCACCGCCAGGTATTCCAGGATGCGGTCCTTCACGTCGGCCAGGCCGGCGTGGTCGGCGTCGAGCACCGCACGCGCCGCGGCCAGGTCGGTGTTGTCCTGGGTACGCGTGCTCCACGGCATCTCGAGGACGGTGTCCAGCCAGGTCCGGATCCAGCCCGCCTCCGGTGAGGCGTCACTGGCCCGCTCCAGCTTGCCGACCTCGCGCAGGGCCGCCTCGCGCACCTTCTCCGGCAGGTCGGCCGACTCCACCCGGGAGCGGTAGTCCGCGGAGCCGTCCGGCTCGTCCTCGCCGAGTTCCTTGCGGATCGCGGCGAGCTGCTGGCGGAGCAGGAACTCGCGCTGCGACTTCTCCAGCCCCTCGCGGACGTCGCTGTTGATCCGCTCGGTGACCTCCTGCTCGGCCAGGTGGTCCTTCACCCAGCCGACCAGCAGCTCCAGCCGGGCGGTGACGTCCGGGGCGGCGAGCAGCTCGGTCTTCTGCGCCAGGGTCAGCCAGGGCGCGTAGCCGGCCGCGTCGGCCAGCTCGGAGAGGTCGGTCATCCGCTCCATGGCGTCGATGACCTGCCACGCGCCGCGCTCCTGCAGCACCGAGGTCATCAGCGCGCGGTACTCGCGGGCGAGTTCCCGGGCCCGGCCGGCCGGGGCGGGTTCGTCGAGGGTGGTCGCCTCGACCCAGAGGGCGGCGCCCGGTCCGGGCACGCCGGAGCCGATCCGGGCCCGGGCGAGGCCGCGGACCACGGCGGCCGGTTCGCCGCTGGGCAGCCGACCCACCTTCTCGATGGTGGCGATCACGCCGACCGAGCCGTACTCGCCGTCGAGGCGGGGCACGGCCAGCAGCGTCTTGTCGCCACTGGCGCGGGCCGCGTCGACCGCGGCCTGGGTGGTCGGGTCGAGGGTCACCGGGATGACCATGCCGGGCAGCAGGACGGCGTCGGTCAGGGGAAGTACCGGAAGAGTTGCCATCGAACACCTGCTATCGCGTTGAGTTGAGCGTGTCAGGCTCAAGTAACAAACCGTCTCCCTTGTTCCGGCTTGTGACCCACGCCACTCCCGCCGTGCCGGCAGACCCGTCACGCGCGCGAAGACGCATTTGACGGCGCGCGGATAACCCGACCCGCCGAATGGCGAAGGACGGGTATTGTTGCGAAATTGCCACGAGATACGTCAAACTCATAGCCACACCCCGCCCGACACAGGGAGTAATGGCGATGGCAAGGAAAGTAATCACCGTTCTGACCGACGACCTCGACGGCGGAAAGGCCGATCGGACCGTCGAGTTCAGCCTGGACGGCGTGGCGTACACGATCGACGTCTCCGACGAGAACGCCGGCGTCCTGCGCAAGGCGCTGGACCCGTACATCAGCGCTGGCCGACGGATCGGGCGCGGCCCGGTGGAGGCCGGTCGCGCCACGCGTGCCGGCGCCCGCCCGAGCACCTCGGGAATGGACCGCGAGCAGAACCGCGCCATCCGGGAATGGGCCGTCAAGAACGGCTACGAGATTTCCGAGCGGGGCCGCATCCCCGTCTCGGTGGTGGAGGCCTACAAGAACCGCTGAACCCTCCCGGTTCACCGTCGGGCATCCCGGGGTCACGCTGAGAAATCGGCGCGACCCCGGTCGGCTTTTCCCGGCGTTAACAATTTTCAGCCGGGTGGGGTGTCCCGGCAGCCAACGTCGTCCCGCGCCGGCCCTCCCGAGGGCCGACACTCCCCGACCCGGGAGCCCATCGGTGCACGTCAGCATGGCGACCAGCGCCGGCACGGCCGGCCGGCCGAACGAGGACTTCGCCGGCGCCGTTCCCGGCGCCGCGGTGCTGCTCGACGGCGCCGGCATCCCGGGGACGGAGTCGATCTGCTCCCACGGTGTCGCCTGGTACACCCAACGGCTCGGCGGCGCGCTGCTCGGCCGGCTGTCGCGCGGCGACGGCCGGGATCTCGCGGCGATCCTCGCCGCCGCGATCGACGAGATCGCCGCCGAGCACCGGGGCACCTGCGACCTCACCAACCCCGCCAGCCCGCAGGCAACCGTGGCGATCGTCCGCGCCCACCGGGGCCGCCTGGACCACCTCCTGCTCGCCGACTCCTTCCTCGTCCTCGACCGGGTCGGCGGCGGCCCGCAGGTCGTCACGGACGAGCGCGAGGTCACGGCCCGGCGCATCTGCTCCACACCCCTGGCGGGTGTTCCCGAGGGCACACCGGAGTACGACCGCATCCGCGCCTCCTGCGCCCAGGCGCTGCGCGCCCGCCGGAACCAGCCGGGCGGCTACTGGATCGCCAAGGACGACCCGCACGCGGCGGAAGAGGCCGTGACCGGCAGCCGGCCCCTGCGCGACCTGGACGGCGTCGCACTGCTCAGCAACGGCGCCAGCCGCCTCGTGAGCCCGTACGCGCTGACCGACTGGGCCGGCGTGCTGGGGCTGCTCGCCGACGGCGGGCCGGCCGAGGTCGTCCGTCGCGTGCGACGGGCCGAGGCCGGCAGCCCGGCCGGCACCGCCGCGCCGGCACCGGACGACGCCACGGTCGTGCACTGCACCGACCTGGGCGGCTTCGACATCGGCGCGGCGACCGGGCCGACCGGCGGCCGCTGAGGCCGGCCACCCACCCGGGAGGGCACGCACGGAACGGCGGAGCCGCCCGGGGCTTACCCCCCGGGCGGCTCCGGCCGTGGGTGCTCAGTTGACGCGGATCCGCACCACGTCGATGGCGGGGGTCTGGTTGGCCCGCTCCATCATCGGGATGCGGTGCGAACCGTCACCGGCCCAGACCGCGCACTGCGCGAGGCCCGACTGGGGCAGACCGGGGACCTGGATGGTCACCTGGTCGGCCTGGTTGCTGCCGCCGCCGTCCTCGGTCGCCACGAAGAACGCCGGAACGTCCTGCGGGTTCGACGGCGCCGCCTGGGTGGTCTGCAGCATCCGGCAGGCGGTGTGGAAGTGCCCGCGGACCAGACCCTGGTCGTTGAGCAGCGAGCTCTCGACGTAGTAGCCACCCTGGCCGGCGGCGAGGAACCGGTCACGGATCAGGTTCCGGGTGCTGACCTGGAGGGTGAACGGCTGGTTGCGCTGGACCCGGTTCGGGAACTCCGTGATGAGCAGCGAGGGGTTGTTGGCGGCGGAGCCAACCTCACCGAACGCGGTGCTCACGCAGCGGTTGCCGTTCTGGAAACCGTCGTGCGCCTGGAGCTGGCTGTCGGTGCAGTCCTTGGCTAGCACGTTCAGGCCGTTGTTGCCGCCGTTGTTGCCGCCGTTGTTGCCGCCGTTCTGGCCACCGTTGTTACCGCCGTTCTGCCCACCGTTGTTACCGCCGGTCGGCGTGCTGCTCGGCGCGCCGGTCTGCCCGCCGTTGTTGCCGCCGCCGTTCTGGCCGCCGCCGTTCTGGCCGCCGTTCTGGGCGTTGTCGGCGATGGCGCACTGGGCCAGCTGGTCCAGGCCCTGCGGGCGCTGGGCGACCCGGCCGATGGCGGTCGCGATCCGGTTCAACGTCGCGGTCCGCTTCTCGGCGAGCGGCCGCAGGATGGCGTTGTTGATGAAGCTGCCGCCGTTGCGGGCGCCGTCGGCCGCCAGCCGCCGGTTGGCCTCGGCGATCTGGCTGTCCAGCAGGGCGAGGTTGCGGTCCACCTCGGCGCGCGCCTGCTGGGGCACCTGCGGCAGCTTGCTCCGCACGTCCGGGCAGGCCACGGTGGGCGTCCCGGCGCCCGCGCCGCCACCCTTGGTCTGCTGGCACTCGGCGGACGACATCTGCCCGTCACCCCAGTGGTTGCGCACCCAGCGGCCGTTCTGCCAGGTCCGGGTGGTGCTGCCGCGGCCGTCCGGCGCGGTGGCACCCGGGCTCGGGGCCACGCAGGACGCCGAGGCGGCGCGGACGGTGGTCCGCCGGTCCTGGGCGGACGAGATCTGGGTGACGGCGACGATTCCGCCGAAGACCGCGAGCGTGCCGACCACGGCCAGCAGACGCTTGCTCCGCGCGTTACCGGATGACCGGCGCGCCCGTGTGGACCTGCGCATCGAATTGCTCTCCTTCTCGATCCGGTAGTTGACTGGTGACCCCGGCGGACCGATGAATTTCGGGGTGAGGATCACCGCGACGTTCCGGTCGCACGTCGATGACCGACGATGCCCTTTCCGCACCGTCCCCGCGCCGTCCGGCGCGGCGGGGAAGATCTGCGTCCATTCCCGCTTAGGTACGGAGCGAGGACGGCGAAGGTTCAACCGGGGATCGGGAGAATTCGCGGAGATTTCCGGGGCGGCCGGACGCGGCCCCGCGACGCCGGGTCAGTCGGCGCAGAGGTGGTCGAAGGCGAAGCCGCCCACGAACTCGTCGCGCCGAGCGGCCAGCCGCCGGATCTGCCCGCGTACCTCGTCCCGGTCCACCAGGGACGGATCGGCGGCGTCCAGGTCACGCATCCGCTCCCCGACCGCCACGGCGGCCAGGTCCTCGGCCAGCCGGCCCGGGTCCACACCGCAGGAGAAGCGCTGGGCAACCAGGTGCACCCGCTCGACCAGGCACCGGCCGGGCCGCACCTCGATCCAACCCCAGCCCTCGGCCGGCCCGTCCGTCCACCGCACGTGCAGCCCGCGCACGATCGGGTCGGCGAGCCGGCGCTCCACGTACGCGTCGACGGCGGCGGCCCGGGCCAGCGCCCCGAGGTCGTTGACCGGCCCGCGCCGGCCGTCGGGAAGCCGGCCGACGATGTCCCGGAAGCCGACCGCGTCGCCGCTGTCCGGGTCGGTGCCGGCGGCGTAGTCGCGTGCGTCGATGACGTACTCGACGAGGCGGCGGGCATGCTCGGGGGCGCGCAACGTCGGCGACTCGACCCGCAGCAGCGGCAGCCCGACCGCGGCGCAGACCGCGCTGGTCATCCGTTCGGCCCGGCGGGCCGGCGACCCGGCCGGGGCGGCCGGCGCGAACTGCACGGCGAACAGCGGCAGGCCGGTGTCGGCGGCGCAGACCACCTGGTCGAGGCCCTCCCGCCCGGCGGTGCTCCACTGGTGCCCGGTGACGCCCGGCGGCCGGCCCTGCACCAGCTCACCGAGCCGCCGGGCCGGGTACGCCACGTGGCCGGCGCGGACGAGCTGCGGCGCGACCCCGGGCGGGATCGGACGCAGCCAGGAGGTGGCCACGCTGCCGGTGCTCGTCATCTCGCCAGATCCATCCGTCGCTCGGTCGATGCCCGAGTTTAGGGCGTCGATCATGGCGGCCGCCTCGGCGGTGCGGCGGAATCCGGTTGCCCGGTCCGGCCCCGGCCGGTGGAATCGCCCGATGGCGATCCTCCTGACGACCGGACGGCTGGTGCTGCGCGAGTTCACCCCGGACGACGCCCCGCTCCTGACCGAGCTGGACGGCGACCCGGCGGTGATGCGCTACCTCACCGGCGGCCGGCCCACCCCGGCCGGCGAGATCCGCGACCGGGTGCTGCCCGCCATGCTGGCCGCGTACCGCCGGCCGCCCGGGCTCGGCTGGTGGGCGGCGGAACGGCGGGCCGACGGGGACTTCCTCGGCTGGTTCGAGTTCCGCCCGCTGCGCGACGGCGACCCCCGCGAGGTGGAGCTGGGCTACCGGCTGCGCCGGGCCGCCTGGGGCGCCGGATACGCCACCGAGGGCGCGCGGGCCCTGGTCGAGCACGGCTTCACGGCGCTCGGCGTGGAACGGGTGGTGGCGACCACCATGGCGGTCAACACCGGGTCCCGCCGGGTCATGGCGAAGGCGGGGCTGGCGTACCGGCGGACGTTCCACCAGGACTGGCCGGAGGCGATCCCCGGCTCCGAGCACGGCGAGGTGGAGTACGCGCTGACCCGCGCGGAGTGGGCCGCCCGCCGGCCGGCCACCGATACCGACCCGTCGTCCGGTGCGCGGCGGGTTCCGGGCCTCTAGGCTCGGCCGGGTGCACAGCGGACGGACCCCGGAGCGGCTGACCAAACGCGGCCTCGTCGCCGTCTCCCACGCCATCGAACGGGCCGCGCTGGCCGAGGCCGAGGACGGGCCGTTGGTCGTGTTCGCCCTGTTCCAGCGGCTGCCGTACTTCGCCCGGGAAAGCGCCGTCTACCGGCGGATCGCCGCCCAGGCCGCGGTGACCGTGGTCGGGATGGTCGGCGGGCCCCCGCCGGACCTGCCCGCCGGGGCGTACCCGGTGCTGCTCGAGGACGCCGAGGACCTGGCCCGGGAGTGGAGCGTGGTGGCGCTGACGCCGCGCTTCGGGGCGAGCCTGGTGGCGTACGACCGGGCCGAGGTGGCACCGGCGGAGACCCTCGAAGCCGGCCGCCTCTTCGACGGGCGCTGGGGCTTCCGCCGGGACGAGGCGCTGCACGACGTGCTCCGGCTGTGGGGACAGCTCGACGGGCGGCTGCCCGGGCCGGCGCGGACGGCGCTGGAGCAGGCGGTCGCGCGGGTCCGGGACATCCCGGCCGCCCCCGGCGAGTCCCGCGCCGAGGCGGCGCTGCGGCTGCTGGCCCGGCGGGGCGAGCGGGCGCGCCCGGTCGAGCCGGCCGACGGCCTGCTCGACGAGCCGGGGCTGCGCCGGTGGACCGGCATGGACGGGGTGACCGCCTCGGGCACCCTGCCGGTGGCGCTGGTCGGCCTCTGGGTGGACGAGCCGGCCGGCGCGCCGGAACGCTTCGGCCGCCGCGGGGCGGCCCGGGAGGGCCAGGCCGTGCTCGCGGCGGTCACGAGCGTGCTGAGCCCGGTCGACCGGGCGGTCCGCCTCGCCGACAACGAGTTCCAGCTGATCCTGCCCGGGCGGGACGAGGCGGCGGCGCTCGCCGTGGTGGGCCGGCTGCACGAGGCGGTGGGCGGCTTGGCCCACTCGTACCCGTTCGTCGCGTACGCGGTGCACGCGGCGGTCACCGTGACCGCCCGGCGGCCACTGCCGGTCGCCGACCTGCGGCACGCGGTGGAGTGGGCGGTGCGCGAGGGTGTGCCCGTGGCCTCGCTGCCCTCGGAGCGCGTGCCCGTCCCCGCCGGCTGACCGCCGCATGCCTGGCCCGGAAACGGGTACGCCCCGCCGGTCCGGATCGGGGCGGAGCGGGGGTGGGGCATGACGCGCGGGCAGTTCGGCTTCCTGGCCGGCTTCCTGGTGGTCGGGGTCTGGGCGCTGGGCGGCGCCGGGGCGGCCGCCGCCGCGACCGTGGCCGGCCTGGTCGGGTGGCTGCTGGTCCGGGTGCGCGACGGGGACGTCAGCCTGCCCGGGCTCGCCGACCGGGCCACCGCCGACCGGCGTCGCTGAGGCGGGTTCACGATGACCGGCACCCTGCCCCGGCGCGCCACCGCCCCGCGCGCGCCGGTCACCTGGTCGGAGGAGCGGACCGCCGCGCTCGCCGAGGACGTGGCGCGCCGCACCCCGGCCGTCACCGGCCCGGTGGCCACGGTGCGCGTCGACGGCGGCGCCGTCCGGGTCGACCTGGACGTGGTGGTCGCGCACGGCGCGCCGCTGACCGCGGTGGCCGAGGCGGTCCGCCGCCGGGTGGCGGCCCGGATCGAGGCGCACACCGGCCTGACCGTCGAGGCGGTCACCGTCACGGTGGTCGACCTGCGCCTGCCCGGCGAGCCGACGAGCGTCGACCGGGACGACCGCGACCGGCAGCGGGCCGCGGACCCGCGGGAGGCGACATGAACGCCACCGGGGGCGAGCGGAGTGGACCGTGCGCACGGTGAACCGGGCCGCCACCCTGCTGCTCGCCGTGGCCCTGCTGGGCGGCGGGGTGCTGATGGCCGTCGCGGGGCTGCTCGCCGCGCTGGGCCGCCCCGGTCCCCTGCCGTCCGGGTGGTCGGCCACGCTGACCACGGCCCGCTGGGCGGACGCGCCGGTGCGCGGCGTCGCCGCCGCCGTCACCCTCCTCGGCCTCGTGGTGCTCGGCGCCGAGCTGCGCCGGTGGCGGCCGACCCGGCTGCGGCTCACCGACGACGACGGCTGGCACCTGCACCGCCGCTCGGTGGAGCGGCGGCTGGCCCGGGCGGTCCGGTCGGTGCCGAGCGTCCGCCGGGCCCGGGTCCGCGTCCGGCGGCGCGGGGACGCCTGGCGGCCCCGGGTGACCGCCACCGGCGACCCGGCCGCACGGGCCGACGTCGAGTTCGCGCTGCGCCGGGAACTGGACCGGCTGACCGCGCCCCGCCGCGGCCCCATCGAGGTCCGGCTCGTCCCCGCCCGGCGGACGCCGTGAGCAACGCCGCCCACCGGCTGCTGTGGACCGTCCTCGCCCTGCTGCTCGTGGGGGCGGGCGGCACGGCGTGGGCGGTCGGGGCGGGCCGGCTGCCCGGCGCTGGCGTGCCGCTGGTCGGGGCCGGGCCGGTGCGCTGGTGGCGGGCCGGCGCGCCGTGGAGCGGCCTCGCCGTGGCCGTGGGTGGGCTGCTGCTCGCCCTGCTCGGGCAGCGGCTGCTCGCCGCCGCGCGGCGGGTCCCGGACCGGCTCGGCGGCACGCTTGCGCACCGCGGCGACGGCGCCGGCCGGACCCGGGTGGCGAGCGGTGTGCTGACCGGCGCGCTGGAACGCGATCTGCTGCGGGCGCCGGGCGTCCGCCGGGCGCGGGTCGTCCTCACCGGCCCGGTCACCGGCCCGGACGTGTGGGTCGAGGTGCGCCTGGCCCCGTCCGCCGGGATCGGGGCGGCCCGCGCCCACGTCGACGCGGCGGTACGCCGGTTCGCCGCCACGGTGGGCTGCCGCCCCGCCCACCTGGACGTGACGGCGCTGGTGGACGAGACGAGCGGCTGACCCGGTACCGGCCCCCGCACGGACGACCGTCGATGGGCGACGATGGGCCGGGGCGAGGGAGGGAGCCGTCGTGCGGGTGGTGTCGCTGGTGCCGTCGTTGACCGAGGCGGTGGCGCTGACCCGCCCCGAGGTGCTGGTGGGCGCCACCGACTGGTGCACCCACCCGGCCGGGCTGGACGTCGCCCGGGTGGGCGGGAGCAAGTATCCGGACCTGGACCGGGTGCGCGCGCTCGAGCCGGACCTGGTGCTGCTCAACGAGGAGGAGAACCGCCTCGCCGACGCGGACGCGCTGCGGGCGGCCGGCGTGCCGGTGCGGGTCACCTTTCCCCGTACCGTGCCGGAGGCGCTGACCCAGCTCGGCGAGCTGGTCGCCGCGCTCGGCGTGCCCGCCGAGCCGGACTGGCTGCGAGCCGCGCGCCGGGCCTGGGCCGCGCCGCCCGCGCCGGCCACGCGGAGGGCCGCGGTGGTGCCGGTGTGGCGGCGCCCCTGGGTGGTGCTCGGCCGGGACACCTTCGCCGGTGACGTGCTGCTGCGGCTCGGCGTCACCAACCGGTACGCCGACCACCCGGAGCGCTACCCCCGGCCCGGCCTCGACGAGCTGCGCGCCCGGGAACCGGAGCTCGTGGTGCTGCCGGACGAGCCCTACCGGTTCGCCGCCGACGACGGGCCGGAGGCGTTCCCCGGCGTGCCGGCCGCGCTGGTCTCCGGCCGGCACCTCACCTGGTACGGGCCGTCGCTCGCCGAGGCGCCCGCCCTGCTCGCCGCCCAGCTCGCCACGGACACCTGAACGAGCCGCCGGCACCGACCGGGCCGTGTCGACACCGGACCAGGGCGCCGGTCCCCACGGCGGCGCCCGCCCTCCCCTGCC
>NZ_WBKT01000005.1 GCF_008868175.1 Micromonospora sp. AMSO31t
GGAGGGCAGCTTCTTGCCGACGAACTCCTCGGCCAGCTCGGCCGCCTCGATGAGGGCGGCCAGGTCGATGCCCGTGTCGATGCCCATGTCGTGCAGCATGTGCACGGCCTCCTCGGTGGCGAGGTTGCCGCTGGCGCCGGGGGCGTACGGGCAGCCGCCGAGGCCGCCGACGCTGGCGTCGAACTCGGTGATGCCCAGCTCCATGGCGGTGAGCATGTTGGCCAGCGCGGTGCCCCGGGTGTTGTGGAAGTGCAGCAGCACCGGCACGTGGGCGTTGCGGTCGCGAACGGCGGTGACCAGCTCGCGGACGCGGCGGGGCGTACCCATGCCGGTGGTGTCGCCGAAGGCGACCCGGTCCGCGCCGTCCCGGACGACCCGGTCGACGATGCCGGCCACCCGCTTCGGGTCGACGTCACCCTCGTACGGACAGCCGAAGCTGGTCGCCACGATCACCTCGGCGGTCGCGCCCGCGCCGTGCAGCAGGTCGATCAGCTCGGCGATGTCGTCGAGCGACTCCTCGGTGTGCCGGTTGACGTTGCGCCGGTTGTGGGTGTCGCTGGCCGAGACGACCACCTCGATCTCGGTGAAGCCGGCGGCCAGGGCGCGCTGCGCGCCCCGGGTGTTCGGCACCAGCGCCGAGTAGCGCACCCCGTCGGCCTTGGCGGCCCGCTGCCACACCTCGTCGGCGTCGGCCATCTGCGGGATCGCCCTGGGGTGCACGAAGGAGACGGCCTCGATCCGCCGCACGCCGGTGCCGGAGAGCGCGTCGAGCAGCCGCACCTTGGCGTCGGTGGGGATCGGCTCCTCGTTCTGGAGCCCGTCCCGAGGGCCGACTTCCCGGATGGAGACGAAATCCGGCAGTTCCGCCATAAGGGGTCACCTCACTGTGACGGTGGGATGCTGGGTTCCTCCAGCATCCCACCTGTGCCGATGGGGGTCCGATCGTCAGCGCATGCGGGAGACGATGCCGGTGTCGTAGTCGCCGGAGAGGAACTCCGGGTTCTCCAGCAGCTCGGCGAAGAAGGGGAGGTTGTTCTTCGGGCCGGCGATCTCGAACTGGGCCACCGCGGCCCTCGCCCGCGCGACCGCCTCGTCCCGGGTGGCGCCGCTGACGATCAGCTTGGCCAGCAGGCTGTCGTAGAACGGGGTCACCGTGTTGCCGGCGACGTAGCCGGAGTCGACGCGTACGCCCTCGCCGGCCGGCTCGTTCCAGGTGCTGATCGCGCCCGGGCCGGGCAGGAAGCGCTTCGGGTCCTCGGCGTTGATCCGCAGCTCGATGGCGTGCCCGCGCGGCGCGAGCGCGTCCGGGTCGAAGGTCGGGGCCAGGCCGGCGGCGACGCGCAACTGCTCCTCGACCAGGTCGACGCCGTAGACGTACTCGGTGACCGGGTGCTCGACCTGCAGCCGCGTGTTCATCTCCAGGAAGAAGAACTCGTTGGTGGCCGGATCGAGCAGGCACTCCACGGTGCCGGCGTTGCGGTAGTCGACCGCCTCGCCCGCCCGGACCGCCGCCGCCAGGAACCGCTCCCGCAGCTCGGGCGAGACCGCCGGGGACGGCGATTCCTCGACCAGCTTCTGGTTGCGCCGCTGCACCGAGCACTCGCGCTCGCCGAGGGCCACCACCCGGCCGTCGGCCAGGCCGAGGATCTGCACCTCGACGTGGCGTACCCGGGGGAAGTACCGCTCGATCAGCACCGAGCCGTCGCCGAACATCCGCTCGGCGAACGAGCGGACCTTGTCGTACTCGGTGCGCAGCGCGGCGTCGTCGCTCGCCACGCCCATGCCCATGCCGCCGCCACCGGCCGCGGCCTTGACCATCACCGGGTAGCCGATCTCCGCGGCGGCGGTGACCGCCGCGTCCAGGTCGGCCGCCGGCTCGGAGGTGCCCGGCGCGACCGGCACCCCGGCCGCCGCCATCAGGTTCCGGGCATTGATCTTGTCGCCCATCGCGGTGATCGCGTCCGCGCCGGGCCCGACCCAGCTGAGGCCGCTGGCCTCGACGGTACGGGCGAAGTCCGCGTTCTCCGACAGGAAGCCGTAGCCGGGGTGGATCGCCTGGGCGCCGGTGTCCTTCGCGGCGGCGAGGATCGCCTCGACGTTGCGGTAGCTGAGCGCGGGATTGGCCGGGCCGACGCAGACCGCGTGGTCGGCCTCGGTCACGAACGGCAGGCCGGCGTCGGCCTCCGAGTGCACCGCGATCGCACGGATCCCGAGCCTCTTCGCGGTGCGGATGATCCGGCGCGCGATCTCGCCCCGGTTGGCCACCAACAGCGATTCGAACAAGGAAGGGTCCCTTCTTGACGCCTCTTGCATAGCAGGGGCCCCTTCTTAACACGCCGACGACGCGCGCGCTTAACGGGCGTTAAGGCGTGCCGGGCGTCAGGCCGGGTCCGTCGGGGCGAGCAGCGCGGCCAGCGTGGCGCCCCGCAGCAGCTCGGCACGGCGGCGGCGGTCCACCTCACCGCCGAGGAACGGGGTGGAGTTCATGAGGCCGAACGCGGCGTGCGCGAGCACCCGCGCCTCGCCGTCCGGCAGCCCCGGGTGCAGCGCGGTCAGCACGGTCACCCACTCCTCGACG
Source organism: Micromonospora sp. AMSO31t (assembly GCF_008868175.1). Taxonomy (GTDB): domain Bacteria; phylum Actinomycetota; class Actinomycetes; order Mycobacteriales; family Micromonosporaceae; genus Micromonospora. The sequence continues at coordinate 2,579 of NZ_WBKT01000005.1, forward strand.
TACATCCGCTGGAGCCGGCGGATCCGGCGGCGCGGCTCGTCCGGGAGGCGGTCCAGCTCGTGCAGGTGCAGGGCGATCACCGCCGGGTTGGCCAGCGCGAAGTCGACATGGAAGTCGATCAGCGACTCCAGCGTGCCGCGCGGATCGTCGGGGTGCCCGGCGGCCCGTTCCCGGCCACCCGCCAGCAGCCCCTCGCTGACCGGGATCAGCGCGGCGACCAGCATGGCCTCCTTGCCGGCGAAATGATGGTAGAGCGCCGGGCCGGTGACACCGGCGGCGGCGCCGATGTCGTCCATCGACACACCGTGGTAACCCCGCGCCGCGAAGAGCCCGACCGCGATCTCCAGGATCTCGTCGCGCCGGGACCGGCGTCGGCCCGCACCCGTCGCGCCGCTCGCCGCGCCCCGCGCCTGCTGTTCCACCGCCACCGGGCCAGCCTAGACCGCGCACCCAAGCTGGTGGAGCCTCGGTTACCCGTCGGTCGCCTCACACCCCCGCCGCTTGACCCTCGACCCGGTTCAGGTCGCAGGGTCCATCGGCATGACCGCTACCGCCACCACGCTCGGCCGCGACTACCGGCTGCTCTGGTCCGCCGCCGTCTCGTCGCGGTTCGGCGACGCCCTGCGTACGCCCGCCCTGGCCCTGCTGGCCGCCGCGCTCACCCGCGACCCCCGGGCCATCGCCGCGGTGACCGTGGCCGGGCAGCTCCCGCCGCTGCTGTTCGGGCTGCTCGGCGGCGCGTACGCCGACCGGTGGGACCGGCGCCGCACGATGGCGGCGGTGGACGGGGCCCGGGCCGTGGTGGTGGCCGCGCTCGCCGGGCTGGTCGCCACCGGCCGGGCCGGGATCGTCGCGCTGGCCGTCGCGGCGTTCCTGCTCGCCACCCTGGGCACGCTCTTCGACGCGTCCGCCTTCGCGCTGCTGCCGTCGCTGGTGTCGCCGGCCGCGCTGCCCACCGCCAACGGCCGGCTCCAGGCCGGCACGGCGGTGGCCGGCGGGCTCCTCGGCACCCCGCTGGCCGGCGTCCTCTTCGCCCTGGCCGCGGCGCTCCCCTTCGCCGTGGACGCGCTCACCTTCGCCGTCGCGGCCGCCCTCGTCGTCGCCCTCCGCCCGCTGCCGGCGGCGCCGCCCCGGCCGGGCGGCACCGGGGTGTGGCGGGAGGCGTGGGCCGGCATGCGGTGGGTGCGCCGGGACCGGGTGCTGTGGGGAATCGCCCTCGCCTCGGCCGGGTCGAACCTGGCGATCAGCGGCGTGATGGCGGTGCTGGTGCTCTACGCGCTCGGGGCGCTGCGGGTGCCGGCGCAGGCGTACGGGCTGTTCGCGGCGGGGGTGGTCGCCGGTGGACTGCTCGGGGCACTGGTCGCCGGGCGGGTGGCGGTCCGGTTCGGCACCCTGCCCGCGCTGCGCGCGGTGCTGCTCGGGCAGACCGTGGCGCTGGCCGGGTTCGCCCTGGCCCGCGACCCGCTGGCCGGGGGCGTGGCGCTGGCCGCGTTCGCCGCCGGCACGACGATCTGGAACAGCCTCTGGTCCGCGTACGGGCAGGGGCACGTGCCGGCGGAACTGCTCGGGCGGGTCGGCGCGGCGCAGCGGGTGGTCGGCGTGGCCGCCGCACCGCTCGGGGCGGCGCTGGCCGGGTTGGCCGGCGAGGCGTACGGGGTGGGCCCGGTGATCGCTGCGGCGGCTGGCGTGTTCGCCCTGGTCACCGCCGGCGCGTGGGGAACGCTGCGCGGGACCGGGTGAGCGGGGTCAGCGGCCGGTCGGCTCGAACCCGGCCAGGCGCACGGCGAGCCGCCGCCGGACCGGGGGCAGCCCGGAGGCCGCCCGGAGCACCAGGTCGCGCAGCGGGCGGGCGGCCGGCGGGACGGCGGTGAGCCGGGTGAGCCCGGCGGCGAAGCCGAGCACCTCCTCGGCGAGCGGGCGGCGGGCGGCGGCGTACTCGTCGAGGAGCGTGTCGGGACCCCCGGCGAGCACCGCGGCGAGGGCGTCGCCGAGGGCGACCGCGTCGCGGAGGCCGAGGTTCATGCCCTGCCCGCCGGCCGGGCTGTGCACGTGCGCCGCGTCCCCGGCGAGCAGCACGGGGCCGGACCGGTAGCTGCTCGCGATCCGGTGGTGGATCCGGAACCGGGAACTCCAGAGCACGTCGGTGACCCGGTCCGGGCGGCGGGCCGGCCCCCGCTCGTCGAGCAGGGCCTGGAAGTGCCGTGCCTCCGGCTCACGCGGCGCGTCGTCCACCGCCGCGACCAGCCGGACCAGCCCACCGGGCAGCGGCGCCCAGACCAGGGGACCCTGCCGGGCCAGGAAGAGGTTGACCTGGTCGCGGGGCAGCGCGCTGTCCACCCGCAGGTCCGCGAGCAGGAACGACTCACCCGGGTCGGCCGGCCCGCCGAAGCCGATGCCGGCCAGCTCGCGGACCGGGCTGCGCATGCCGTCGGCGCCGACCACCCAGCGGGCACGGACCGTCTCGCCGCCCGCGAAGGTCGCGGTGGCGCCGGCGCCGTCGAGGTCGAGGCCGGTCAGTTCGTACGGCCGGAGCACCCGCCCGCCGAGCGCGGTGAGCCGGTCGGCGAGCACCGCCTCGGTCTCGGCCTGGGAGACGAGCAGCGCGTACGGGTAGCGGGACGGCAGGCGGTCGAAGGGTACTGTGAGCAGCACCCGGTCGCGGTCGCGGACGGTGAACCGGGTCGACGGCAGCCCGCGCGCGGCCAGCGGGGCGGCGACGCCGATCCGGTCCAGCACTTCGAGTGTGCCGGCGTGCACCACGGCCGCCCGCGAGGTGAGCGGCGGGGTGGGCAGCCGGTCCACCACGGTGGCGGTCATCCCGTGCCCGGCCAGGGTGACGGCGGCGGCCAGGCCGGTCGGTCCGGCCCCCACCACGAGGACGTCGGTGCGCTCGGGCAGCATGGCCCACCTCCAGGGTTGCCCACAACTGTTTGCCAACACTTGTTGACAACGGTAGGCGCGTCCCGGTTTCGGTGTCAACGCTTGTTGGCCTACAGTTGTGGGCATGACCGACACGGCACCCCGCGCCCGCCGCTCGGACGCCACCCGGGCGGCCATCCTGCGCGCGGCCCGCGAGCGCTTCGCCGCCGACGGCTACGAGCGGGCCACCATCCGGGCCATCGCCGCCGACGCCCGCATCGACCCGTCGATGGTCATGCGCTACTACGGCAGCAAGGAAGGGCTCTTCGCCGCGGCGGCCGAGTTCGACCTGCGCCTGCCGGACCTGGCCGCCGTGCCACCCGACCGGCTCGGCGAGACGCTGGTCCGCCACTTCCTCCGCCGCTGGGAGGGGGACGAGACCCTCGCGGCGCTGCTCCGCGCCGCCAGCACCAACCCGGGAGCGGCCGAGCGGATGCGCCTGCTCTTCGCCGACCAGCTCGCCGCGGCCGTGGCCGACTTCGACACCGATCCGGCGACCACCGGCCGCCGCGCCGGCCTGGTGGCCAGCCAGATCCTCGGGCTGGCCTTCACCCGGTACATCGTCCGGCTGCCGCCGGTGGTGGAGATGGCGCCGGAGGACGTGGTCGCCTGGGTCGCCCCGACCCTCCAGCGCTACCTGACCGGCCGGCCGGCCTAGCCGGCGAAGCTGCCCGGCTCCTCGCCCTGCACGACGGGGGCCCGGACCAGGTTGCCCCACTCGGTCCACGAGCCGTCGTAGTTGCGGACCTGCGGGAACCCGAGCAGGTGGTGCAGCACGAACCAGGTGTGGCTGGACCGCTCGCCGATCCGGCAGTAGGCCACCACGTCGTCCGACGGGCTCAGCCCGAGCTGGTCGACGTAGATCGCGCGCAGCTCGTCCACCGGCTTGAAGGTGCCGTCCTCGTTCGCGGCGGCCTTCCACGGCTTGCTCACCGCGCCGGGGATGTGCCCGCCGCGCAGCGCGCCCTCCTGGGGGTAGGCCGCCATGTGCAGCATCTCGCCGGTGTACTCACCCGGCGACCGCACGTCGACCAGCGGCCGGCCGGCGGTCACGTGCGCCATCACCTCGTCGCGGAACGCCCGGATCGGGGCGTCGTTCCGCTCCGGCACCGGGTAGTCGGCGCGCGGCCGGGTCACCGTGTCCTTCGACATCTCGCGCCCCTCGGCCACCCACTTCATCCGGCCACCGTCGAGCAGCCGGACGTCGGCGTGGCCGAACAGCGCGAACACCCAGAGGGCGTACGCGGCCCACCAGTTGAAGTTGTCGCCGTAGAAGACCACCGTGTCGTTGCGGCCGATGCCCTTGGCCGCGCACAGCTCGGCGAAGCTCCCGGCGTCGAGGTAGTCCCGGGTCACCTGGTCGTTCAGCTCGGTGTGCCAGTCGACCTTCACGGCGCCGGGGATGTGGCCGGTGTCGTAGAGGAGCACGTCCTCGTCGGACTCGACCACCACGAGGCCTTCGTCGCCCAGGTGCTCGGCCAGCCACTCCGTGGTGACCAGGCGCTGCGGGTCGGCGTACGACTGGAGGTGCGGATTCGGATCGCTCGGCACAGGCATGATCCCCAAGGTACGCCGGATCAGCGGACCGCGACCGGCCATCCCGTGTGGTGGCTCGACACCGGTCAGGCGCGGCGGTGCACCAGCCGTCCGGCCACCACCGTGGCCAGGCAGGAGCCGTCGGCCGCGAACACCGCCAGGTCGGCCCGGCCGCCGACCTCCAGCGCGGGCGGCCGGGCGGTGGCGAGCACCGCCACCTCGTTGCGCGCCGCGGCGGACCGCAACGCCGGGTCGGTGACGTGGTCGGCGAGCACCGCGGCGGCCCCGAGCCGGAACAGCGCGTGCACCCGCTCGCGCGGGGTCGGCGCGGGCGGCAGCGGCCCGTCGTGCACCAGCGCCGGCCCGAGGGCGCCGGCCCACCGCCGCACCCGCACCCCCGGGTACGCCCCGGCCAGCTCGTCCAGCGTCCCGACGGCCTCGACGCGGTCGCCGCCCACGAGCACGGCGTGACCCGACCGGGGCTCGTCGTCGAGGGTGAGCCGCAGCAGGGGCGCGGCGTGCAGGGTCCGCACGGTCAGTCGAGGGTGACCGGCCCGAGCACCGGCCGCTTGGCCGTGACCAGGTCACCGGAGGAGCGGCCGGTCAGCCGGCGCTTGATCCACGGGGCCAGGTGCCGGCCGGCCCAGCGCAGGTCGGCGGCCCGGGCGGCCAGCCAGGGGGTGGGCGCCGGGTGCGGCGGCACCATGAGCCACTCCTCGTCGCAGGCCACGCCGAGCGCGGCGAGCACCTGCCCGGCCACCCTCCGGTGCCCGGCCGCCGACAGGTGCAGCCGGTCGGTGCTCCAGAGCATCGGGTTGAGGTAGGTGTCGTCGGCGTACAGGTCGACCAGGATGGCGCCGTGCCGCGCGGCGACCTCGCCGACCACCCGGTTGAGCAGGGTCACCCGGGGGGCCACCAGCCGCTGGCCGGGCAGCCGGGCCATCACGTCGGCGAACCGGAACAGCACCACGTCGGCGCCCCCGGCGCGCAGCCGGCCGATCACCTCGTCGAAGCGGGGCACGAAGGAGTCCGGATCGAAGGTACGGCGCAGCACGTCGTTGCCGCCCGCCGCGAAGCTGATCAGGTCGGGCTTCATGGCCAGGGCGGCCGGCACCTGCTCGGCCACGATGTTCGGGAACAGCCGGCCCCGGATGGCTAGGTTGGCGTAACCGAAGTCGGGACCGGCCTCGGCGGCGAGCCGGGTGGCGACGAGGTCCGCCCAGCCCCGGTAGGTGCCGTCCGGATACGCGTCGTCCATACCCTCGGTGAAGCTGTCGCCCACCGCCACGAAGTTGCGCCAGCGCACTGCGCCTCCCTCTGACTGACCCGGCAGAGCTGCGTCGGCCAGTCTCGCACCGACCGGCCGCCCGCCGCCCGACCCCCGCGCGGGACGTGGCGGAGGTCATCGGGACAAATGTCCCGCTTGGTGGGTCCGGGGCAGAATCCGTCCGCCAGACCGGGGATGATGTGGCCCGTCATCCGGCCCGGGGTGTGAGGCGCCCGCCGCTGCGGCCGTTTCCCGACGGCGCGAACGAGGAACGCATGACCCAGGGACACCCGGCCGTTTTCCCGGCCGACGGTCAGCCGCACCCGCCGGGCCAGGCGTACCCGGCCCCGCCACCGGGGTTCCCCGCCCCGCCCGTCTACGGGCCGCCCGGGGCGTACCCGAGCGGGCCGGGGCAGCCGGGCTTCGGGCCGTACCCGCCGGCCCCGCCGCCGAAGTCGCGGCGCGGCCTCTGGATCGGGCTGGGCGCCGGGGCGCTGGCGCTGACCCTCTGTGCCGGCACGGCGATCGGCGTGGGCGTCGGGCTGAGCAAGCGCGGCGAGGACGCGGCCCCGACGGCCGCCGCCGCGGCCAACGGGGTGACCGTGGCCCAGCAGGAGCTGGACGACCTGCTGGCCCGGCACAGCAAGGCCCTCGCCGACAAGGACCTGAAGGGCTACCTGGCCCCCTTCGACCCGGCCAAGAAGGATCTGGTCGCCGGCCAGACCCGGCTCTTCACCAACCTGGGCAAGCTGCCGCTGGCGGTCGGCCAGTACCGGACCGTCGCGCAGCAGGGGCGGACCACCGACAGCTTCGGCCGCGGGGTCAGCTTCCAGCTCGACGTGTCCTTCGTGCACCAGTTCGAGGGGTACGACCTCACCCCGGTCGCCGAGTGGTACCGCTGGACGGTCGTCCGGGAGAGCCAGGGCGCCCCGCTCAAGGTCACCGCGGTCACCGGCGCGCCCGCAGCGCTGGGCAGCTCGAAGACCGTCTACTACCCCGGCCCCTGGGACAAGTGGCGCGACATCCACGTCGAGCGCACCGCGCACACCCTGGTCATCACCGACGCCGCGCTGGCCGCCGAGGCGAAGCGGTACGCGCCGGCCGCCGAGGCGGCGGTGGCCGACGACTTCGCCGCCTGGCAGGCCGGCGGGGTCACCGCGGACATCCCGAAGGGCTTCGTCATCAGCCTGGTCAAGGGCAAGCAGGACCTGGGCTCGCTCTACCGGATCAACAAGGAGAAGACCACCGAGGCCGGCGTCTCGATCGGCATGGTCTCCGCCGACCGGAAGCAGGACATCGACATCGGCGGCAGCCGGATCGTCATCGACGTGGCCGACCGGTCGTTCTTCGCCGCCGGCAACACCCGGGGGCCCCGGGAGATCTTCCGGCACGAGGTGGGCCACTCCCTGGTCGCCAGCCTGGAGGACGCCGACAAGCAGGACTTCTTCGACGGCATCGAGAACTGGATCGTGGAGGGCTTCGCCGAGTACCTGGCCCACCGGGGTGAGCCGCTGCGGTCCAGCGGCCGCACCCCGCAGGCACGGTCGATCGTCCGCTCCGGCGACTGGGAGGGCACGCTGCCGGGCAACGCCGACTGGGACCTCTCGGGGCGGACCAGCTTCCACTACTGGCTCGGGCACGCGGCCATGACCCACCTCGCGGAGAAGTACGGCGAGCAGAAGCTGTTCCAGTTCGTGACCGCCCGCTACCAGGGCGCCACCGCCGACCAGGCCAGCCGGCAGGTGCTCGGCATGCCGCTGGCCCAGTTCCAGACCGGCTGGGCGGCGTACGTGCGGGCACAGGCGCGTTGAGCGGGAACGGAGCGAACGAGATGACGAACCCACAGGTCCCCGCGAACCAGCCCGGGGCATCCGCCGGCTGGCCCGCCGCGCCGCAGCAGCCGTGGCCGCAGCAGAGCGTGCCGCATCCGGGCATGCCGCAGGTCCCCTACCCAGGAGTGCCGCAGCCACCGCACCCGATGGCCGGGCAGTCGCCGTATCCGGTGGCCGGGCAGCCGTACCCGGTGGCGGGGCAGGCCGCGTACCCGCCGAGCGGCTGGGCCGGGCCGGGCGGTAACCCCCCGGCGGCGCCCAAGCGGCGCGGACGTCTCGCGCTGCTGCTGGCTGGCGGCATCGTGGCCGTGCTGGCCGTCGGCGCCGGCACCGCCTACGGCGTCTCCCAGCTGATCGGCGGAAGCTCCGGCGGGGACGGCGACCTGAAGACCGCCTGGGTGCTGGACTTCCCCGAGCGGCAGAACATGACCGGGCTCACTGCGTTCGACCAGGAGGACATGTTCGGCGCCTGGCTGGTCGGCGACAACGTGGTACGGGCGCAGGCGGACGGCGTGCTCGCCTACCGGCTCTCCGACGGCGGGCAGGCCTGGGGCGCCCCCGCGCCCGAAGGAACCTCGGTCTGCGTCGCCGCCCAGGCGGTGACCGACGGGCGGGGTGCGGTCGCGGTCGGCTCCGACAAGTCCTGCAACACCGTCGCCGGAGTCGACCTGAACAGCGGCACAGTGACCTGGCAGGCCAAGTTCCCCGCGCCGGTCATCGAGGGGCGCGACACCCTCACCGCACCGGACCTGTCGGTCGCCGGTCAGCAGGTGATCGTCCGCTCCGAGGACACCCTGATCGGGCTGTCGCTCGCCACCGGGAAACAGCTCTGGCGCACCACCGGCGAAAAGCTGCTGCCGGGGCGGGACTGCGGGTTCAAGGACATGCGGGCCGCCGACGAGCTGGTGGTGGTCACCTACGGCTGCCCGCGCGGCGGCGAGGTGGACGCCCTCGACCCGGCCACCGGCAAGGTGCGCTGGCGGCAGCGGCTGCCCGAGTCGAAGCTCATCGACGGCGTGCTGAGCGTGCAGCCGCCGGTGGGCCTGCCGGGGCTCGGGCATGACGCGTACACGATCCGGGACCCGCGGACCGGCAAGGAGGTGGCCTCCTTCACCGACCCGATCGACGGCGTCGAGCTGTGGGACGTGCCGCCGAACCGGTCCAACGCGATCGACGGTCCGGCGATCTACGAGTGCCTCGTCACCGACGACACCCTCTACTTCCCGACCTTTCCCAAGCCGGTGCCGGACACCGGGCGGTCGGCCAACCAGATCGTCGCGATCGACCTGGCCACCGGCAAGAAGCGCTGGATCTCCTCCGGCCACAGCAGCAGCAAGGTCCAGCTGATCCGCCAGGACGAGCAGGGCGTACTCGCCTGGGAGAGCGGCGACCGGAAGAAGTCCCCGCCGCGCCTGGTCCGCATCGACCCGGCCACCGCCAAGGTCAGCGTGGTGGCGGAGGGGCCGCTCTCGGCCGGCTTCGAGGGCGAGGCGGCCAAGGTCATGGAGCGGGACGGGGTCGTGGTGATCGTGCCCTGGAAGCACGTCGTGGCGGACCGGGCGATCACCGTTCTCCGCTGAACGGGATCGCCGGGAGGGGCGGGCCACCGGTCGGTGGTCCGCCCGTCGAGGTGGGAGAGCGTCCGAAGCGGGGCACTTTCTCGCCGCCAGTCGATCGCCCCTGAACGTCTCCGGGTGCGGTTGTTGTCGCTGGGGCAGCAACAGACGCACCCACCATGCTCAGAGGTAGATGCAGAACGGGTGACCGGCCGGGTCGAGGTGCACCCGGACGTCGTCCTGGGGCTGGAAGTCCGCCACGGTGGCGCCCAGGGACACCGCGTACGCCGACGCCGCGTCGAGGTCGTCGACCTTGATGTCGAGGTGCGCCATCATCTGTGGCTCGCCCGGGCCGGCCGGCCAGACCGGCCGTACGTAGGCCGGCTCGGTCTGGAATGCCAGCCCGGCGCCGCCTCCGGACGCGGCCAGGACGACCCAGCCCGGCTCGTCCTCGTCCCGTGACCACCCGAGCAGCCGTTCGTAGAACCCGGCCAGCTCGCGCGCGTCGGGCGCGTCCAGCACGGTCGTCGTCATCGTCAGCCGGGGCCGTTCATCCATTCCGCTCTCCTACCCCGGGTCGGCACCCTCCACGCCGGACACCGGCCCCGCGTCGGTGGAACGTTATCGAGGTCAAACCGTGCCGATGACCTCCATGGCGTTCCACCGAGCGCCGCACCGACAGGCAGCTCGGCTCCGAGACGGGGGCCAATACGATCGCTTGCCGACCCCGCCCGCCGTACGCTGCCTCAATGCTGCTGCGCATGTCGACCCTGCTGCTCCGGACCCTGCGCGAGGATCCGGCCGACGCGGAGGTGCCGAGCCACCGGCTCCTGCTCCGCGCCGGCTACGTCCGCCGCGCCGCGCCGGGCGGCTACACCTGGCTGCCGCTGGGCAAGCTGGTGCTGGAACGGGTCACCGAGATCGTCCGCGCGGAGATGGCGGCGATCGGCGACCAGGAGGTGCACTTCCCGGCGCTGCTGCCGGCCGAGCCCTACCGGACCAGCGGGCGGTGGACGGAGTACGGCGACGACATCTTCACCCTCGAAGACCGCAAGGGCGCCGCGCACCTGCTCGCCCCGACCCACGAGGAGATGGCCGCGCTGCTGGTGAAGGACCTGTTCAGCTCCTACCGGGACTTCCCGGTGACGCTGTTCCAGATCCAGACCAAGTTCCGGGACGAGGCCCGGCCGCGGGCCGGCCTGCTGCGCGGGCGCGAGTTCCTCATGAAGGACGCCTACTCGTTCGACCTGGACGAGGCGGGGCTCCAGGCGGCCTACGACCGGCACCGCGAGGCGTACCGACGGATCTTCACCCGCCTCGGGCTGGACTTCACCGTGGTGCACGCGATGTCCGGGGCGATGGGCGGCTCGGCGTCGGAGGAGTTCCTGGCCGCCACGCCGGTCGGTGAGGACACCTACGTCGGCTGCACCGCCTGCGACTACGCGGCCAACACCGAGGCCGTGGTGACGCGCGCGCCGGCGGCCGGCGACCCGGACGCGCACCCGGCCACGGAGGTGCACGACACCCCGGAGACGCCGACCATCGCGTCCCTGGTCGACCTGGCCAACGCCCGCGCGCTGGCCGGCCGGACCGACTGGAATGCCGGCGACACGCTGAAGAACGTGGTGCTGGCCGTCCGCCGTCCCGGTGCCGGGCAGGCGGAGCTGCTGGTCGTCGGTCTGCCCGGCGACCGCGAGGTGGACCTGAAGCGGGTCGAGGCGGCGCTCGCCCCGGCCACCGTGGCGGTCTTCGACGACTGGGCGGCGCACCCGGAACTGGTCCGGGGCTACATCGGGCCGCAGATCCTGGCCAAGCACGGCGTCCGCTACCTGGTCGACCCCCGGGTGGTCACCGGCACCACCTGGCTGACCGGCGCCAACGAGCCGGGCCGGCACGCCACCGACGTGGTGTGCGGGCGGGACTTCGTTCCGGACGGCACCATCGAGGCCGCCGAGGTGCGCCCGGGCGACCCCTGCCCGGCCTGCGGCACGGGCGAGCTGACCACGCGCCGGGGCATCGAGGTGGGGCACATCTTCCAGCTCGGCCGCCGGTACACCGACGCCTTCGCTGTCGACGTCCTCGGCCGGGAGGGCAAGCCGGTCCGGCCCACCATGGGCTGCTACGGCATCGGCGTGTCGCGAGCGGTCGCGTCGGTGGCCGAGCAGCACCACGACGACCGGGGGCTGGTCTGGCCGGCCGAGGTCGCGCCGTGCGACGTACACGTGGTGGCGGCCGGGAAGGGGCCGCAGCTCGACGCGGCGCTGGACCTCGGCGGCCGGCTGTCCGCCGCGGGCCTGCGGGTGCTGGTCGACGACCGCACCCACGTCTCGGCCGGGGTGAAGTTCACCGACGCCGAGCTGATCGGCATCCCGCGCGCCGTCGTGGTCGGCCGCCGGCTCGCCGAAGGGTACGTCGAGCTGCGCGACCGGGCCTCCGGCGAGCGGATTGAGTTGCCAGTGGACGGCCTGGTCGAGCGCCTGCTCGACGAGGCGCGTGGGGCGCGTCGCGACGGGGTGTAGCGGACGCGCCACGGGGTACCGCAGACGGATCGACCAAGGCGTTTCGGAGGCTCTCATGTACCGGGTCAGTGACGTGATGACCAAGCAGGTGGTCTACCTGCCCGCGGAGACTCCCCTGGACGAGGCGGCCAGGGTGATGAAGGAGTCGGACATCGGCGATGTCGTGGTCACCGACGGAGCCACCCTGGCCGGCGTGCTGACCGACCGCGACATCGTGGTGCGGGCCGTCGCCGAGCGGGCCGACCCGGGGAGCACCACGATCGGTTCGATCGTCACCCGCGAGGTGGTGATGATCGAGCAGCACTGCACGGCGGGCGAGGCGGCCGCGCTGATGCGCGAGCGCAACATCCGGCGGGTGCTGGTCTGCGACAGCGACCGCAAGCTGGTCGGCATCGTCTCCCTCGGCGACCTGGCCATGCAGCTCGACCCGAACTCCGCGCTGAGCGACATCAGCGAGGCCGCCCCGAACGTGTGATCCGCCCGACCCGGTGCCCTCCCGGCCGACCCCGGAGGGCGCCGGGTCACCGGCGGTAGCCTGGCGGTCATGTCCGAGATGCCGAGCAAGCTGGCCGAGATCGTCGACGAGTTCGCCGCCGCCCCGCGCGACGTGGTGCTGGAGATGCTGCTGGAGTTCTCCGACGTGATCCCGCCGCTGCCCGAGGGCGTGGACCGGGACGACCTGGAGCAGGTCCCCGAGTGCCAGACCGCGTTCTTCCTGCGCGCCGAGGTCAACCCGGACAAGACGGTGAGCACCATCTTCGACTGCCCGCCGGAGGCGCCGACCACCCGGGCGTTCGCCGGCATCCTCGCCGAGGGCCTGGCCGGGGCGAGCGCCGAGGACGTGCTGGCCGTGCCGGACGACCTCTACCAGCGGATGGGCCTGGCCCAGGCCATCAGCCCACTGCGCATCCGCGGCGGCACCGCCATCCTGGCCCGGCTGAAGCGCCAGGTCCGGGAACAGATCTCCTGATCGACGGGTTGTCGCTGGTCATGGAGATCGAGATCTACGCCGACGTCGTCTGCCCCTGGTGCTGGATCGGCAAGCGCCGCCTGGAGCAGGCCCTGGAGCGGTACGACGGCGAGGTGACAGTCCGGTTCCGGCCGTTCCAGCTGGACCCGACGCCGGTGACCGAGCCGAAGCCGCTCATCGAGGCGCTGGGCGCGAAGTTCGGTGGCCGGGACAAGGCCGAGGGCATGGCCGCCCACGTCACCCGGATCGCCGAGGGCGCCGGGATCGAGATGCACTTCGACCGCGCCGTGGCCGCGAACACCTTCGAGGCGCACCGGCTGGTCCGGTTCGCCACCGAGCGGGGCCGCGCCGCCGAGCTGGTCGAAAGGCTCTACCGGGCGCACTTCCAGGACGGGATCGACGTCGGGTCGACCGACGCGCTGGTCAAGCTGGCCGCCGAGGTGGGCCTGGACGAGACCGAGGCCCGGGACTACCTGGAGTCGAACCTCGGCCGCCGGGAGGTGGCCGCCGACCTGAGCGAGGCGCACCAGCTCGGCGTCTCCAGCGTGCCGACGTTCGTGCTGGCCGGGAAGTACGCCGTGACCGGCGCCCAGGAGCCGGAGACCCTGCTGGCCGCCCTGCACGAGGTGGCGCAGCGCGAGGCGTCCGCGTGATGTTTCACGTGGAACAAGATCGATGCGGGTGACGACCTAGGCCGGTCGGGCCAGGTCCTCCATGACCGTTGCACCGGGCAGCGCGCCGAGCGCCGGCCCGGGCAACGCGATCTTGCTGTGCCGTACGCCGGAACCGATGATCACGTGCGGCGTGGCGATCACGCGCGAGTCGACCAGGATCGGCCAGTCCTCCGGGAGCCCGATCGGGGTGATCCCGCCGTACTCCATCCCGGTCAGCTCGACCGCCTCGGCCATCGGCGCGAAGCTCGCCTTGCGCACGTCGAGCATGCGGCGGACCACGCCGTTCACGTCGGCCCGGGTGGTGGCGAGCACGATGCAGGCCGCGTAGCGCGTCTCGCCGCCCCGCTTGCCGGCGACCACGACGCAGTTGGCCGACTCGTCCAGCCCCACCTCGTACGCCGCGCAGAACGCCGCCGTGTCGGCCAGCTCGGCGTCGATCGGGGCGACCAGCACGTCGTCCACGTCCACCGGAGCCTCGTCCGGCCACCGCTCGATCGCGGCGGCCACGGGCGCGGCCAGCAGGTCCAGTCGGGTACGGGCGGGCTCGGTCTTCAGCGTCCCCATCACGGCTGCGATCCTCGCACCCGCCGGACGGCTCCGCTCGCCGACGTCCCGACCGGTCCGCATGCCGGACGAGGTGACGGGGTCAGCTGCCGGTGAGGAAGGCGTTCTCGCGGGCGAACGTCCGGTCCTGGTGGGCCGCCAGCTCCTCGGCCCGCAGGGCCTGGGAGCGGTGGGTCTCCACGTCCTCGATGCCGTGCCGGACCCCGAGCCGGATCACGCCGTAGAGGAAGACGAAGCCGAAGACGTACAGGATCACGGTGGTGAGGAAGACCAGCATGCGGCCACGGTAGGGCGGTCCGGAACCGCAAGACGTTTCATCTCCCGCCGGTTCCCCCGTACGTGTCGGCGAGGTGGTCGGCCCAGGTGCGGGTGCCGGTCGGGGTGGCGGCGGTGGTGAGGCCGCCGGCACGCAGCTCCCGGCCGAGCCGCCCCGGGATCCGCACCGGCAGCAGCGGACGGTGTGACCGCCGGGCCTTCCGCCAGGCGCGGGCCGCCTCGTCGTAGCGGAGCACCTCCGGCCCGCCGAAGTCCTCGATCCGCCCCGACGGCCCGGCGGCCAGCATCGCGGCGAGCCGGCCCGCCACCTCGCCGGGGTCGACCGGCTGGGCGAGCACCTTCGGGTCCCCGAGCACCGGCCCGAGCCGGCTCGCGCCCCGCAGCAGCTCCTCCAGGAACTCCGGGAACTGGGTCGCCCGCAGCACGCTCCACGGCACCGGCCCGGCGGCCACGACCTGCTCGGCCGCGAGCTTGTGCCGGTAGTAGCCGAGCGGGACCCGGTCGACGCCGACGATCGAGACGTAGACCAGGTGGCCCACCCCGGCGTGCCCGGCGGCCAGCACCAGCCGGCGGGTGCCCAGCACGTCGATCTCGTGGGTGCGCCGGTTCGGCGAGGAGGCCAGGTGCAGCACGGCCTCCATCCCGTCGACGGCCGCCGCCAGCCCCGCACCGGTGGCCAGGTCGGCCGCCACCCACTCCACTCCGGCGTCGTTCCGGGGCCGCCGGCTCACCGCGCGGACGGTGTGCCCCTCGTCGCGCAGTCGGGGCAGCGTCACCCGCCCGAGCCGTCCACTCGCCCCGGTCACCAGCACCCGCATCCCGTTCTCCCCTCCACCCGTTCGCTCCTTCCTGGACGGCGACGGCCGACCCGAGGTGACCGGCTGTGCGGCGACTCACCCTCGGCGACTCACCCGCGGCGACTCGACTCCAGCAGGTCGAGCACGGTCACCAGCGCGAAGAACGCGATCACCACCTCGCTGACCACCCAGCCGTGCCGGTCGGCCCAGCGCCGGAGCCGGGGCAGCGCCGTCGCGGCCCGACCACGGGCCAGCAGCAGGATGAGCAGGGGCACGGCGAGCAGCCCGAGGGTCAGCAGGACGAACGGCAGCAGGTGCCACCACGCAAGGTTGTGCCGGGCGACGCTGGCGCCGACGGCCGCCATGGTGAGGTCGTCGCTCGGGGCGGTCGCGAAGAGCACCACCCCGAGCCGCAGGGCGTAGCCCGGCCCGGCCCGGCGGAGCGGCTCCATCCAGCGGGGCGGGCCGGTGCGGTGCCGGCGCAGCCAGACGACCACCGCGAGGATCACCAGCAGCGCCAGCACGGCCCAGTCGATCCAGATCGCGGTCCGTTCGAACCGGACGACGTCGGTCTCCGCTCTCGCCTCCGGACCGCGGAGCACCCTGGTGAGCAGCCAGCTCAGCGTCACCCCGGCGACGACCACCGCCCCCGCCCCGGTGAGGTACCCGAGCGAGGCGGCCCGGGGCCGCTCGGCCGACGCGAGGAGCACCGCCGCGACCACCTGCGTCCCGGCCACCATCACCACGGCCAGCGGCAGGATGGTCAGGAAGTTCATCGCCCGCCCATCCTCCCGGCCCGTCCTCGGGCCCGGGCCGCTTTGCGCGGATCACCGGCGGGCGAGCACCACGCGGCCGGCGAGCAGCACGCCGAGCAGCCCGCAGCCGGCCGCCACGGCCAGTGTCGTCACGTAGCTCGCCGGGCCCGGCGCCGAACCGGCGGCCAGGACGGCCCCGGTCAGCGCCAGCACGGTGGCCGCGGAGAGCGAGTCGCCCAGTTGCAGCGCCGAGCTGTTCCGGCCCTGCTCGGCCGGCGCCGACAGGTCGAGGGTGAGCACCGACAGCGACGGGTAGAGCAGGCCCATGCCGAGGCCGGCGACGGCCCAGGCGAGCACCGCGAGCGCCACCGGCACGGCCGGCAGGAGGGCCAGCGTGACGCCGGCCGTGCCGGCGGCGATGCAGGCCAGCCCGATCCGGGGCAGGGTGGCGGCGGACCGCGGCGCGGCGATCCGGCCCTGGATCCAGGAGCCCACCGACCAGGAGAGCGCGCCGACGGTCAGCACCAGTCCGGCCGCGGTCGGCGTGAAGCCCCGCTCCCGGGACAGCATCAGCGGGATCACCACCTCCGCCCCGGCGAACGCCGCCGAGGCCAGGCCGCGCAGGCCGATCACCGTGGGGAGCCCCCGCGCGGCCCGCAGGAACCCCGCCGGCAGCAATCGCGGTACGCACACCAGGAGCCCGACCAGCGCCGCGCCGATCAGCCCGGCGGCGAGCGCGCCGCGCTGCTGCCCCCCGTAGTGCAGCAGTGCGGCGCTCGCCCCCGCCCCGCAGGCCCAGGCGATCCGGGCCAGCGCACCGGCCGGCGGGCGGGTCGGCACGGCCGCGCCCAGCGCCCGCAGGCCCGGCTGGACCAGCAGCACCGCCGGCACCGCCACCGCCGGGACCGCGAGGAACACCCAGCGCCAGCCCAGGTGCTCGACGATCAGCCCGGCCAGCGCCGGACCGACCAGCGACGGGACCACCCAGGCCGCGGCGAACGCGGCGAACACCCGCCGCCGCAGTTCCTCCGGGTACGCCTGCCCGACGATCACGTAGAGCGCGACGGAGAGCAGCCCGGAGCCGAAACCCTGCACGACCCGCCCGACGACCAGTACCTCCATGGTGGGCGCGGCGCCCGCCACCACGAGACCCGCCACGAACCAGGCGACCCCGTGCCACATGGCCGGGCGCGGCCCCCGGGCGTCGCACCAGATGCCGGAGGCGACCATGGCGACCACGCCGGAGGCGAACGGGCCGCCGAAGGCGAGCGCGTAGAGGCCGAGCCCGTCCAGGGTGCGGGCGACCGTCGGCATGGCCGTGCCCACCGCGAGGGCCTCGAAGGCGAGCAGCGACACCAGGGCGACGCTGCCCACGGTCATCGCCCGCAGCCGCGGCGACCAGAGGTGTGCGGGCGGGGCCGGCGGTGCGGCGGTGACGGTCGGCATGGGCTCCAGCCTCGGACCTCAACCGGGATTGAGGTCAACCGTGAGCCCCGTCTCGTCAGGCCGACTCCAGGGCCTCACCCACCCCCTTCACCAGTCCCGAATAGTGCTGGTCGGCCAGGAGGTGCCCGGCGGTGATGACCAGGGCCATGGGCCACTCGATGACCTGGAGCGCGGCGAGGACGCCCAGCCCCGCGTAGTAGGCCAGCTTGTCGGGCGGCGGCACCGCCACCTCGCCCAGCATCGGGACCTCCACCCGCCGGCAGTAGGTGTTGATCATCTCTCGCGACCCGCTGAGATTTCGTGTCAGCGTGCTCATTCGCGCCTCCCCGGGTTCCGACGACGACAGCGATCTCTGGCGGCATTCCACCGGCCTCCCTGTCCATGCCCCGGGCAGGGCGGAAACTTCCCCTCCCTGAGGGGCATAACGGACGCGGCGGCGGGAAGTCGGGCTCGCCGGGACGAGGGTGCGGGAGGCGAGATGGCGTACGACGACGGGAGCACCGGGAAGCGGGGCCGGCAACCCGGCCGTACGCCTCGATGACCTCGCTGGGCCGCGTCGCCGGCCTCCTGCTGTCGCCGGCCGCCGTCCCCGACGCGGTGGCCCGGGTCGCGCGTACCGTCGCCACCGCGGTGCCGGACACCGCCCGTACCGTCGGGTCCGCCCTGCCGGAGACGGCCAGGAACGCCGTGCCGGACAGCGTCGCCGACGCGGCGGGGACCGTGGGCGCGGCGGCGGCCCGGCTGGCCCGCCTCGCCGGGCTGACCCGGCGCCGGGTCTGGTCGCGCGACGGCCGGCACCACATCGAGGTGCACGGCGTCTGCCAGGACGGCGGGGACCGGCTGGCCCGGCAGGTCGAGGCGGCGCTGGAGGCGATGCCCGGTGTGACGTGGGCCCGGGTCAACGCCCCGTCCGGCCGGGTGGTCGTGGCGGTCGAGGAGCCGAAGCCGAGGCTGCGCGACCTGATCGCCACCGTGTCGCGAACCGAGCGGGTCTGCCCGCACGAGCCGGACCCGGACATCCCGCCGCCGCACCCTCCCGAGGAGGGACCGCGCACGCCCCGGACGATGGGCGCGCTGGCCTCGGACGCGCTCGGCCTGACCATCTCGGCGGCCACCCGGATCCTGCCGTTCGCCCCGGTTCCCGGTGAGGTGGCCGGCTTCCTCGCCGCGGTCGACCTGCACCCGAAGCTGCACGCGCTCGCCGACCGGGGCCTGCGCGCCGACCCCCGCGCCGACCTGGTCTTCCCGCTCGCCGAGGCGGTGGTCCAGGGGCTCACGGGCGGCTGGGCCGGCATCGTGCTCGACGGCGCGCAGCGGGTGGTGCAGTGGGGTGAGGCGCGGGCCCAGCTCGCCGCGTGGGCGAAGGCGGAGCCGAGGCTGACCGGCGATCCGGACCGCGCGGTCGCCCGGGTGCCGGACGGCGAACGGCCGTGCCCGGTCCCGGACGGCCCGGCCGAGCGCTACGTGAGCCGGATGCTCGCGGCGGGGGCGGCGGCCGGGGCCGCGGCGCTGCCGGTGGCCGGCGGGAAGCGGGCCGCCGCGCTGGCCCTGTCGTCGCTGCCCAAGGCGCCGGGCAGCGGCCGCGAGGGGTACGCCGCCCAGCTCGGTTCGATGCTCGCCCGGCGCGGGGTGATCGCCATGGACCGCAGCGTGCTGCGCGAACTGGACCGGATCGACACGGTGGTGCTGGACGCCGCGGTCCTCGGCTCCGACCGGGGCGTGCTGGCCGACCTGGCGCCGCTGCCCGGCGCGGACACCGGTCAGGTCGCCGGCCGGGCGTTCGCCCTGTTCGACCCGGCCGCCCCGGAGGCCGTCCGGAACGCCGGCGGCTGGCGGCTCGGCCCGTTGGACCGGCTGGACGCCCACGACCCCGGGGACACCCCGGACAGCGCACGGCTACGCGGGGAGGGCGGCCGGCTGCTCGGGCTGGCCGAGGGCGGACGGCTCGCCGCCGTGCTGCGGGTCGAGCCGGAGCCCGTTCCGGGGGTGGACGCCCTGGCGACCGCCGCCCGCCACGCCGGCCTGCGGCTCGTGGTCGCCGGGGACGACGACGGCCGGTACGACTTCGCCGACGCCCTCGTGCCCGGCGGCGGCCGGCTCGCCGATTCGGTCCGCCACCTGCAACGCGAGGGCGCGGTGGTGATGGTGGTCTCCGGCGACCGGGCCGCGCTCGGCGCCGCCGACTGCGGGCTGGGCGTCTCCGCACCGGACGACCTGCCGCCCTGGGGCGCGCATCTGCTGGTCGGCGAAGACCTGCGGATCCCCGCCCTGCTCATCGACGCGACCGGGGTGGCCCGGCGGATGACCGGGCAGAACATCCGGATCGCGATGGCCGGCACCGGGCTGGGGGCGCTGGGCGCGTTCACCGCCGAGCGGGAGCGGCTGCCCGGCCGCGCCCTCGCCGCCGTGAACGGCGCCGCCGCGCTCGCCTTCGCCCACGGCGTCTGGCGGGCCCACCGGCTGCCGGACCGGACGCGCACGCCGGTGCCCGCGCTCACCGCCTGGCACCTGATGCCCGTGGAGACGGTCCTCGACCAGCTCAACACCCACGCCGAGGGGCTGACCGGCGAGGAGGCGGCCCGCCGCCGGCGCGCCGTGACCGGGGACGGGCACGGGCCGGCCGGGCTGCTCCGCGCCTTCGTGGACGAGCTGTCGAACCCGCTCACCCCGGTGCTCGCCGCCGGTGCCGTGCTCTCCGCGACGTTCGGCTCGCTGGTCGACGCCGCCCTGGTCGGCGGCGTGGTGGGTGGCTCGGCGCTGATCGGCGCGGTGCACCAGCGCAACACCGAACGGTCCCTGGCCGAGCTGCTGTCCCGCTCGGCGGTGACCGCCCGGGTGCTGCGCGACGGCGCGGAGCGGGTGGTGGCCGCCGAGGAACTGGTCGCCGGGGACGTGGTCGCGCTGGGGTCCGGCGACGCCGTCCCGGCCGACTGCCGGGTGCTGACCAGCGACGGGCTGGAGGCCGACGAGTCGTCGCTGACCGGGGAATCGCTGCCGGTGGGCAAGAGCGCCGAGCCGGTGGTGGCCGCCGCGGTCGCCGAGCGGCACTCGATGCTCTACGAGGGCACCACGGTCGCCGCGGGCCACGGCACCGCCGTGGTGGTGGCGACCGGTGAGGAGACCGAGGCGGGGCGCAGTCTCGCGCTGGCCCGGCAGGCGCCCCCGGCCAGCGGGGTGGAGACCCGGCTCGGGAAGCTGACCAGAGCCGCCCTGCCGCTGGCCGCCGGCTCGGCCGTCGCGGTGGCCGGTGCGGGGCTGCTCCGGGGCGTACCCCTGGTGGAGACGGCGGCGACCGCCGCGAACCTGGCCGTGGCCTCGGTGCCCGAAGGGCTGCCGTTCCTGGTCAGCGCCGCGCAGCTGGCGGCGGCGCGGCGGCTGGCCGAGCACGGCGCGCTGGTGCGCAACCCGCGGACCATCGAGGCGCTGGGCCGGGTCGACGTGCTCTGCTTCGACAAGACCGGCACCCTCACCGAGGGCAAGCTGCTGCTGGCCGGGGTGGGTGGCGGCGACGACCGGTACGCCCCGCCGGACCGGCTGGACGGTCCGCTGCGGCAGACCCTGGCCGCCGCGCTGCGGGCCACCCCGCCGGCGGCCGACCCGGACGAGCTGCCCCAGCAGACCGACCGCGCGGTACGCGGCGGCGCGGGCACCGCGGACGTCGTGGAGCAGACCGGCGTGCCGGACTGGACCGCGGTGGGCGGGCTGCCGTTCGAGCCGTCCCGGGGTTACCACGCCACCGTCGGCCGCACCGCCGACGGCCTGCTGCTCAGCGTGAAGGGTGCGCCCGAGTCGGTGCTGCCGCGCTGCGCGGCCCGGCGGACGGCCGGGGGCGACACGCCGCTCGACACGGCCGGCCGGGACGCCCTGCACGCGATGCTCGCCGAGCGGGCCGGGGCCGGGCACCGCATCCTGGCCGTGGCCGAGTGCCGGGTGGGGGCCGAGTCGGTGACCGACGAGCAGGTCGACGGGCTGGTCTTCGTCGGTTTCCTGGCCCTCGCCGACGGGGTGCGCGACAGCGCGGCGCCCGCGGTGCGGCGGATCCGGCAGGCCGGCGTGCACACCGTCATGATCACCGGGGACCATCCGGCCACCGCCGAGGCGATCGCCGCCACCATCAGCCCCGACCACGGGGAGCAGCGGGTGGTCACCGCCACCGAGCTGGACCGGCTCGACGACGAGGCCCTCGCGGAGCGGCTCATGGCCACCGACGTGGTGGCCCGCTGCACCCCGGCGCACAAGGTGCGGATCATCCAGGCGTTGCAACACCAGGGCCGGACGGTGGCGATGACCGGCGACGGCGCCAACGACGCCCCGGCCATCCGCCTCGCCGACGTGGGCATCGCGCTCGGCCAGCGCGGCACCCCGGCGGCCCGCGCCGCCGCCGACCTGGTGGTCACCGACGACCGGCTGGAGACGATCATCGCCACGCTCGTGGAGGGGCGGGCCATGTGGTCGTCGGTCCGCCACGCGCTGAGCATCCTGGTCGGCGGCAACCTCGGCGAGATCGCGTTCAGCGTGCTGACCGCCGCCGGTACCGGCCGGTCGGCGCTCACCGGCCGGCAACTGCTCCTGGTCAACCTGCTCACCGACCTGGCGCCGGCGCTGGCCATCGCGGTCCGTCCCCCCGCCTCGGACGGGGCCGACCACCTGCTGCGGGAGGGACCCGACACGTCGCTCGGCGAGACGCTGACCCGGGAGATCGCGCTGCGGGCCGGCGCCACCACGCTGGGCGCGACCGCGGGCTGGACGCTCGCCCGGTGGACCGGCCGGGAGCGTCGGGCCGGCACTGTCGCACTCGCCTCGCTGGTCGGCACCCAGCTCGGCCAGACCGTGCTGGCCGGCGGCACCAGCCCCGCCGTGCTGGCCTCCACCGCCGCCTCGATCGGCGCCCTGGTCGTCGTGGTGCAGACCCCCGGGGTCAGCCAGTTCTTCGGCTGCACCCCGCTCGGCCCGGTCGGCTGGAGCATCGCCGCCGGCTCCGCGCTCGGCGCCACCTTCGCCAACGGCGCGCTGACCCGGCTGGTCGACCGCCTGCCCCAACGCGGCTCCCGCCCGCATGGCGAGGCCGATCAGGGGTACGGCGAAGAGCATGACGCCTGAGGTGACCTTCGTCGGTACGGCGACAACCGTGTTGCGGATCGGCGGGTTCACCCTGCTCACCGACCCGAACTTCCTGCACCGGGGCCAGCGGGCCTACCTGGGCAGGGGGCTGTGGTCGAAGCGGAGCACCGACCCTGCGCTGACCATTCCCGAGCTGCCCACACTGGACGCCGTGGTCCTGTCCCACCTGCACGGCGACCACTTCGACCGGGTGGCCCGGCGCGGGTTGGACCACGCCCTGCCGATCCTCACCACACCCCAGGCGGAGCGGAAGCTGCGCCGCTGGGGGTTCCAGGCGGCGGAAGGGCTGCCCACCTGGCGCTCGCACGAGCTGCACCGCGGGGACGAGACGCTGCGGCTGACCGCGCTGCCCGGCCAGCACGGGCCCGGCGCGCTGGACCGGCTGATGCCCGACGTGATGGGCACCCTGATCGACCTGGAACACAGCGGCGAGCGCCGGTTCCGGCTCTACGTCACCGGGGACACGCTGCGCCGACCCCAGCTCGCGCAGATCCCGGAACGGTTCCCGGGCATCGACGCCATGCTCGTCCACCTCGGCGGCACCCGGGTCGCCGGCATCCTGCTCACCATGGACGCGCGGCAGGGCGCCGACGTGGTGGAGCTGATCCGTCCCCGGCTCACCGTGCCGATCCACTACGACGACTACCCGGTGTTCCGCTCCCCGCTGCGGCACTTCGTCGAGGAGGCCCGCCGGCGCGGCTTCGTCGGGCAGGTCCGCACCGTCCACCGGGGCGAGACCGTGCCGCTGACCCCCTGACGCGGCTCGCCGCCCCACCCGGCGGGAGGCCGGAGGGGCGGCGGGACGGATCCGGTCAGGCGCGCTCGGAGATCGCCTCGATGAGGTCGCCCACCGGGCGTTCCGGCAGCGAACGGGCCACGTCGGCGACGGCCACGATGCCGACGAGTTCGTGCCCGTCGATCACCGGCAGCCGACGTACCTTGTGCTCGCCCATGGTCCGCAGGATCTCGGCCGCGTCGTCGTCCGCGCCGATGGTGACGGCCTCGCCCTGGGCCAGCTCACCGGCGGTCACGTCGGCTGGGTCCTTCCCCTGGGCCAGCACCTTCACCACGATGTCCCGGTCGGTCACCATGCCCTTGAGGCGGTTGTCGTCGCCGCAGATCGGCAGCGAGCCCACCCCGAGCTCGGCCATCCGCCGGGCGGCGGTCCGGAGGTCGTCCTGCTCCCGGACACAGCTCACGTCGCTGGTCATGATTTCGCGTGCGGTCGGCATTGGCATGACACCTCACTTTCGGGGGGTTGTTGTCTGTACTCCTACCCCCACCCGCGGCAGCCATGCGGCGGTGGAAATGGGTTCGATCGCGCGTCGGCCCGGCGGCTAGGGTGCCGGCGTGCCGTCACCCCGCCTGGAGCAGATCACCCCGGACAACGTCCTGGCCGCCTGCGCGATCGCCGTCCGTCCCGACCAGGAGGGGCTCGTCGCGCCCGTCGCCCGGTCGCTGGCCGAGGCGTACGCCCAGCCGGCGGTCGCCTGGCCGCGGCTGATCGTCGACGACGACCGGCCGGTGGGCTTCCTGATGGCCTTCCTCGACATCCGGTGGCGTGCGGACGACCCGGCCGACATCCGCTCCGGCCTGTGGCGGTTGAACATCGCCGCGGACCAGCAGGGCCGGGGCTACGGACGGTTCGCCGTGGGGGCGCTCGCCGACGAGCTGCGCCGCCGGGGCACGGACCGGATGTTCGTCACCTGGGCGCCCGGCCCCCACGGCCCGGAGCGCTTCTACCAGCGCCTCGGCTTCCAGCTCACCGGTGAGACGAGCGGCGACCAGGTGGTCGGCGTGCTGGCCCTCTGACGGGGTCTAGTGCCAGGTGGCGGCGGCCCGCCGCAGCCGGTCGTTGATGGCGCGGCCCACCCCGACCTCGGGGACCGGCTCGGCGACGATCTCGGTGACCCCGGTGGCGTCGAGCCGGTGCAGGGCGTCGAAGAGCCGCGCGGCCGCCGCCGTCAGGTCACCGTCGGGCGACAGCACCTCCACCGCCGCCCAGTCACCCTCCGCCGGCGGCTCCCGGAAGGCCAGGAACCCGCGCCGGCCGCCGTCCCCCTCGGCCGCCGCGCCCAACCGCAACGGGGTACGCGGGGCGTAGTGCGCGGCCAGCGTCCCGGGCGCCACCGGCTGGCCCGAGCTGCCCTGGCGTACCTCGACCGGCCCGACCGCCTCGACCAGCGCCTCCACCGGCAGCGCGCCCAGCCGGAGCACCACCGGCCGCCCGCCGCGCGCGTCCACGATGGTCGACTCGATCCCGCACCGGGT
Source organism: Micromonospora sp. AMSO31t (assembly GCF_008868175.1). Classification (GTDB taxonomy): domain Bacteria; phylum Actinomycetota; class Actinomycetes; order Mycobacteriales; family Micromonosporaceae; genus Micromonospora. Next base: position 27,082 of record NZ_WBKT01000005.1, read on the forward strand.
CGGCCCGCCGTCGAGCACCACGTCCACGGCGGCGCCCAGCCCGGCCACCACGTGCTCGGCCCGGGTGGGGCTGAGCTGCCCGAACCGGTTGGCGCTGGGCGCGGCCACCGGCACACCGGCGGCGGCGATCAACGCCCGCGCGGACGGCTCGTCGGGCACCCGCACGGCCATGGTGTCCAGGCCGGACGTGACGATCGGCGGGATCGCCGCCGGTCGGTCCACGATCAGGGTGAGTGGGCCCGGCCAGAAGCGCTCCACCAACGCGGCCACCGCGGGCGGCACCGCACCGACCAGACCGGGCAGGTCGGCGGCGTCGGCCAGGTGGCTGATCAGGGGGTCGAAGCTGGGCCGGGCCTTCGCCTCGAAGATCCGGGCCGCCGCCCGGGCGTCCAGCGCGTTCGCGCCCAGCCCGTAGACCGTCTCGGTGGGGAAGGCGACCAGCCCGCCGGAGCGCAGGACGGCGGCGGCCTCGACGATGCCGCTCTCGGCCGGCAGGACGCGCGGGGATCCGGTGCTCACGCACCCGACGCTAGCCTGCCGGGGCGGCCCGTCCGGCACTACCCTGCCCCCATGGGCAGGCGGGTGGCGCTGGCGGTGGCCGCCGTCCTCGTGCTGGTCGGCGGTCTCGGCCTGCTGACCGCGCTGCCGGCCGTCCAGCGGGCCGTCTCGCCGCACGCCGAGCCCACGCCCCTCCCGCTCCGCCTCACCGGCCAGCGCTACGACGACCTCACCGTCGACCTCCACCCCGGCCGGTACGCCGTCTGGGCCACCCGGCCGACCAGCTCGCCGGACCGCGACCGTTGCCGCGTGGCCGGCCCGGACGGGCGGCCGGTGCCGGTGGCCGAACCCGGGCCGGTGATCAAGTGGACCGAGGTGGCCACGGACGACACGATCTGGACCTGGACGGCCACCTTCGCCGCCCCGGCCGCCGGCGGCTACCGCCTCACCTGCCGGCTCGACCCCGACGCCCCCGGCCAGCAGTACGCGGTCACCCGGGAACCGGACCGCCGGCTCGCCCTGCGCCTGCGGCTGGAACTCTGGCGCGGGCTGCTGGTGGCGGCCCTGCCGACCGGCCTGGTGATCCTCGGCATGACGCTGACCTGGCGCCGCCGGGCGGACTGAATCCGTTTGCGGCCCACGCCGGGCCGAATCAGGATGGTCGCCGTGACCCGGATGAAGATGCACGCCGACGAGGTGCTGACCGACGCCGACCTGGTCGGCCGGCTGCTCGCCGGGCAGTTCCCGCAGTGGGCCGGGCGGCCGCTCCGCCTCGTTCCCTCGCACGGGACGGACCACGACGTCTACCGGCTCGGCGACAACCTCGCGGTGCGGATGCCCCGGGTCGGCTGGGCCACGGAACAGGCGGCCCGCGAGGCCGAGTGGCTGCCCCGGCTCGCCCCGCACGTGCCGCTCGCCCTGCCGGTGCCGCTGGCCATGGGTCACCCCGCCGAGGGCTACCCCTTCGACTGGTCGGTCTACGAATGGCTGCCGGGTGAGAGCGCCAGCACCGCCCGGTACGACCGGGACGCGGCAGCGGTCGACCTGGCCGCCTTCATCGCCGCGATGCGGCGGATCGACACGGCCGACGCGTACCCCCGGCCACCTCGCGCCCGGGGCGCGGACCTCGCGGAACTGGACGAGGGGGTTCGCGACGCGGTGCGCGAGCTCGGCGACCGGGTCGACGGCGCCGCCGTGCTGCGCGCCTGGCAGGAGTCGCTGGACGCAACGGCCTGGAGCGGGCCGGGGCTCTGGCTGCACGGCGACCTGCTGCCCGGCAACCTGCTGGTGGTCGACGGCCGGCTCTCCGCGGTCATCGACTTCGGCGGGCTCAACGTCGGCGACCCGGCCTGCGACCTGCAACCGGCGTGGAACCTGTTCACCGGCGGCCGCCGCGACCGGTTCCGCGCCGAACTGGCTGTGGACGACGCCTCCTGGCTGCGCGGCCGGGGCTGGGCGCTGCTCCAGGCGGTGATCGCGCTGCCCTACTACTGGGACACCAACCCGGGGATGGTCCGCCAGACCTCCCACGCGCTGCGCGAGGTGCTCGCCGACGCCGACCACTGACCCGCGCGGCGATCCGGCGGGCCGGGGCCCACCACTACCGGGCGGCCTCGCCGTCGGGCCGGTCGGCCGGGTCCCGGTCGGTGTCCGGGAGGGTGGGCGCGTCGGTCGGATAGAGGCCGGCGACGAACCCGTACACCTGGTCGCCGGAGCGGGGGATCTGGGCGAAGCGGCGGGCGAGCGCCTGGACCTCCGCCCAGAACGTCCGCACCTCCTCGATCGGGATGCGCGCGTGCACGAGCGTGCACCGCAGGTCGTCGGCGGCGTGGGCCGCGGCGGATTCGGCGGCCGCCTCGGCGAGGCCGTTGATGCGCGCGACGACCTGCTTGTCCTCGGGCCGGTTGAGCACGCCGACATAGAACGTGCGGGCGACTCGGCCGTAGAAGCGTTCCTCGATGGCCCGGACCCGCCGCGTCCGCACCACCTGGAGCAGGCCGGCCTCGACCAGCAGGTTCACGTGGTAGGCCACGCTGCTCTTCGGTCGGTCGACCGCCCGGGCCATCTCGTTGACCGTGGCGGCCCGCTCCAGGACCAACTCCAGCAGGGTGGAGCGCAGCGGGTCGGCCAGCGCGCGCAACTGCTCGGGCGCGGTGACCACGAGCAGCTCGTCGAGGTCGTAATCCGGGATCTGCTGATTGACCGACATTTCTCGACCGTTCTAGAATTCTGGATCATTCGATCACTCTGGTTCGATGACAGGAGTCTAGAGATGGCCGACATCGTCCTCTTCCACCACATCCAGGGGCTCACCGACGGCGTCCACGCCTTCGCCGACCAGCTGCGCGCCGGCGGGCACACCGTGCACACCCCCGACCTCTTCGACGGCGAGCGGCCGGCGACCATCGAGGACGGCGCCGCGCTGACGAAGCGCATCGGCGGCGCGGCGCTCGACGAGCGCGCCGACCGGGCCGTCGCCGACCTGCCGAAGGACCTCGTCTACGCCGGCATCTCCTGGGGCGCCGCCACCGCCCAGCGGCTCGCCCAGACCCGGCCCGGTGCCCGCGGCGCCCTGCTCTACGAGTCCTGCCTGCCGGTCACCGGCGAGTGGGCCGTCGGCCCGTGGCCGGACGGCGTCCCCGTGCAGATCCACGGCATGGACAAGGACCCGTTCTTCGCGTTGGAGGGCGACATCGACTCCGCCCGCGAGCTGGTCGGGATCGTCGGGCCCGAGCGGGGCGAGCTGTTCGTCTACCCGGGCGACGCCCACCTGTTCACCGACAGCTCGCTGCCCTCCTACGACGGGGACGCGACGGCGCTCGCGGTGCGGCGCTCGCGGGAGTTCCTCGACCGGCTGGGGTGACCGGTCAGCGGCACACCGCCGCCACGTTGACGAAGAGGCCGCACGAGGCGACCGTCGTCAACACGATCGCGCCGGCCGCCCGCAGCGCCACGTCGACGCCACCACGACCGCGCCGGGTGACCGACAACGTCTGCTCCAGGACGACCAGGAACACCCAGCCGAACAGCAGGAGCGTGAGATAGAAGTCCCAGGCGGGGTTCCCGAACGCGCTCGCGTTGCCGTTCCCGCCGTAGTTGGGGCAGTCCTCGTAACGGGTGATTGGCTGGAGGACCGCCAGCAGGGCCACGAAGAAGGCGCCGCCGACGAGACAGACCCAGAAGCCGCTGAGACGGGACGGCGACCTCCGGTTTTCGATCATCGACTCAGCCTAGAGACGTGCCGGTTCAGCCGGGGCCCCGCGGCGACCATGCATCGTCCTCGCCATGCTCGTCCGGTTCATCGGGCTCGCCGATGCCGTTGTGCTCGCACCCGACCGCTCCACCTTGCTCGCGCGCGAAGGGCAGCGGCACCACCTTCCCGAGATGCTTCGCGCCGACGCCACGGTCGTCACAGCAGGCTCGGATGTGGAACGCGTTCCTGCAGCGCCTAGGCGAGGTGTGGGCGTGCGGTCCGACCGCGTGGCGCGCGAAACCGCCTTGTTGTCGTGCTGGCCCGTCTCTACGGTGCAGTGATGCTGTCGCGAATTCTGACGCTGACCGTCGATGCGCACGATCCCGCCCGTCTCGCGCAGTTCTGGGCCGGAATGCTGGGCCGGGAGGTCGTCGAGGACGCCGGTGCCTCGCTCCTGCCCGGCGATGACACCCAGGTCAGCCTCCAGTTCGTCCCGAGCGATGCGAAGAAGCTGGGGCCGAACCGCATCCACCTTCACCTGACCAGCACCAGCCTCGCGGACCAGCAGCACAAGGTGGCGACGGCACTGGGGCTCGGCGGCGGCCACCTCGACGTCGGGCAGCGCCCCGAGGAGGGACACATCGTCCTGGCCGACCCCGAGAGCAACGAGTTCTGCGTGATCGAGCCGGACAACTCTTTCCTCGCCGGGTGCGGCCTGCTCGGGGAACTCGCCTGCGACGGCACGCGGGAGGTCGGCCTTTTCTGGAGCGAGGCGCTGGGCTGGCCGCTGGTGTGGGACCAGGACGACGAGACCGCGATCCAGTCACCGCACGGCGGCACGAAGGTCGCGTGGGGAGGCCCGCCCGTGGCCCCGAAAGAGGCGAGGAACCGACAGCGCTTCGACCTCATCCCGGCGGGTGGCGATCAGGAAGGGGAGGTCGACCGGCTCGTCTCCCTCGGAGCCACTCGGCTGGAGGTCGGCGAGGACGGCACCGTCGTGCTGGCCGATCCCGACGGCAACGAGTTCTGCGTCAAGAGCAACTAAGCACCCAACTGCCTGTCCTGCCGGCTGATGGTTGACCCGGGGTCGGCCAGCTATCGTCACCGCTCCACGAAGATCATGAGATGGGATGCGGCGTTGATGGGGCGACGGTTCGGGCTCTGCGTAGTGGTCGCGGCGACGCTGCTGGCCGCGTCGGCGTGTGGCGGCACCTCCGAGGTGCCGGGCACGCCCACCGCCGCGGAGGCCAGTGCCTCCGTGGGGTCCGCCACCCCCACGCCCACGGCGTCGCCGGCGGCCACACCGGCGCACGTATCCAAGCCTTCCCCGACCCCACGGTCCCCCGGGAGCCCGCGCTCCTCGGCGGGCCCTGCGGTGCCCACGACCAAGAAGGCCACGCAAGCGGCCACCGCGAGCAACAAGACGGCCTGCACCGCTGTCAGGGGCCCGCTGGCGAGGGCCCTCGCTGGCCTGGTCGCGTTGGGCGCGATCGCCGCCAGTGCCACGTCGGAGACCGAGGTCGCCTCCGCCTGGACGGAGGCGATCACGCGGCTGGTCAACCTCGAGGCGGCGGCGAACAAGGTTGCCGCCGAGCAGACCGACCGCACGCTGCGGAGCAAATTCAGGGCGCTCGCCGTGGCCGCAGGCCTGAAGTACACCAAGATCCGCTCGGTCAAGCCCCCCAAGGTGGAAGCGCTCGTGGCCGTCGCGGGCGACACCGGCGCTCTGGAGGACGCGGTCAACAAGCTCGAACCGACCTGCGGCAAATACTGGTAGCCGGGTGCCGGCCGCCCGCCTGTGGGGCGGAGCCGCGGAACGCGAAGCGGCGTTCGCGCAGCATCCTGAGGCAAGCGGAATGAACTCGCTGCCTCGGCTCCGAACGTTGCTGGTCGCTCGGCTTCCCTGTGGGGATGGCTGTACAGCCAGGGGCGCAAGGATGATCGTAAGCTGCCCTCGTGAGGCGACACCTCCGTGACGCACCGTCCAGCCTGAGTGCTCGAGCCCGCCGCTTCGTGGCGGTCCATGGAGTTTGGCTCGACGTGCCCTCTGTCAGTGACTGGCGCAAGCAGTGGGAGGCCAACGGCATTCCGTCGGGAGTCGTTGACCGGGCGGAGAGGCATCAGGCTCGCTGGGGCGGGCTCGCCCTACCTCCATCGCTCAATTACGACGGCGGGCCGCGAATGCTGTGCGCAGATACACCGGAGTGGGAGAACGACCTCCCCGAGCCAGGCTGGTGGTTCGAGGCAGGACCACAACGGACAGCGGTGCCGTACTCCTTTCTCATCGGGCCTGACGGAAGCTTTGGCATCGCCATGGATAGTTGGGTGCCACTGCACGCCCGGATCGAAGGTTGGGTCGAGTCGCTGGCACTCGCCCAGTCGGCCGAGCACATCGCGGAGACGGTTACCAAGCTTTCTGGCGACGCGGTTACCGCCCTTGACCTCTCCGGTATGCGACCCGTGCCAGGGACTGCCGGCATTGTCGACACCTGGTGGCATGGGGCAGGCTCGCTCATTGCGATCTGCAACGGAGAAGCGAAGCTGTTTGGACGCCCCGACTACCGGGTTGCGCGCGTCTACTCCGGCAACATCGACATGGAGTGGCTGTAGCCGTTCAAGCGGATCTCCTCATCACGACACTGACGAGAGACAGGCGCACAAGTGAACACCACCGACGCTGGCACCACACTGCTCTGGCGACCCACCGGGCCGACGGAGCTGGATCTCGTGCGCCAGTCGGGTTGGCGTGCTTGGCCGCCGCGCCTACCGGATCAGCCGATCTTCTGGCCAATTCGGCAGTGCACGCCGTCACCGCTGGGTCCTCCGTCGCTGATGTGCGGCAGTCGTCCGTCAACTGATCTGCGACACCTCGGCGCGCTGATCGCGGCAGAAGAGGATGTGTAGGATGACCGGCGTCAGCGATGAGGGGAGGTGAGCCCGGTGATCACTCAATGTCACCTCTGGGCGCTCCACCCGGCTGTCCCTGTCCGCTGACCTTGCGTCGGGGAGCGCCCTCCTAGCCGGAGGAACAATGAGCTTCTCCCCGTTCCGTATCGATGTATCCGACGAGGTACTCGACGACCTTCGGGCCCGCCTGGCCCGTAGCCGCTTCACCGACCGCATCGGCGACCAGCCGTGGCAGGCCGGCACGGACCCCGACTACCTGCGGCACCTGCTGTCCTACTGGCTCGACGGGTTCGACTGGCGCGACCGGGAAGTCGAACTCAACGCACTGCCGCATTACCAGGCCCAGATCGGCGGCCGGCGCATGCACTTCCTTCGCGTACCCGGAACGCGTCCGGAAGGCGCACCCGCACCGCTGCCGCTGATCCTGAGTCACGGCTGGCCCAGCAGCTTCGTGGAGATGCTGCCGCTGGTCGACCGTCTGACCAACCCCGCTCGCCACGGGGGCGACCCCGCCGACGCATTCGACGTGGTGGTCCCCTCGCTGCCCGGCTTTCTGTACTCGGAGCTGCCGAAGGGTCCGCTCACCCGCGCTGCGATGGCGCAGACGCTGCACTTGTTGATGACCGACGTCCTTAGCTACCAGCGTTACGGCGCCTTCGGTGGCGATGTCGGCGGCGTGGTCACCGGTTGGCTGGGCGCTCTGTACCCCGAGCAGGTGGCCGGCATTCACATGATCCACCCACCGTTCCCGGCCAGCTTCGATTCCCACCCGTTGTCGCCGGCCGAGCAGGCGTTTCTCGACGCCGAAGCGGCGTACGACGAGACTGACGGCGGCTACAGCGCCATCATGGGCACCCGACCGGACACCATCGCCGCGGCGCTGGTCGACTCGCCGGCCGGACTGGCCGCCTGGCTCGTCGACAAGTACCGAGACTGGAGCGACAACCACGGGGACCTGGAAAGCCGGTTCGACCGGGACACCCTGCTCACGATCATCACCCTGTACTGGGCGAGCGGCACCATCGGCTCCTCGTTCCGGCAGTACTTCGACTTTCACCACAACAGTCCACGACCTGACATCACGGTGCCGTCGGCGTTCACGGTGAGCACCGAACCGTCGATGGTCAACTTCCCGCGCGAGATCGCCGAACGCGCGTGCACCGACATCCGGCACTGGAGCGAACCAGGTAGGGGCGGACACTTCATGCCGCTGGAGGAACCGGACCTGCTCGCCGGCGAACTGCGGCGGTTCTTCACGTCGCTCCGCCCGTACTGATCAGCAAGGGAGCCCGGTCGCACCGGCCCGGCTCCCGCTGCCGGATTCCGCATGCATCGATCGAGAAGCTACCCGTGAATGCCATCCGATGGAGCCGCGGAACGTTAGCCGGCGCTTCGAGCAGCTGCGTACGGCGGCCGGGCTGGACTGGCTGCACCTGCACGACCTACGGCACGCCTTGCCACGTTCCTGCTCGACCAGGGCGAGGATCTGCGCACGGTGATGGAGCTGCTCGGGCACTCCACGATCCGGATGACGGCCGACACCTGCGGGCCCGTCCTGCCGGCGCGGGCTCGTCAGGCTGCCTCGGCCATCGATCGGGTGCTGGGCGAGGAGGGACGGCGTGACCGCTCGGCTGTAGTGGCGACCGAGATCAGCCGAAGAAAGTGCTGGTGGAGCCCAGGGGACTCGAACCCCTAACCCCTGCCTTGCAAAGGCAGTGCTCTGCCAGTTGAGCTAGGGCCCCGAGGCGGGCGGATTCGCCCCGTGCTGCCGGTCCGACGCGCTCAGCGCAGGTCGGGCGCGGTGGTCGCCTCGTGCCAGAGGGCGCGCTCGTCGTTCGAGGCCTTGATCTTCTTGGCCACGACGGCGGCGACGCCGACGACGCCGGCCAGGATCAGGAGCTTCTTGAACATGGGCTTGACCCCTCGCGCTCGACGACCGTCGGACGGTGTGCGGTGGGGCTAGCTGGAATCGAACCAGCGACCTCAGAGTTATCAGCTCTGCGCTCTAACCGACTGAGCTATAGCCCCGCGTAGCGACGAGCAAGGTTAACCCATCGCCGCCGTGGCGCCCAAATCGGGGGCCGTGGCGGCGCGCTCACCCGCGCCACCTTCGAAACTACCCGGACACGCGACGCCGGGGCGACCGCTTTACGCGGTGCCCCGGCATCGTCGTCGGGTCAGTCCCGCTCGGCGAGCGTCAGCTCGATCCCGCCGACCAGGTCGGCGCAGACGTTGTAGACGAACGCGCCCAGCGTGGCCAGCGCGGTGAAGAGCACGACGTTGACCAGGCCGATCAGCGCGGAGCTGAGGATCACGCCCTTGGCGGTGATCCGGAAGCCGCCGCCGCCACCCTGGCCGCCGCCGGCGTTCACCAGGTCGGTGAGGCTGTCGTTGACGCTCTTGAACACGCCCATGGCGTCCAGCGCCAGGTAGAGCACCGAGGTGGCGACGACCACCACGATGAAGAGCACCACGGAGACCGCGAACGCGAACTTCATCACGGACCAGGGGTCGATCCGCTTGAGGTTCAGCCGGGCCCGGCGCGGTCCCCGCGACGCGGCCGAGCTGACCGAGGTACGGGCGGCGCGTACCGCCTCACCCACGCGCGCGGCCCCGACGGCGGCCGCACCGCCGATCCCCGGCGGCAGCCCGCCCCCGTTGGCGGGGCGGGCCGTGGCGGCGGGGCGGCCGCCGTCCGGGGACGGCTTCGGTGCGGTGCCCAGGCCGGCGCCGACGCGCGGCTGGGTGCCGGTGGTGCCGGTGGACGGCCGGGCGGCCGCCGCGGGCTTGGGCGGCTGCGGGGTCGCCCCCGGCTTCGCCGCGGCCGGTGCGGCCAGGCCGTCGGCCGACGTGGGAGCGTCGACCTTCGTCTCGGCCTGGTCGGCCGGTGGCGAGCCCTCGCCGGTGGTTTCCGGCGGCGGGGTCATGCCGGGAGCCCGGGTGAATTTCGGGGCAGGCGCGTCGGCGGGGACGGTGGCCCGACCCACGGCCGCGCGGCCGGTCGCTGGTGTACCGCCCTGTGCGGCCTCCTCGTCGACCGGGTTGGCCGAGGTCCCCGTGTTCCCCGACTTCGCCTGTGTCTCCGTCATCAACTAGTCCTGTTCGTCAGGCTCGTCGGCATTGCGAGCAATCGCCACGATAGTCACGCCGTCCGGGAGGTCCATCAGCTTGACCCCCATTGTGTTCCGGTCACGCGTACGGCGTACAGGCTTCACCGGAGTCCGGATGACGCCACCGTTGCTGGTGATGGCGAACAGTTCGTCGTCCGGACTGATCACCACCGCGCCGACCAGACCACCGCGTCGCTCGGTGATCTTCGCAGTCAGCACGCCCTTACCTCCCCGGCCCTGGACCGGGTATTCCTCGATCGGGGTTCGTTTCGCGTACCCCCCGTTCGTCGCGACCAGCACGTCCATGTCCATGCCCTCGCGGACGACCTCCATCGCCAGGAGGACATCCTCCTCGCTGAACCGCATGCCGATCACACCGGAGGTGGCCCGGCCCATCGGGCGCAGCGCCTCGTCACTGGCGTTGAAGCGGATGGCCTGGGCGTTCTTGCTGACCAGCAGCAGGTCGTCCGTCGGGGCGACCAGGGCAGCACCGACCAGCTCGTCCTCATCGCGCAGGTTGATCGCGATGACTCCGCCGGAACGGTTGGAGTCGAACTCCTCGAGCCGCGTCTTCTTCACCAGGCCGTTCTTCGTGGCCAGTACCAGGTAGGGCGCCACCTGGTAGTTCGGGATTTCGATGATCTGCGCGATCTGCTCGTCCGCTTGGAAGGCGAGCAGGTTGGCCACGTGCTGGCCCTTGGCCACCCTACTGGCTTCGGGAAGTTCGTAGGCTTTGGCCCGGTAGACCCGGCCCTTGTTCGTGAAGAACAGGATCCAGTCGTGGGTGGAGCATACGAAGAAGTGGCTGACGATGTCGTCCTGCCGCAGCGTCGCCCCGCTGACGCCCTTGCCGCCGCGCCGCTGCGAGCGGTAGAGGTCGACCTTGGTGCGCTTGGCGTACCCGGTGCGGGTGATCGTGACGACCACGTCCTCGCGGGCGATGAGGTCCTCCATCGAGACCTCGCCGTCGAACGGCACGATCTTGGTGCGCCGGTCGTCGCCCCACTTGGCCACGATCTCGCCCAGCTCCTCGGAGACGATGCGCCGCTGCCGCTCGGGCTTGGCCAGGATGTCCTTGAGGTCGGCGATCTCGACCTCGAGCTTGGTCAGGTCGTCCAGGATCCGCTGCCGCTCCAGGGCGGCCAGCCGGCGCAGCTGCATGTCCAGGATGGCGGTCGCCTGGACCTCGTCGATCTCCAGCAGCCGGATGAGGCCCTGGCGGGCGTCCTCGACGGTGGGCGAGCGCCGGATCAGGGCGATCACCTCGTCGAGCGCGTCCAGCGCCTTGGCCAGACCGCGCAGAATGTGCGCCCGCTCCTCGGCCTTGCGCAGCCGGAACGCGGTCCGCCGGCGGATGACCTCGATCTGGTGCTCGACGTAGTAGCGGATGAACTGGGCCAGGTTGAGCGTGCGCGGCACGCCGTCGACCAGCGCCAGCATGTTGGCGCCGAAGGTCTCCTGGAGCTGGGTGTGCTTGTAGAGGTTGTTCAGCACCACCTTGGCGACCGCGTCGCGCTTGAGCACGAGCACGATCCGCATGCCGGTGCGCCCGGAGGACTCGTCGCGGATGTCCGCGATCCCGGCGAGCTTGCCCTCCTTGATCAGCTCGGCGATCCGCTCGGCCAGGTTGTCCGGGTTGACCTGGTAGGGCAGCTCGCTGACCACCAGGGCCGGCCGGCCGCGCTTGTCCTCTTCGACCTCGACCACGGCGCGCATCCGGATCGAGCCGCGCCCGGTCCGGTACGCGTCCTGGATGGCGGCCTGTCCGACGATCAGGCCGTGGGTCGGGAAGTCCGGGCCCTTGACGATCTCCAGCAGCGCTTCGAGGGTGGTGGCCTCGTCGGCCTCCGGGTTCTCCAGGCACCACTGCACGGCCGCGCCGATCTCGCGCAGGTTGTGCGGCGGGATCTTGGTGGCCATGCCGACCGCGATGCCCTCGGAGCCGTTGACCAGCAGGTTCGGGATCCGCGACGGCAGGATGGTGGGCTCCTTGGCCCGGCCGTCGTAGTTGTCCTGGAGGTCGACGGTGTCCTCGTCGATGTCCCGGAGCATCTCCATGGCCAGCGGGTCGAGCTTGCACTCGGTGTACCGCATGGCCGCGGCCGGGTCGTTACCCGGCGAACCGAAGTTGCCGTTGCCGTCGACCAGCGGGTAGCGCAGCGACCAGGGCTGCGCCATCCGGACCAGCGCGTCGTAGATGGCGGAGTCGCCGTGCGGGTGGAACTGGCCCATCACGTCACCGACGACGCGGGAGCACTTCACGTAGCCGCGGTCCGGCCGGTAGCCGGAGTCGAACATGGCGTAGAGGATCTTGCGGTGGACCGGCTTGAGCCCGTCCCGGACGTCCGGCAGGGCCCGCCCGACGATCACGCTCATCGCGTAGTCGAGGTACGAGCGCTGCATCTCGACCTCGAGCCCGACCGGCTCGATCCGGTCGTGCGCGACGACCGCGGCCAGTGTCTCCGGGGTCTCCGGCTCGTTCGGCGTGGACTCGGGAGTATCGGTCACTGTTAACCCTTATCAGACTCAGAGTCGTTTTCGTGCTGTGGATAACGTCTGTGGATACCGGCCAGACTGTGGATAACTCTGTGGACCGCCGGGCCGACCGGTGGATCTCCGGCCGACCCGGCGCGGTCCGTCAGATGTCCAGGAACCGCACGTCCTTGGCGTTGCGCTGGATGAACGACCGGCGCGCTTCGACGTCCTCGCCCATCAACACGCTGAACAGCTCGTCGGCGGTTGCGGCGTCGTCGAGCGTCACCTGCCGCAGGGTGCGGGTGGCCGGGTTCATCGTGGTCTCCCACAGCTCGGGATAGTTCATCTCGCCGAGACCCTTGAACCGCTGGATGTCGTCCGGCCTGGCGTTGGCCTTCTTCTGCTGGCGCAGCGCGATCAGCCCGTCCCGCTCCCGGTCCGAGTACGCGTACTGCGCGTCGTCGCCCTTCTTGTTCCACTTGATCTTGTAGAGCGGCGGGGCGGCCAGGTAGACGTGCCCCAGCTCGACCAGCGGACGCATGAAGCGGAAGAGCAGGGTGAGCAGCAGCGTCTGGATGTGCTGGCCGTCGACGTCGGCGTCGGCCATCAGCACGATCTTGTGGTAGCGCAGCTTCTCGATGTCGAAGTCGTCGTGGATGCCGGTGCCCAGCGCGGTGATGAGCGCCTGGACCTCGTTGTTCTTCAGCACCCGGTCGATCCGGGCCTTCTCCACGTTGAGGATCTTGCCGCGGATCGGCAGGATCGCCTGGGTGCGCGGGTCGCGCCCCTGCTTGGCCGAGCCGCCGGCGGAGTCGCCCTCGACGATGAACACCTCGGACTCGCGCGGGTCGGTCGACTGGCAGTCGGCCAGCTTGCCCGGCATCGAGCCGGACTCCAGCAGCGACTTGCGCCGGGCCAGCTTGCGCGCCTGCTGGGCGGCGATCCGGGCCCGCGCCGCCTGGGACGCCTTCTGGATGATGGTCTTGGCCTCGGCCGGGTTCCGGTCGAACCAGTCGACCAGCCGGTCGTTGCAGACCCGCTGCACGAAGCTCTTCACCGGGGTGTTGCCGAGCTTGGTCTTGGTCTGGCCCTCGAACTGCGGGTTGGTCAGCTTCACCGAGATGATCGCGGCCAGGCCCTCGCGGATGTCCTCGCCGGAGAGCTTCTCGTCGCCCTTGAGCAGCTTCTTGTCCGTGCCGTACCGGTTGACGACGCTGGTCAGCGCGGCCCGGAAGCCCTCCTCGTGGGTGCCGCCCTCGTGCGTGTTGATCGTGTTGGCGAAGGTGTAGACCGACTCGCCGTACGACTCGTTCCACTGCATGGCGATCTCGACCGACATGCCCTCCTCCTCGGAGCCGAACTCGACCACCGTCTTGTGGATCGGGTTCTTGGAGGCGTTGAGGTGCCGGACGAAGTCGGCGATACCGCCCTTGTAACAGAAGGTGACCTCGCGCGGCTTGCCCTCCTCGCCCTCCGGGACCCGCTCGTCGACCAGGTGGATGGTGAGGCCGCGGTTGAGGAAGGCGTACTCCTGAATGCGCCGGTAGATGGTCTGGAAGTCGAAGTCGACGGTCTCGAAGACGTCCGGGTCCGGCCAGAAGGCGACCGCGGAGCCGGTGCGGTCGGTGGTCTCACCCTTCTCCAGCGGCGACGGCTTGGAGTTGGTGTACTGCTGCCGCCAGACGAAGCCGGACTTGTGGATCTCCACCGCCATCTTCGTGGAGAGGGCGTTCACCACGGACACGCCCACGCCGTGCAGACCGCCGGAGACCGCGTACGCCTTGCCGTCGAACTTGCCGCCCGCGTGCAGCACGGTCAGCGCGACCTCGACACCCGGCTTCTTCAGCTTCGGGTGGAGGTCGACCGGGAAGCCGCGCCCGTTGTCGGTGACCCGGACGCCGCCGTCGGCCAGCAGCACCACGTCGATGGTGTCGCAGTAGCCGGCCAGCGCCTCGTCCACGGCGTTGTCGACGACCTCCCACACGAGGTGGTGCAGGCCGCGTTCACCGGTGGACCCGATGTACATACCGGGCCGCTTCCGGACCGCCTCGAGGCCTTCGAGAACGGTGATCGACTCGGCGCCGTACTCCTGCTTGTCCTGCGCTGCCACCCTCGGCCACTTTCTCGCGCCGACCGCGCCAGGGCGCGGGGGCGCGGGTTCGGCGGACAGGACGCGACGTCGGCGCGCACAAACCGGTCCCCGGATCTCCAGGTCACGGATCGCGTGCGCCGGTCGCCGCGGTTGCCCGCGGATCGCGATCGGCTCGACCCGATGCGGGACAATGATCAAGGGCCCGGTGGGCCCATGTCCGTCGCTCCGTGTCGGGTCTTTCGTCTCGCCCTCAATCTTACTGTGCGCAGCCGACCAAACCGCCACTCGGCACCCCTCCGGGGCGGCTGAGAATGCCGTAGGAGCCCGAACCGTGCTATCCGCGACTCCCCCTACACGCCTCGCCCTGATCGAGGGCGCGGCCCGCACCGGATCGGTGCCGGCGGGTGACCGACCGGGGGTCGCGGCGGGACCGGACGTGCCGTACCTTTTGCGGCGCCGCCACCTGCGGTCTTGATCTTTCGCGGCCGGAACCGGGACGATCGACCCGATCGGTCGGACAACGTGCTTGCTGAGAGGTGACGCCAGATGGGGCTGGACAACGTCGCGGTGCACTGGCCGCGGACCGGCCGCTTCTACGATCCGGTCGCGCCGGCCGAGTTCGTCGACTTCGGCGAGATCGTGGACATGCCACGCATCTCGGCACCCACCGCCGCGCTCGCCGAGCTGATCGCGAAGACCGGCACGGTGCGGGCGACGGCCTACACCGAACTGGTCGACCTCATCCTCGGCCTGGAAAATGTGCTCTACGCCACGGAGAACTCGGCCGAGGACGAGGACCCGGTGATCGACCCGGACGGCTGCTCCTGGATCGCCGAGGGCGTGGAGAAGTTCATCACCCGGCACCGGCCCTTCGGCGAGGCGGTCACCTTCGAGTCGGTGAGCGAGGTGCTGCGCTCGCTGCTCGGTGACGGGCGCCTGGCCGAGCAGCAGCTCCGCTGGCTGGACAGCCGGCTGGACAAGCTGCGCGACGAGAGCGGCGAGCCGCCGCAGTGGAACTTCACCTGTGCCGAGCTGAGCGTGCTGGCCGCCTTCTACCGGCGCTGCGCCGAGCGCGGCTTCGCGGTCTACGCCGACGCCTGACCCGGCTGCCCGGCCGCGCCAGGCCCGGCCGTCGCAGCCCGGTTGGCCGCGGCGATCACCTCGGTGAGCACCGTGTGCAGGTGCCGCAGGTCGGCCAGCGGCAGGCCGAGCCGCTGCACGATCGCCGGCGGGATGCGCTCGGCCTGCGCCCGGAGCGCCCGCCCGCTCGCGGTGAGCGAGACGGCCAGGCTGCGCTCGTCCGACGCGTCGCGCTCCCGCCGCACGTAGCCGGCGGCTTCCAGCCGCTTGAGCAGCGGTGACAGGGTGCCCGGGTCGAGCTGGAGCAGCCGGCTCAGGTCCCGCACCGAGAGCGGCGCGTGCTGCCAGAGCGCCAGCATGACCAGGTACTGCGGGTGGGTGAGCCCCATCGGTTCCAGCAGCGGGCGGTAGACCGCGACGACTCCGCGCGCGGCGACGGAGAGCGCGAAGCACACCTGCTGCTCCAGCGCCAGGGGATCGCCCTCCAGCTGGTCGGCCATCCTCGCCCTCCTCGTCCGTCGTTGCGATCGTAGCAACGATTGGTGTACCAATTATTGGGGCACCAATCGTACGTTGGTTGGCGAGGAGAGGGCGGCGGATGAGCGGCGACGAGCAGCAGGTGGGCGACACTTCCGGCAAGGGCGGTCGCCTGATGGGCTGGGTGTTCCAGAACCTCGCCGGCCCGTCCCAGGTGCAGGGCGCGGTGCAGGGCGGCTCCCGCCTGGCCCGCGAGGCCTGGAAGCACGACCTGGAGCGGCGCAAGCAGTGGAGCCGCGAACAGCGGGAGCTCAAGCGCGCCCAACGGGAGGCACGCCGCGGCGACCGGTGACGGTCAGCCGTAGGTGTCGCGCGGTCCCCGCCCCCGCACCCGGCGTGGGCCGCGCGACCAGGACGGCGCCGCCGGGCCGTGAATGTGCAGCTTGCGCACCACGTTGTGGCCCACCTCGCTGGCGATCTGCTTGAGCAGCGAGCCGGCGAGCAGCCGCAGCTGGGTGGCCCAGGCCGTCGAGCGGGCCTCCACGGTCAGCTCGCCGTTCTCCAGCTTCACCGGACGGCTGTGCTGCGCCACCTCCGCCCCGACCACCCGCTCCCAGGCGCCGAAGACCGTCGCCTCGGCCGCCGGCTGCTGCCAGCCACGCGCCTTGACCAGCTTGTCCAGCACCGCGCCGAGCGGCTGCGGGTCCCGCGGATCCGGCCCCGGGCCGGAGTAGCCGCGCAGCCGCTTCTCGCCGTCGCCCCGGACCGCGCCACGCCGCCGCGTGCCGGACGCCGCCTGCCGGCGGGCCTTCGCCGCGTCCAGCACCGCCCGGGCCAGCTCCGGCCCGGACGTCCCATCGGGCAGGTCCGCGCCGGCCTCGCCGCCCGGCTTCGCTTCCGGCCCCTCCGGGGTACGCCCTCCGCGTCCCGGCCCCAGCCGCGCGGGCGGGAGCTCCACCTCATCCGACACGGCGTACCGTCCCCTCGCCCACCGCGTACCGGGTGCCCCGCAGGGTCGCCGGCACGTCGTCGTCGACCGCGCAGGTCACCAGGAGCTGGCTCGCGCCGCCGACCAGCTCGGCCAGCCGTTCGCGCCGGCCAGCGTCCAGCTCGGCGAAGACGTCGTCCAGCACCAGCACCGGCTCGATCCCGTCGGCGCGCAGCAGGTCGTAGCCGGCCAGCCGCAGCGCCAGCGCGTATGACCAGGACTCGCCGTGGCTGGCGTAGCCCTTGGCGGGCAACGGGCCGAGGGTCAGCGCCAGGTCGTCCCGGTGCGGGCCGACCAGGGTGGTGCCCCGCTCGATCTCCGCCGACCGGCTCGCGGTCAACGCGGCACCGAGTGCCTCGACCAGCGCCGCCCGGTCGGTGGTCGACTCGGGCAGCTCCAGCGACGGCCGGTACGCGATCCCCGCCGCACCCCGGCCCGCCGCCACCGCGTCGTACGCCTTCGCCACGTGCGGGGTCAGCGCGGCCACCAGCTCCAGCCGGCCGGCCAGCAGCTCCGCGCCGTGGTGCGCCAGGTGCGTGTCCCAGACGGCGAGGGTGGACAGGTCCCCGCCCCGCGAGCCGCCCGTCTTCCGGGCCAGGTACGCCGTCCGGAGCAGCGCGTTGCGCTGCTTGACCACCCGCTCGTAGTCGGCGCGCACCCCGGCGTACCTGGGTTGGCGGGTGACCAGCAGGTCGTCCAGGTAGCGGCGGCGCTCGGCCGGATCCCCGCGGACGAGTTCCAGGTCCTCCGGGGCGAAGAGCACCAGCCGCAGCGCGCCGAGCACGTCCCGGGCGCGGCGGGCCGGGGAACGACCGAGCCGGGCCCGGTTGGCCTTCCCCGGGACGATCTCCAGCTCGATCAGGAGCTCCCGGCCCTCGTGCACGACCGCGCAGCGGATCACCGCCGAGGTGGCGCCCATCCGGACCAGCGGGGCGTCCGTGGCGACCCGGTGCGAGTCCAGGGTCGCCACGTAGCCCAACGCCTCGACCAGGTTGGTCTTGCCGACGCCGTTCGCGCCGACCAGCACGTTCGGGCCCGGCTCCAGGTCGACGCCGACCCGCTCGTACGAGCGGAAGTCGACCAGTTCGAGCCGGCGGACGTACACAGGCTGTGGATGCCAGTCAGCGCTTGCGGACGGCGTGCCCGCCGAACTGCTGGCGCAGCGCGGCGACGGCCTTCATGGCGGGCGAGTCGTCCTGCCGGGAGGCGAACCGGGCGAACAGCGAGGCGGTGATGACGTTCAGCGGCACGGCGAGCCGCACCGCCTCGTCGACCGTCCAGCGGCCCTCGCCGGTGTCCTCGGTGTAGCCGCTCAGCTCGGCCAGCTCCGGGTCCTCGTCGAGCGCCCGGTCGAGCAGGTCGAGCAGCCAGGACCGGACCACGGTGCCCTCGCGCCAGGACTTGAAGACGCCCGGCACGTTGGTCACCAGCTCGGAGGCGGCCAGCAGCTCGTAGCCCTCGGCGTAGGCGTGCATGAGGCCGTATTCGATGCCGTTGTGCACCATCTTGGCGTAGTGGCCGGCGCCGACCGGGCCGGCGTGCACGAAGCCGAACTCGCCCTCGGGCTTGAGCGCCTCGAAGATGGGCATCAGCCGCCCGACATGCTCCTGAGCGCCGCCGACCATCAGGGCGTACCCGTTCTGCTTGCCCCAGACGCCGCCCGAGACGCCGACGTCGATGTAGCCGATGCCCTGCTCGTTGAGGCGCTCGGCGCGCGGGGCGTCGTCGCTGAAGCGGGAGTTGCCGCCATCGATGATGATGTCGCCCTCGCCGAGCACACCGGCGAGCTCGTCGATGGTGGCGTCGGTGACGCCGGCCGGCACCATCACCCAGACCGCGCGGGGCGATTCCAGCTTCTCGGCCAGCTCCGCGAGGCTCGCGACGTCGCTCAGCTCCGCGTTGCGGTCGTAGCCGACCACCTCGTGACCGGCGGCGCGCAACCGCTCGCGCATGTTGCCGCCCATCCGGCCGAGTCCTACCAGGCCGAGCTGCATCTGCTCCTACCTCCGTACGTCTGGATCGTGCTGCCGGCGATCAGCGGGACACGCGGATCGGCATGATGAGATACCGGTACCCCGGGATGACCTCGCCATCCTCGCCGGCGGGGGAAATCACCGCGGGCTTGAAGGCGTCCACGAACGCCAGCTGGGCGTGCTGGGCGCCCAGGTTGGTCAGGCCGTCGATCAGGTACTGCGGGTTGAAGCCGATGGTCAGCGCGTCGCCGGTGAAGGTCGCCTCCATGGCCTCGCTGGCCCGGGCCTCCTCGGTGCCGCCGGCCTCGACCACCAGGCCGTCGGAGCTGAAGCTGAGCAACACCGGGGTGGTGCGCTCGGCGACCAGCGCCACGCGCTTGACCACCTCGATGAGCGTGGCGACCGGCACGCGGGCCTCGGCGTTGTGGCTGGCCGGGAAGAGCGAGCGCACCGGGGGGTAGTTGGCCCCGTCGAGCAGCCGGCTGGTGGTCCGGCGGGTGCCGCCGGAGAAGCCGATCATGCCCTCGCCGGCGCCGCCCTGGGAGAGCGCCATGGTGACGTGGCCGCCGAGCGGGCCCAGAGCCTTGGCGGTGTCGTGCAGCGTCCGGGCGGGCACCAGCGCGTTGAGGCTGATCTCCGGGTCGTCCGGGTTCCACTCCATCTCGCGCAGGGCGAGCCGGTAGCGGTCGGTGGCGAGCATCGCCAGCGTGCTGCCGGACAGCTCGATCCGGACGCCGGTCATCATCGGCAGCGTCTCGTCCCGGCCGGCGGCCACGGCCACCTGGGCCACGGCGGCGGCGAAGGCGGCCGCGTCGACGGTGCCGGCGCTCTCCGGCATCTCGGGCAGGGTCGGGTAGTCCTCGACCGGCATGGTCGGCAGGGTGAACCGGGCGCTGCCGCACACCAGTTCCAGGTGCGCGCCGACGGCGGCGATGTCCACCGGCTTGGCCGGGAGCGCCTTGGTGATCTCGGCGAGCAGCCGGCCGGAGACCAGGGCGGCCCCGTCGGCGTCACCCTGCACCTCGACGGTGACCTGGCTGGAGACCTCGTAGTCGAAGCCGGAGACCTGGAGGTTGCCGTCGGTGACGCGGAGCATCACCCCGGCCAGCACCGGCACGGAAGGTCGGTTGGGCAGGCTCTTGGCGGTCCACGCGACCGCCTCGGCGAGCGCGTCGCGCTCCACTCGGAACTTCATCAATGCCTCCGCGTCGACGTCAGCGACAACTCTCTCATGCCGACCGCTGCCACCCGTCCCGCCCGACCGTGCGGGTACCCCTCGCACCTTAGGGCGCGTGGGCATCGGCTGTGCGCCCGACCCCGTGGATCCAGGTGCCCGGGTGACTGCCGGCGGCAGTGCTCCGGCCCGATCCACAGGAAGTCCAACGGTGATGATTGGTTTTTGTTGTTTAGAAGAGATAACTCATCGTCTTCATCGCACCTGTGCAAACTGTGGAGAACCGGCGTCCGCCCAGGTCAGACAGGTTATCCACCGGTGGTTTCGCTGTGGAGAACCAGGGGTACAACCCGTGTCTGAGTCCACAGCCGTCGCCAGCCGCCGAGTTATCCACGGCTGTCCACCGGTTGTCCACCGCTAATCCACCGGGTTTCTCCCCAGTGCTGTGGACGGCGCCGGCGGCGTCGACCGGCGTCATCCCCAGAACCTTCAACAGGTCGCCCACAGGCCGACCGTCGTCGGTGGACAACGGGACCGTCGTCCCCAGGCGTCCACAGCCTCGTCCCCAGGAGTTGTCCACAGTCTGTGGGTAACCGGGCGGAGACCGAGCGTGGTTTTCCACCGGCTGTGGAACAGGGGGTGTGGACAACCGGCCCGGGGTGTGGATGAAACACGACACCGATCGTGGGCCCTGCACCGGGTCGAGGGTCAAGCGCCGGATCTCCACCGGCACGAAAAAGCCCGGCCGGTGGGCCCGGCCGGGCGTCGCGTCGGCGTACGGATCAGGTGGTCTGCTTGATCCGGTTGGTCAGCTCGGCGATCTGGTTGTAGAGCGAGCGCCGCTCCGCCATCTGCTGGCGGATCTTCCGGTCGGCGTGCATGACGGTGGTGTGGTCCCGGCCGCCGAACGCCTGCCCGATCCGTGGCAGCGACAGGTCGGTCAGCTCGCGGCACAGGTACATGGCCACCTGGCGGGCGTTGACCAGCACCCGGGACCGGGAATGGCCGCGCAGATCCTCCAGGCTCACCCCGAAGTAGTCCGCGGTGGAGACCATGATCTGGTCGGCGGTGATCTCCGGGCCGGCGCCGTCCGGGATGAAGTCCCGCAGCACCTCCTCGGCCAGCGACAGCTCCACCGACGAGCGGGTGAGGCTGGCGAACGCGGTGACCCGGATCAGCGCGCCCTCGAGTTCCCGGATCGAGTTCGACACCCGGGAGGCGATGAACTCCAGCACGTCCGGCGGGGCGTACAAGCGCTCCTGCGCCGCCTTCTTCTGCAGGATCGCGATCCGGGTCTCCAGGTCCGGCGGCTGGATGTCGGCGAGCAGCCCCCACTCGAACCGCGTCCGCAGCCGGTCCTCCAGCGTCGCCAGTTGCTTCGGCGAACGGTCGGAGGTGATCACGATCTGCTTGTTGGCGTTGTGCAGCGTGTTGAACGTGTGGAAGAACTCCTCCTGCGTCCGCTCCCGGTTCTCCAGGAACTGGATGTCGTCGATCAGGAGGATGTCCACGTCCCGGTAGCGGCGCTGGAACGCGCTGGTCTTGTCGTCCCGCAGCGAGTTGATGAAGTCGTTGGTGAACTCCTCGGTCGAGACGTACCGGACCGAGCGGGCGTTGCCCAGCGTCGTGGCGTAGTGCCCGATGGCGTGCAGCAGGTGAGTCTTGCCCAGCCCGGAGCTGCCGTAGATGAAGAGCGGGTTGTACGCCTTCGCCGGCGACTCGGCCACCGCGACGCTCGCCGCGTGGGCGAAGCGGTTGGACGAGCCGATGACGAACGTCTCGAACATGTACTTCGGGTTGAGCCGGTTGCCGCCGCTCTCCGCGCCGCCGGGCATCCGCCGGTCGGCCTGGCCGCCCGGGCGGTGGTCCGGGCCGCCGCGGCCGGGGCCGCTGTCCGTGGCGCCGTCCCGGGGCAGGCCGCGCAGCGGCGGGGCGTCGGCCGGGCCGGGCGCCTCCCGGTAGCGGGGCTCGTAGTTGTCGGGGGCGGCCGCTTCGACCCGGGGCCGCTCGTCGAAGCCACGGCGCTCGGGAGTGGCGCGCAGCGGCTCCGCGAAGGCGGCGCTGAAGAGCGTGTCCTGGCCGTCGCGGCTGGCCGGGATCAGCTGCGGGCGGCCGCCGTCGGCCGTGCGCTGCCGCGGGGCCGGCTCCTCGGCGGGCGGCTCCGGACGCGGATCGGCGTACGCCGGGGCCTCGGGCCGGCCCGGGGGGAAACCCAGCTCGGGGAAGCCCGGCGCGGCGTCGGCCGGGCCGGGCTGGTCGAAGCCGGTGAGCAGATCCGGTGGGCCGGCGGGCTCGGCGGCGGGTTCGGGGTTGCTGCGGTAGACGGTGCCGGCCGGACGGCCGCCCGGGTCCTCCGCGACGCGGACCGTGACCGCCACCTGGATGGGCCGGCCGAGCCGGCGGCTCAACGCCTCGGTGATGGCCGGGCGGAGGCGGGACTCGATCACGTCCCGGGTGAAGGCGTCGGGCACGGAGAGCAGTGCGGTGTCCTCGACGATCGCCCGCAGCCGGGTCAGCCGGAGGTACGCCCGCTGCTGCGCGGAGATGATCTCGTCGGCGAGCTCGTCGGTCGTCGCCGTCCACACCGCGGCAAGGTCGGTCGCTCCGGTCACCGTCGTGCCACCCCCCCTCGCCTCTCCTCACGCCCGCCCGGACGGCTGACCGGTCGTCATCCACAAGTTATCCACAGCCTGTGTGTACCGACCGATTGGGGCCGCCCACCGGACGCGGGTCGGACCTGCCCCCTGATTCGCGGAGGCACTGAAGCGGGTTCACCGTGCCGAACGATTCACTACCTTGTCCGGTCTTGCCAGCCAGCGACAAACCCCCACCCCCGACGCTGACCGCAATCGGGCACGCTAACAGCGCGGACCCCGCGCCATCAACCGTCGACACCGGGGCAGCCTTGTCAACATCAGTGAAAACCGCCCCTTCGGTCGCGCTCCCGGCGCTGGTCGCGGCCGAGGTGCGAGGTTGACGGTCACTGCCCCCCTGCGTAGGCTGGAACGGCTGCTCTCTCGCCCTCTGCTAGGGTGATGAGTGCTTGCTGCCCGCGGTCACCGCCCCGCCTAGCCGGGGTCCCGCGCCACCGGGCAGCACCGATCGGAGGCCACCGCCCGAGGTGGCCTGGACCACCACACGACCCGGGCGATCCCCCGCGCGAGGTCTACGACAACGGAGAGCCTGACGTGAGCAAGCGCACCTACCAGCCGAACAACCGCCGGCGCGCGAAGACCCACGGCTTCCGGCTGCGCATGCGCACCCGTGCCGGCCGCGCCATCATCTCGACCCGTCGCAGCAAGGGCCGCGCCCGCCTGTCGGCCTGAGGCCGACAGGTCCGGTCCGGGGACGTGGGCAGTCGTGCTGGCCGCCGCACAACGACTGCGGCGTAGCAGCGACTTCGCCGCAGCGGTCCGCGGTGGCCGACGCGTCGGCCGTGGCGCCGTCGTGGTGCACCTGACCCTCCCCGAGCAGACCGGATCCACCGCGACCACCTCGCCGGAGCCGGCGCGGAGCAGCGGTGCGGAGACCTCCGCACCGAGCCGCGCCGGCTTCGTCGTGTCCAAGGCCGTCGGCAACGCCGTGGTCCGCAACACGGTCCGCCGCCGGCTCCGCCACCTGGTCCGCGAGCGGCTGGCCGACCTGCCCGCCGGCAGCACCCTGGTGGTACGCGCGCTGCCGCCGGCCGCCCAGGCGTCGTACGCCCGGCTCGGGGCCGACCTGGACGCCGCCCTCGCCGCCGCACGGTCCCCACGGGGACGGCGGTCGCGGTGACCGAGCACACTGCCGCGCCGCGGCCCTCTGCCGGTGCCCGCATGCTGATGGCGCCCATCATCGCGTACCGTCGGTGGATAAGTCCGGCACTGCCGGCCCGCTGCCGGTTCTACCCGTCGTGCAGTGCCTACGCCGTCGAGGCGGTGTCCCGGCACGGTGCGCTGCGGGGAGCCTGGCTGACGGTCCGGCGGCTGTCGCGCTGCCACCCCTTCCACCCTGGTGGACACGACCCGGTCCCGGAGCCGGGCGACCGCCGCCGTTCCGACGTGACTGGAGCCTGAGTGTTTAGTCTCGACTGGATCTACTACGCGATCTCGTGGATCCTGCTGACCTGGCACTCGGCCTGGGACGCCATCGGGGTCTCGGTCGGGGCCGTGATCGGCACGAACTGGGCGTGGATCCTCTCCATCATCTTCCTGGTGGTCACCGTCCGGGTGATCCTGTTCCCGGTCTTCGTCAAGCAGATCAAGTCGCAGCGGGCCATGCAGGCGCTCCAGCCCAAGGTCAAGGAGCTGCAGGAGAAGCACAAGGGTGACCGGGAGACGCTCCAGAAGGAGATGATGGAGCTCTACCGGAAGGAAAAGGCCAACCCGCTGATGGGCTGCCTTCCGATGTTCCTCCAGATCCCGGTCTTCCTCGGCCTGTTCCACACGCTCAAGCGGCTCAACCCGGACAACCAGGGCAAGACCCTGTACGGCTGGACCGTCGAGCAGTTCAACAGCGCCTCGAACGCGAAGCTCTTCACCGCTCCGATCTCCGGGAAGTTCGGCTCCACCGCCGGCGAGATGGCGGCGCTCGGCGCGAACCTCACCACCGTCAAGATCGTCGCCGGCGTACTGGTCTGCATCATGATCGCCACGACCTACCTGACCAGCCGGCAGATGATCCTCAAGACCGGTTGGGCGGAGGACCCGCAGCAGCGCATGGTGCAGCGGCTGATGCTCTACGGCATCCCGGTCTCGCTGCTCATCTCGGGCGCGATCTTCCCCATCGGCGTGATCATCTACTGGGTTACGAACAACCTCTTCACCCTCGGCCAGCAGCAGTGGGTGCTGCGGAAGTTCCCGCCGCTGGTGCCGCCGAAGAACAGCACCGCCGGCAAGGCCACCGCGGGCAAGGCCGCCGCCCAGCCCGCCAAGGCAGGTGGCCTGCTCGGCCGCAAGACCGCGCAGCCGGCCGCCAAGGCTCCGGCCGTCGCCCCCAAGGTGGCCGGTCCGAAGCCCGGCGCCAAGCCGGTCAACCCGAAGAAGGGCAGCGGCCGACCCGCCAAGCGACAGGGGTGAGCCGCCGGGCCGCCGCCGGACACCGGTGGCGGCCCGTTCGGTCCCCGAGCTGCCACCCGAGGGGTCGGCGCCGGACCGGAACCGCCGCGCCGAGCGCGGTCACGGGCGAAACTGGCCCGTACAGACGTGCCCGAGGGCACCGGCGAACCTCCCGCCGGGCCCCGGGAGACCAGCGGACCCGACGGTCCGGCCGAGCGAGTACGGAGATGACACCGTGACCGACACCAGCATCCCCAGCGCGGACCAGTCCCTGGACGAGGAGACCGCGCCGGCCGCCACCACGGAGGAGGCCGAGGACACCCAGGCCGAGGGCCGGGAGAAGAAGGCCCTCGCCGACAGCGACCTGTTCCGGCAGAGCGAGATCGCCGCCGACTACGTCGAGGGCCTGCTCGACATCCTCGACTACGACGGCGACATCGACGAGCTGGTCTCCGGTGGCCGCCCGGTCGTCGAGGTGGTCGGCGCTCGCCTGCAGAACCTGGTCGGCCAGCGCGGCGCCACCCTGGAGGCGCTTCAGGAGCTGGCCCGGCTGGCGGTGTTCCGGCAGACCGGTTCGCCGAGCCGCCTGCTGCTCGACGTCGGCGGCTACCGCGCCGCCCGGCGCAAGGAGCTGGCCGCCGTCGCCAAGAACGCGGTGGAGAAGGTCAAGGAGCACGGCGAGGCGGTGCGCCTGGAGCCGATGTCCGCGTTCGAGCGCAAGTGCGTGCACGACGTGGTCAACGCGATGACCGGCGTGGAGAGCGAGTCCGAGGGCGTCGAGCCGAACCGCCGGATCATCGTCCGGCCGGTGACGGACTGACGTAGGTGTCCTCCGACGAGACGACGGCGGGTGCCGTGACCGGCCCGGGCGGCAACCCGCCCGGGCCGTCGCCTGTCCACACCGACCCGGCCGTCGACCCGCTCTTCTCCGCGGGCGACGCCCCGGCCCAGCCGCCGATGCCGGGAACGCCGGCGGGTCCGATCGACCCGGCCTTCTCAAACGAGACGGCCCTCTCGGATGATTCGGTTCCGGCGACGGCGCGGCCCATCGCCGGTGCCGACCCCGCCACCGGAGTGACGCCGGCCTTCTCCGGTGAACCGGAGGAGCGGCCCGAGGCGCCGAGATCGGCGGAGGTGCCGGTCGCACCGGCCGCGGTCGACCCGGTGTTCGCCGAACCGGCGCCCGCCGGCGGCGACCCGGACGACGGCCCCGCCGACGATCGGAGCGAATCCGGACCGTCCCTCCTGGACAGTGAGGACCGGCCCACCGGCGATCAGCCCGCCCCGGGGGACGCGACGTTGCCGCCCGAGTTGGCGGAGGCCGCCCGTACCCTCTTCGGCGACCGGCTCGACCTGGCCGCCGCGTACGCCGAACTGCTGGCCACGGACGGCGTGGTGCGCGGCCTCATCGGCCCCCGCGAGACGCCGCGGCTCTGGGACCGTCACCTGCTCAACTGCGCGGCGATGGCCGAGCGGATCCCGGAGGGCGCCAGCCTGATCGATGTCGGCTCCGGGGCCGGCCTGCCCGGCCTGGTGCTGGCGATCGCGCGCCCCGACCTCACCGTTACCCTGGTCGAGCCGCTCGCCCGGCGCACCTCCTTCCTCATCGAGGCGGTGCAGCAACTGGGGCTGACCAGGTCGGTCCGGGTGTTTCGTGGACGGGCCGAGGAGGCCGCGGTCGGCTCCCGGGACCGGGAGCCGCTGACCGCCGACATCGTCACCGCGCGCGCGGTGGCCCCGCTGGACCGGCTCGCTGGCTGGTGCCTGCCGCTGGCGGTGCCCGGCGGGCGGCTGGTGGCGCTCAAGGGCGCCTCCGCCGCCGAGGAGATCGCCGAGCACGCCGCGGCGGTGGCCCGGCTCGGCGGCGGCGAGCCGGAGTTGCACCGGTGCGGTGCCGACGTGATCGACCCGCCCGCGACGGTGATCGAGGTGGTCCGCGAGCGGGTGGTCGGCCCGGCCAGGAAGAAGGGGCCGAAGCGCTCGCGGGGCGGCCGTCGGCGCGGCACCCAGGGACGGGATCGCTGACGCGGCGCGGCTTTCCGGACGCCCGCCCGGTCGTTGGACCGGGTGGGCGTGAGCTGATCGATCAGAACCCGACGTGGACCCGCTGCGCCCGTCGGCCGTAGGCTGGCCGCGCGCCGATAGTGTGGAGCGGCGGTGTCGGGCGGCACCCGAACCCGACCGTTCCCACCGGGCCGGTGACGCCGCGCGGCGAGCGCGGGGGCCTGAATGACGGGTGCGGACCGACCATCCGGAGCGGGCAGGGATGACAGGTGCATGACGACGGCAGGTACGACGATTCACGGGTGACCGGGCCAGGCGAGAGATCCTCTGCCACCGGCCCCGTTTCACGTGAAACCACCTTCGAGGGCTGGCCGCCGAACGGCGAGCCACACGACCCGTCCACGCGACCCCCGGACTGCGACCCGGTGGTGCGTCGGGACGTGCCTCCAGCCGGCGCCGTGCGGCCGACGTCGTCCGTACCGGCGAACGTCCCGCCGGTGCGGGACCCGCACGACCCGAGCGACGGCCCGGCGAACGCTCCCGCCTCCCGTCCGGCCCCGGTGCGCGGGAACGCCGCGGTCCCCGCCCGCTACGAGCCGCAGCCGCCGGTCGTGGTCGTGCCGCAGCAGCCCACCCCGGACTCCGCGCCGGATGTGGCTCCGGCCGCGCCGCCTTCCGACACGCCACCGGACGCCGGCTACGGTGCCGAACCCCCGGCCAGCACGTACGTTTCACGTGAAACCCCGACGCGCGAAGAGGATGACCCACCGTTGGCTATGGAGGCTATGCGCGCCGTGCAGATCCTGAACCCCAGTGGTGAGGTCACCATGCCCCGCCCCGAACGGACCCGGGTGATGTGCGTCGCCAACCAGAAGGGCGGCGTCGGCAAGACCACCACCACGGTGAACCTGGCAGTGGCGCTCGCCCTGCACGGCAACCGGGTGCTCGTCGTCGACCTGGACCCGCAGGGCAACGCCTCCACCGGGCTCAACGTGCCGCACCACACCGGAGTGCCCGACGTCTACGACTGCCTCATCGACAGCGTGCCGCTGGAGGAGGTGGCCCAGGCCGTCGAGGGCATCCCGAACCTGTGGTGCGTACCGGCGACCATCGACCTGGCGGGCGCCGAGATCGAACTGGTCTCGGTCGTCGCCCGGGAGTCCCGGCTGGCCCGGGCGATCGCCGCGTACCCCGGGCACTTCGACTACGTGTTCATCGACTGCCCGCCCTCGCTCGGCCTGCTGACCGTCAACGCGCTGGTCGCCGCGCAGGAGGTGCTGATCCCGATCCAGTGCGAGTACTACGCGCTGGAGGGCCTCAACCAGCTGATCCAGAACATCAACCTCGTCCGGCAGCACCTCAACCCGAAGCTCGAGGTGTCCACGATCCTGCTCACCATGTACGACCGGCGTACCCGGCTGGCCGACGCGGTGGAGCAGGACGTCCGGAACCACTTCGGCGACAAGGTGCTCCAGTCCGTGATCCCCCGGAACGTGCGGGTCTCCGAGGCGCCCAGCTACGGCCAGTCGGTGATGACCTACGATCCCGGTTCGCGGGGGGCCACGAGCTACTTCGAGGCCGCCCAGGAGATCGCGGAGCGAGGCGTCAAGGAGCCGGTGAGCCGGAATGCGTAGTACGGAGAAGTCGCTGGGAGGCGTCGCATGAAGAACCGTCCTCGCGGCGGCCTGGGCCGAGGGCTCGGTGCCCTCATCCCCACCGGGCCCGTGCCGGGCAGCGCCACGGCGACCGCCGAGACCGAGAACGGTACGGCGCCGGCCGTCCCGGCCACCCCGGTCGGCGGCGGCCCGGCGGCAGCCGTGACCGGAGCCCTCGACGGCGGCAACGCGGCCGCCCCGGCCGCCCCGGCTCCCGAGCCGGAGCCGCAACTGAGCCCGGTCCCCGGGGCGCGCTTCGCCGAGATCCCGGTCGACAGCATCGTGCCGAACCCGAAGCAACCCCGGCACGTCTTCGACGAGGAGGCGCTGGAGGAGCTGAAGACCTCGATCCAGGAGGTGGGCTTCCTCCAGCCGATCGTCGTCCGCCAGCTCGACAGCGAGAAGTACGAACTCGTCATGGGCGAGCGGCGGTGGCGGGCAGCCCAGGCGGTCGGCCGGGAGAGCATCCCCGCGATCGTCCGGGACACCAAGGACGACGCGATGCTTCGGGACGCGCTCCTGGAGAACATCCACCGCGCGAACCTCAACCCGCTGGAAGAGGCGGCCGCGTACCAGCAACTGCTGGAGGAGTTCGGCGCCACCCACGAGGAACTGGCCCGCCGGATCGGCCGCAGCCGGCCGCAGATCTCCAACACCATCCGGCTCATGAACCTGCCGGCCCAGGTGCAGCGCCGGGTCGCCGCCGGGGTGCTCTCCGCCGGCCACGCCCGCGCCCTGCTCAGCCTCGACGACTCCGAGGCGCAGGAACAGCTCGCCAAGCGCATCGTCGCCGAAGGCATCTCCGTACGCGCCACCGAGGAACTGGTGGCCCTGGCGCTCGCCGACGGCCCGGCGAAGACCCCGGCCGCGAAGCGCCGACCGAAGCCGCACGCGCCCGCGCTCACGGACCTCGCCGACCGGCTCTCCGATCGTTTCGACACCCGGGTGAAGGTCGACATCGGCCGGAGCAAGGGCAAGATCACGATCGAGTTCGCGACGGTCGACGACCTGGAGCGGATCGTCGGGATCATCGGCGTCGGGCAGGAGGAGCAGCCCGGGGAATGACTGGCCGGCTGCCGGTCTCGTCCGCTGCCGGTCTCTTCGCTGTCGGTCTCGGCCGCGTGGTCCCTGTGTCGGGGCGACGCGGCCGAGCCGTTTCCGGGCGCTGTTGGGTTCGGTGCTCGGGATCGGTGGGTCTGGTCGTTGTGAGGACGGCCCTGCCGCTTCGGATGGGCGTGCTGGTGGTCTCCTGACGGCCGTTGCCGAGGGTGGACACCGAGGGCCCGCTCTGACTCGCTCGCGCGCTTCTCGGATGTCGCGATAGGGCGTCCGTGCGGCGGCCTGAGGCGCCCCAGGGTGGGCGGGGCGCCTTGGGTTGGTGTGGGAGATCCGAGTTGCTGTGCTCAACGCTGACGGCTTCTGCGGGCACCGGTCGCGCCGGCACCTCGGCGTCGCACCATCGCCTCGGCGTCGCACCATCACCGCGTGGTTGGCAGAAGCTACGAATTGCTCCCTTGGACGCGCGGTTGTCTGCGCAATGGTCCATCGCCGTCGCCGTCGCCGTCGCCGTCGCCGATCGTCGTGGTTGCCGGCTCGGCCGCGTCTTGAAATGGTCGCGCTTCGCCGGAATGGCTTAGTGGGTCGCAATGGATGCCGCCGTGGCCGTCGGCGTCGCCGTGGCCGTCGCTGTGGTCGTGGTGGTGGTTGTGGTCGTCGCGGTGGCCGTGATCGTCGTCGTGGCCGTCGCCGTGTCGTGGTGGTGGCTGTGGTCCTCGCGGTGGCTGTGGTCGTGGCTGTCGTCGTCGCCGGCGGCGTCGTCGTTGCCATGGCCGGGGACCGGGCCCGGGGGCGTCGCCGTGGCGTGTGGGCGGCCGCCATGCGGTCTTGTGCCGCATGCGGATCTCGCGGCCGGCCGGCACGGGAGCGGATCCGTCGGGTACGCCTGCCGGTCCCCAACTGCGGCCGCTGATGTATGGCGGCGCCGGTCGTGACTGCGCGGACCGTTTCACGTGAAACGGGGCCGGCCAAGTAAGCCAGCGAGATCCCGCTCGGCACGCGTCCCGGCCACCCAAGAACAGCCAGCAGCGGTGCGCCACTCCGGCCAGAGCCCTCCGGGGCGAGTTTCACGTGAAACGACGACGCCCGAGCGAGCCCTCCGGATCGTCACGCCCATCCGCTGTGCCCGGTGCCCACACCGGCGCGCACCCCGCCCGCTGGCCGTCAGGTGCCGGGTCCAGCGCGGGCCCTCATCGGTCAGCCCTCGTGCGGGGATCCCTTCGCCAGGCCGGCGTCTCTCCGCATCTGCTGCCGTCGCCCATGTCGAGGCCGCTCCTGTCGGCGACTTGCACCACGTCCGTTCCGTCCCGCGATCCCGACGGTTTCTGAGCCGGCAGCGGCACCGGAGCTCGGCCCTGTTGTCCCGCGCGAGCACTCCCGGGCGCCGGCGTCCAGCGCGAGCGGTTGGTCTCGTCGACGGGCATGCGACTGTCCGCCTCGATGCCGATGCTGCTCGCTGCGGCCGTGACGCCGCTCGCGTGGACGCTCCAGTCGCAGTCGCAGTCGCAGCCGCAGACGACAGCGACAGCCGCAGCCGCAGACGACAGCGACAGCCGCAGCCGCAGCCGGTAGCGGCAGCGACAGCCGGTAGCGGCAGCGACAGCCGGTAGCGGCAGCGACAGCCGGTAGCGGCAGCGACAGCCAACAGCGGCAGCGACAGCCAACAGCGGCAGCGACAGCCGCCAGCGGCAGCCGGTAGCGACACCGACGGCCGACCCGCAGCCCGACAGCCGATAGCCGGACCCCATTGCCCCCCAGCCGTAGCCGTAGCCGAGCCCTGGCCGAGCCCAGCAAGCCCAAGCTAAGCCCCAGCCGAGTCCCGGCGAGCCGCAGCCGTCGGCGCAGCCGAGCCGCGACCGATGCCGTAGTCGAAGCGGAGCCGCCGCCGAGTCGCGGTTGCCGTCGAGGCGGAGGTGGTTCGTCCTGGGCCTGTGGGCCCTCCTGGCGCTTCTTCCCGTCCTTCTCGACCCAGGGGCGCCGAGCGCTGCCTGTGAGCGGCTCAGAGCCGCTGAGCGGGCCGGTGCCGGCTGTCTACCACTGGGCTGCCCGGCACAGTCGCTCTGCGGCCCGCCGGCTGCAAGTCGTCGCCGGTCCGCATCCACCAGTCGCCCGTCCGGTCGGCGGCGGCGTTCGCCGGCTGTCCGTCGTCAGGGCTGGGTGTCAGACGCCGTGGACGGACAAGACCGGTGCGTTGCCGTCAACGGACCATCAGAGCCGACGAGCTGGCAGAGCCGCGGAGGTGCGATGCCCGGTGGCTTAACGGTGGTCCGGATGGCAACTCGTGCAGACCGGCCCGCCGAGCGCGAGCAGCGAGCAGCGAGCAGCGAGCATGGACGTTCACGTCGGTCATGACGCCCGCCGGCCTGCGCTACAGGGGGCCCGTCGATTCACGCCCAGGCGCCACGCGACCTCGGCAGCCCCGTCCCGTTGTTTCACGTGGAACAGGCCGTCCAGCGACCGCAGCTCGGCGCCCGTTTCACGTGAAACGGGGCTCAGCCACGATCGGAGCCCAACCCCTGCAACAACCGCCGCTGATAAGTACCCCAACGACGCTGCACCGGTCAGATCGCTCACCTGCCGACGCCGCCGTTTCACGTGAAACACCACCGCACCCGGCCCGCCTGTCCGGCCTTGCGAACCGCCTCGGAACCCGCTCCGGAAACCACCGGACCGGCCGGTGCCGATCGCCGGTTCGCTCGTTGGGAAGGAAGGATCGAGGCACCCCGGAGCCCGGAAAACCACCGCCCCCGTTATCCACAGCTGTTTTCCACAGGCCCTCCCCGTTTCACGTGAAACACCACGCCGAAACCCTTGCTGAGCAGTGGATGACGCGCTGTGCTGGTGATCTCAGCTGCCTGTGGACAACGCGGTGGACAACCTGTTGTGGATCGACGAGGAACGCTCAGCGGCTCGGCAATCAGGTAAGGACAGGCGTCGCCAACTCGGTTAGGGTCAGCGTCGTGCAGGACACCCCTCCCTCAGTCCCGGACTTCACCCAGTGGCCCTCCTTCCCCTTCGAGGGCGATCTCCATGTCAAGCAGCTCGACGAGCCGGTGCCGGTCGAGCCTCCCCGCCGCGGCGAGGGGAATCGGGAGTGCACCGCCTGCAATGCGTCGGACGAGGCGTACATCTGGGTGGGTGAACGATGGCGGGTCCGGGCGATGGACCGGCCCACCGGCCTGCCGATGGTGTTGATCCTGGAGTCCCGGTCGCACCTCGACCTCGGCGACCTGCCGAACCTGCTCGCCGCCGAGCTGGGCGTCATGACCGTGCGCCTGGAGCGGGCCATCCGGTCGTTGGACGGTGTGGCCCGGGTGCACGTCAACCGCTGGGGCGACGGCTCGGCGCACCTGCACATGTGGTTCCTGGCCCGGCCGTACGGGCGGCTGCAACTGCGGGGCACGTTCCTGTCCCTGTGGGACTCGATCCTGCCGCCGATTTCCGAGGCGCAGTGGCGGGAGAACCTGGCGATGGTCGCCGCGTGGTTGGCCGAGTTCGGTGGCCGGCCGCTCGCCGAACCGCCCCGCATCCAGTGGCAGGCGCCGTCGAGCCTTACCCCCGCGCCGACGGGCGGGGCGACCGAGGAGCCTGAGGAGGAGACCGCTTCGGTGATCGAGGCCGCGGACGAGATCCCGGAGGCCGAGGCGGCGGAGGAACCCTCGCCCGATGCGCCGGAGCAGCCGGCCGCGCCCGAACAGGCCGGGCCCCCGGAGCGGGCGGGCACGCCGCAGCAGCCCGAGGCGCCGCGGCAGGCGGGCGCGGCGCAACAGACCGGGCAGCAGCCGCAGCAGGCGGGCGCGCCGGACCAGGCCGGGCAGCAGCTACAGCGGGCGGAGACGCCGAAGCAGGCGACCGAGTCGGCCTGACGTCAGGGGCGGCGAGCGGCCGCGCGGCTCACCAGGGTGCCGAGCGCCCGCCCGAAGTCCAGACCGGCCGCCTGGACGGCCAGCGGCAGCAGCGAGGTCTCGGTCATCCCCGGGGAGACGTTGACCTCCAGCACGTGCGGCTGCCCGTCCGCGTCGACGATCAGGTCGACGCGGGAGAGGTCGCGGAGGCCGAGCGCGGCGTGCGCGGCGAGCGCCACCTGCGTTACGCGCCCGGTCGTCTCCGGGTCGAGGCGGGCCGGCGCGTGCCAGGTGGTGCGGCCGGCCGTGTAGCGGGCTGCGTAGTCGTAGACGCCGTTGCGGGGCACGATCTCGACCGGGGGCAGGGCCTGCGGGCCATCGCCCAGGTCCAGCACGGAAACCGCCACGTCCATCCCGGGCACGTAGCGCTCCACCAGCGCCGTCTGGTCGTACGCGAAACAGCCGACCATGGCGGCCGGCAGCGACGCGGCGTCCCGGACCACGGCGGCGCCCAGTCCCGAGCCGCCCTGCGCGGGCTTGACCATGAGCGGCAGGCCGAGCCGGTCGGCGATCCGGTCCAGGACGGCCACCGCGCCCAGTTCCGAGAAGCGGTCGTGCGGCAGCGCCACCCAGTCGGGCGTGGGGATGCCGGCCTCGCGGAGCACCGCCTTGGCGGACGGCTTGTCCCAGGCGAGCCGGGACGCGCGGGCGTCGCAGCCGACGTAGGGCACGTCGCAGAGGTCGAGCACGCCCCGCAGCGAGCCGTCCTCGCCGGTGGCGCCGTGCAGGGCGATCACCACGGCGTCCGGCGGGTCGGCGGCCAGGGCGGGCAGCAGCGCCACATCGGCGTCCCGTAGCTCGGCCTCCACGCCGACCGCGCGCAGCGCGTCGAGCACCCGCCGGCCGGACCGGAGTGAGACGTCCCGCTCGTAGGAGAGCCCGCCGGCGAGCACC
Source organism: Micromonospora sp. AMSO31t (assembly GCF_008868175.1). Taxonomy (GTDB): domain Bacteria; phylum Actinomycetota; class Actinomycetes; order Mycobacteriales; family Micromonosporaceae; genus Micromonospora. The sequence continues at coordinate 61,599 of NZ_WBKT01000005.1, forward strand.
AGCACGTGCAGTTCGTCGGTGGCGGCGGGTCCGGTCACGGGAGTGTGTGCGGCAGGGCTGACGGACATGCGGGAATCATGCCAAGTCGGGACCGGGCGCGTCCGAGCCGCCCTGCCGGCGCCGCGGACCCGCCCCGCCGACGGCGCCGAAGACCTTGCGCATGGCGATCTCCTGCTCCATCACGCCGGCCAGCCGGCGGACGCCCTCACGGATCCGCTCCGGCGGCGGGAAGGAGAAGTTGAGCCGCATGTTGCCGGCACCGGTCCCGTCGGCGTAGAAGCCGGTGCCGGGCACGTAGGCGACCCGGGCGGCGACCGCCCGCGGCATCATCGCCTTGGAGTCGAGGCCGTCCGGCAGGGTCGCCCAGACGAAGAGGCCGCCGGCCGGGGTGGTCCAGGTGGTGCCCTCCGGCATCAGGTCCGCGAGCGCGTCGAGCAGGGCATCCCGGCGCTCGCGGTAGACCTCGCGGTAGACCTTGAGCTGCTGCCGCCAGGGCATGGTGCTCAGGTAGGTCGAGACGGCGGCCTGCGCGTAGCCGCTGGGGCAGAGGATCTGCGCCTCGCTGGCGATGACCAGCTTGTCGCGGACCGCGTGCGGGGCGAGGATCCAGCCCACCCGCAGGCCGGGGGCGAAGGTCTTGGAGAAGGTGCTCAGGTAGAACACCCCGTCGCGCCGCCGGGCCCGCAGCGGCGCGGGCGCCTCGCCCTCGAAACCGAGCTGACCGTACGGGTCGTCCTCGACCACCAGCAGCCCGGCGCGCTCGCAGATGTCGAGCACCCGCTCGCGCCGCTCCTCGCTCAGCGTCACGCCGGTCGGGTTCTGGTAGGTCGGGATGGTGTAGAGGAACTTCACCCGCCGGCCGGCCCGGGCCAGGTCGGCGATGGCCGCCTCCAGCGCCTCCGGGATCAGCCCCTCGGCGTCCATGGGCACGTGCGCCACCTGGGCCTGGGCGGCCTGGAACACCCCGAGTGCGCCGACGTACGTCGGGCCCTCGGCGAGCACCACGTCACCCGGGTCCAGGAAGAGCCGGGCCACCAGGTCGAGTGCCTGCTGCCCGCCGACGGTGACGACCACGTCCTCGGGTGAGGCGCCGCACGACGCGTCGATCCCGGACAGCGCCATCACCTCGCAGATCCGCTCGCGCAGCTCCGGGGTGCCCTGGCCGATGCCGTACTGGAGGGTGGTGGCGCCGTGCTCGGCGCCGAGCCGGCCGAGCATCTCGCCGACCGCGTCGAGCGGCAGCGCCGCGATGTAGGGTGCCCCACCGGCGAGCGAGACCACCTCCGGCCGGCTGGCCACCGCGAAGAGGGCCCGGATCTCGGAGGCCGTCATCCCCCGGACCCGCCGGGCATACCGGTCGGTGTAGTCGTCGAGTGTCGTGCCGGTCATGACATCACCTCGATCGGGTGTCGGCGGGGCTGCCGCCCGGTGTGGTACCCGCGATGCCGGCAACCATGGCGGCGCGCGGGAAAAGCCGGTTGGTCGATCGTAGTCGCCGCCGGCCAGCACCGGGCCCACCGTGTGGGTACGTCCACATCCCGGACCGGCCCGCTCTCCCCGGCTCGGGTGGGCGTTCGCGCGTCCTCTCCCGTAGCGCCGGGCGGAAGCGTACGATCGCTCGTCGGGGGCAGAAAGGCGGTGGGAGACCGCAGTGGTCTCCGCTCCGGGCCTATGGGTGGGGTGCTCATGTCGCGACGTCTGGTCAGTCTGACCCTGGACACGCTGGAGGACCTGCCCCGCTCCTGCCGGCAGTGCGTCTACTGGGAGCTCGACCCGGTCTCGGCCGAGCGCGCCTGCGCCGCCGGCGATCCGGGGTTGGAGAAGGAGGCCTGGGTCTCCCAGACGCTCCTCGAGTGGGGATCCTGCGGCAAGCTCGCGTACGTGGACGGCATGCCCGCCGGTTTCGTCATGTATGCCCCGCCCGCGTACGTTCCGCGCTCGATGGCCTTCCCCACCTCGCCGGTCTCGGCGGACGCCGCGCTGCTCATGACGGCCCACGTGGTGCCCGCCTTCGCCGGCGGCGGCCTGGGCCGGATGCTGGTGCAGGGGGTCGCCCGGGATCTCACCAAGCGCGGGATCAAGGCGATCGAGGCGTTCGGCGACGCGAAGTTCGGCGACGACGGGGGCGACCCGACCCGGGCCTGCCTGGCGCCGGCCGACTTCTTCCTCTCGGTGGGCTTCAAGACGGTCCGCCCGCACCCGCGCTACCCCCGGCTGCGGCTGGAACTGCGCACCGCGTTGAGCTGGAAGTCCGACGTCGAGTACGCGCTGGAGAAGCTCCTCGGCTCGATGAGCCCGGAGACGCTGCTCCGCCCGGTCCGCCCGGCGCCCGCCACCCGCTCGATGAGCTGAGGCGCGGGTCGCTCAGTCGACCACCGTGCCGGCGGCGACCACCGCCCGCAGCTCGCTCACGTCGATCGAGCCGGTGGGCACGTCCCGCTCGATCGGGTAGTACATCCGCTGTACGGCGGCGACGATCGCCTCGACGAGCCGGTCCCGGAACCGGGGGTCCACGAGGCGGTCGCGGTCGGCCGGTGAGGTCAGGTAGCCCACCTCGACGCGGACCGCGGGCATCCGGGTCAGCCGCAGCAGGTCCCAGGTCTTGGCGTGGGTGCGGCAGTCCCGCAGCCCGGTGCGGGCCACGATCTCCCGCTGCACCAGCCCGGCCAGCCGCTCCCCGGTGGCGGAGGTGACGCCGTTGTTCGTGCCGTAGTGGTAGGTGGCCACCCCGTCGGCCGCCGGGTTGGTGTGCCCGTCGGTGTGCAGGGAGATGAAGACGTCGGCGCCGAGGGAGTTGGCCAGCTGGGCGCGGTCCGCGTCCGGCAGGCAGGTCCGCGGGGACGGGCCCCGGGTGAGCTGCACGCGTACGCCGGCCGCGGCGAGCCGCCCCTCCAGCCGGCTGGCCAGGTCGTGCACGAGGTCCGCCTCGGTCCAGCGCAGCGGGCCGTCGGGCACGACCACGCCCGGGTCGGTGCCGCCGTGCCCCGGGTCGATGACCACGGTGCGCCCCACCAGGGTCGGCCCGGCCTGCCGGATGGCGTCGGACTCGCGGAGCCACTGGGGCCGCCCGCCGACCACCTTCCGGCCGAGGCGGCGCAGCGCGTTGATGGTGTGCGGGCCGCACGTCCCGTCCGGTTTCAGCCCCATCTCCCGCTGGAACTGGGCGACGGCGCGGGAGGTGCGGATGCCGTAGATGGCGTCGGCGCGCCCCGCGTCGTACCCCATCTCCAGGAGCCGTTCCTGGAGTGACCGGACGTCCTCGCCGGTCAGCGGCTCGGGGACCGCGTGGTAGAGGGTGCGCGCGCCGAACCGCCAGCGGGCCGCGTCCAGCGCCTGCCAGGTCTCCGAGCCCACCCGCCCGTCCACGCTCAGGCCGCGGGACTGCTGGAACGCCCGGACGGCGCGCTCGGTCTCCGTGTCGAACTCCTCGCCGCCGCGGCCGGCTGGGAGCAGCTCCAGGCCGGTGAGGACGGTGCGGATCTCGGCCACCGCGGGTCCCCGGTCACCGGGTCGGATGGGACGCACGACGACCCCCTCTGCACGGACGCTGGCTGGCCGGAGACTCCGACGGAGGTGCTTCCCCGCTGGGGACGCCTTACGGAGCGTACCGTGGCCGGTCACCGGCGACTGCGGGTTCGCCGCAGGTCAGGAACGCGGAACCCCCGTCACCCGGGGTCGGGCGGACGGGGGTTCCGGTGGTGTCGGGTGTCGGCTCAGAGCGCCGACTCGATGAGCTTGACCAGCTCGCCCTTCGGCTTGGCGCCGGCGATGGACTGCACCGGCTCGCCGTTCTTGAAGATGGTCAGGGTCGGCACGGACATCACCCGGTAGGTGCGCGCCGTCTCGGGGTTCTCGTCGATGTTGAGCTTGACGATGGTGACCTGGTCACCCATCTCGCCCGCGATCTCCTCCAGCAGCGGCGAGACCTTGCGGCACGGACCGCACCACTCCGCCCAGAAGTCGACCAGAACCGGCTTGTCGGACTTCAGCACGTCGCTCGCGAAGCTCGCGTCCGTGACCGCCTTGGTTGCTCCCACTATGAACCCCTCCTCCGGGACCTGTTCGTGAAAATCTTTCAGCCTTGCAGGGTGGCGATGAAGCGCTCGGCGTCGAGGGCGGCCGCACAGCCCGTGCCGGCCGCCGTGATGGCCTGCCGGTAGATGTGGTCGACCACGTCACCGGCGGCGAACACACCCGGAATGCTGGTCCGGGTGCTCGGCGCCTGCACCTTCACGTACCCCTCGTCGTCGAGTTCCACCTGGTCACGGAAGAGCTCGCTGCGCGGGTCGTGGCCGATCGCCACGAAGACGCCGGTGACGTCGAGCACCTTGCTCTCACCGCTGTGCACGTTGCGCACCCGTACGCCGCTGACCTTGCCGTCCTCGCCGAGGATCTCCTCGATCACGCTGTTCCACTCGACCTTGATCTTCTCGTTGCCGAGGGCGCGAGCGGCCATGATCTTGCTGGCGCGGAACGAGTCGCGGCGGTGGATGATCGTCACCGACTCGGCGAACCGCGTGAGGAAGCTGGCCTCCTCCATCGCCGAGTCGCCGCCGCCCACCACCACGATGTGCTGGTTGCGGAAGAAGAAGCCGTCACAGGTCGCACAGGACGACACGCCGTGGCCCAGGTATTCCTGCTCGCCCGGAACACCCAGCGGGCGCCAGGCCGAGCCGGTCGAGAGGATGACCGCCTTGGCGCGGTAGGCCGTCTCGCCCACCCACACGGTGCTCACCGTGTGGGAGCCGACCTCGCCGGTGTCCTTCAGCTCGACCCGGGTCACGTCGTCGGTGAGGAACTCGGCGCCGAACCGCTCGGCCTGCTTGCGCATGTTGTCCATCAGCTCGGGGCCGAGGATGCCGTCCGCGAAGCCGGGGAAGTTCTCCACCTCGGTGGTGGTCATCAGCGCGCCGCCGGACTGCACGCCCTCGATGACCAGCGGCTTGAGGTTGGCGCGCGCGGCATAGACCGCCGCCGTGTAACCGGCCGGCCCGGAGCCGATGATGATCAGGTTGCGGACCTCGTCCACTGCCGTCTCCCGATGTGTGTGTTCGTCACCGGCGCGCACCGATGTCCGATCCCGAGTGCCGACAGCTCAGCGGCGCCGACACCTGACTTGCAGAACGTCATCGTACGAAGCGGGGATTCCCGAGCCGGTCATCCGGTGGGTCACGTCACGTGGCGGAACCCGCCCGGGTGACCGCGACCTCACCCTACCCGCGCGGTGAAGCGGGTGTCGGCTCCGGACCCGGGGACCCCGCACTCGGGTCCGCTCACCCAGGCCCACCGGGCGCCGCCCCCGTCCGTGAAGATGACCACCAGGGCCGGGCCGCCCCGGAACCGGGCGTAGTCGACCAGGTGGACGCTGAGCGGGCCGGCACCGTGTTCCGTGCCGATCTCCGACAGGCAGGAGGCCAGCGCCTCGGGGCGTTCCAGCCGGTCCAGCCCGGCGGACTCGAAGACCCGGTGCTCGTCCTGTCCACCGGCGGAGCTCGCCTTGTCGCTCGCCATCATCGAGGGCCCGGCAACCCCGCCCGGGATGCGGGAGATGGCGTCCGGGGTGTAGTCGGTGCCGCTGTGCAGGGCCGGCCCGGTGGTCTGGAACGGCCCGGCGGCCAGCGGAGCGGCCTCGCCGTCGGCCCGGCTGCCCGCGCTGTCGGCCGCACCGGTGACCTGGCCGGCACCCGTGTCGATCAGGTGGCTGACCCCGAACCCGACCGCGGTCACCGAGGCGGCGGCCAGCGCGACCGGACCGGCGAGCCGGGTCCAGCGCCGGGAGCGGCGCCCCGGTCCGGTGTTCCGGCCGGGGCGGCCGGTCGCGCCGGACGGGTGGGTGCCGCGGCCGGGCTGTGCCGGCACCGCGGCCGGCATCGAGCCCGGCTCGGGAGGGTCGGACGCCAGGTCGCCGGTCGGGGCCGGGCCGGCGCCGGCGAGCGCCGCGGTGATCCGGTCAGCCACGGACTGCGGAAGCTCCGGGCCGGGCTCGGCGGCCCAGCCAGCGAGGTCCGCCCGGACCAGCTCGTCCGCACGGGCCAGGGTCGCGTACGCCTCGCCCCAGGCCGGGTCCCGCTCGACCAGCCGGGCGACGGTCGCCTGCTCCGGGGTGCCGTCCAGCGCCCCGCCGAGGTAGTCGGCGAGCAGGTCGTGGTCGACCTCGCTGAACTCCCGGGAAGTCACGTCTCCTCCTGGCTGGCATCCCGCCGGGACCGTCCCGACGTGGATCCGACGCCCTCGGGCGGCCGCGGGTTCCCACCGGTGACCCGGGGCACGTCCGGGACCTCGTCGGAACCGGTCCGCAGGTGCCCGAGAAGCACGGCCAGCCGGGCCCGGCCCCGGGCGCACCGGCTCTTCACCGTGCCCTCGGCGACCCCGAGCATCCGGGCGACCTCGGCCACCGGATAGCCCTGCACGTCCACCAGGACCAGCGCGGCCCGCTGCTCGACCGGCAGCGCGGCCAGGGCCTGCCGGACCACCAGGGCGGTGTCGTGGTCCCGGGCCGGCGCCGCCGGCTCCACCCCGCCGGTGTGCCGGCCGGGCTCCCCGTCGGTGTGTACGCCGTCGGGCAGCGGGACGGTGGCGTGCGTCTGGCGCCGCCGGATCCGGTCCAGGCAGGCGTTGACCACGATCCGGTGCAGCCAGGTGGTGACCGCCGAGTCGCCCCGGAACCGGGCCGCGGCGCGGTGCGCCGACAGCAGCGCGTCCTGGAGGGCGTCGGCGGCCTCCTCGCGGTCGCCGAGCGTCCGCAGGGCCACCGCCCAGAGCCGGTCCCGGTGGCGGTGGAACAGCTCGGCGAAGGCGTCCCGGTCACCGGCGACGTGCGCCCGCAGCAGGTCGAGGTCGGACATCCCGGCCGGCGGGCCGTCCCCGGTCGCCGGCTCGGGCGTACGCCCACCGCGACCCGCCATCACCACGTCCGGCGGAGGTGGTGCACCGGGTGCGGCGTGCGGCTCACGAGCCCTCGACCGTCAGTTCCTGGACGCCGAGCTTCCAGCCGCCGCCGCTGTCCTTCTCCGGCAGCTCGGTGATCCAGAAGAGCAGGTACTGGTACTTCTCCTCCGGGTTGAACCCGTCGAAGACCATCGTGGTGCCGTCGTGCTCCTCGAACGGCTGGCCGATCCGCTCCTTGTAGGCGGCGACGAGGTCCTTGTCCCCGGAAGAGCTGGAGGGGAACTCGCCCTTGCCCGCGCGCAGCTCAGCGGAGGCGCCGGTGGACGACAGCGTCGCCTTGATCGACTTGACCGTGTGCGGGGAGCCGAGGTCGATCCAGATCCCCATGCCCTTCTTCAGACCGCCGAACTTGCCGTTGTTCCGGTAGCTGGCGGTCTCCCAGCCCTCGTTCGGGTCGCCGTCGATCACCTTCTCGGCGTCCCGCACCTCGGCGCGGTCCCGGCTCTCCGGGTCGATGATCCGGACGTCCTGGATGTTCAGCTTGCGGACCGGGGCGGCCGGTGCGCTCGTGCCGCCGGCGGGCGCGCTGCTGGACGGCTGGGCCACCGGCTCCTTGCCCGGGTCCTTGTCGTCGCCGAGGGCGCTGATGCCGATGAGCAGGCCGACCAGGGCCACCGCCAGCAGGGCGGCGATGCCGAGGGCGACCTTGCGGCCCCCGGCCGCGGCCAGCGGCGAGGGCTCGTCCTCGGTGTCGGCCGTGAAGCGCAGCGGACCGGCCTGCTCCAGGAAGTGCTCGTCGGCGGGGATGTCGAGCCGGTTCAGCTCGGCCGACAGGACGTCGGACGAGGGCGGCGCGATCTCCGAGTCGAGCAGGTCCATGGTGAGGTCGTCGAGGTACGCCGGCACCCCGGCGCGCACCTGGCGGGGCGCGGCGATGGAGCCGCCGGCGTCCCGGACGGCGTCGGGGAGGGCGGCGCGGCCGTGGCCGGCGGTGGCGCCGTGCAGCGGAGCCTCGCCGTGCGGCCAGTGCCCGGTCAGGGCGAAGTAGAGCACCCCGCCGACCGCCCGCAGGTCGTTCTCCTGGCTGTCGGCCCCGTCGGTGCGGGCGTCGGCCAGCACCACGCGGCCGTCGTCGCTGATCATCACGGTGCCGGGGTGGACGTTGCCGTGCACCATGCCGGTGGCGTGCACGGCGGCGAGGGCGCTGGCGACGGCGCTGCCGATGGCCGTGGCCCGGGCCGGGTCCAGCGGACCGTCGGCGGTCACCAGCTCGCGCAGCGACTGCCCGTCCACCCATTCGCGGACCACGTAGGCCCGGTCGGCCTCGTCGATCGCGTCGTAGACGCCGACCAGGTTGGGGTGGATCACCCGGCTGGCCGCGACGGCCGCCTGGAGCATCTCGGTGGCGGAATCGCCACCCGGGTAGCGGAGGACCACCGCGACCGGACGGCGCAGCACGACGTCGACCCCGCGCCAGACCAGCCGGCCTGCGCTGTCGTTGTTGATGTGCTCGACCAGCTCGTACCGCTCGGCCAGGACCTCACCGACCGCGGGAGCACCGAAGGTCACGACCGGAGGAGAGGTCTCCTCCGCCTCCTGACCCTCGCCGACCTGGGTCACCCGTCCTCCCTCGGTGATCGTGTCGATCGATGGACCCGTGCTGCTGGGCATGTGGCTTCCCGCTCTGCCTTGGCTGGAACCGGCAGACCGGTGTCGACGCCCGCGTCGGCACCCGCCGTGCCCGTCGAGAGTGACCTTACCCGGGATGCCCGGTTCTCCGACATGTCATCTTCCCGCCGGAGTTGGTGGGACGCCAGTGACGGTGGGGATCGGCCGGGTGAACGGCCCGGTCGGGCCACGTCGCTGGGACACGCACGCCCAATCTAGATGTTGACGGCAAGTAGTCGGCGCAGGGGCACACCGGTGTGGCGGCCTCCGTGACCCGGGCGGGTTTCCCCTGCTCCGGCCCTTCACCCTCAGCCGTACGGTTGGTTGTCCACAGGCCGAGAGGCCCATTGGGCGGGGGAACCCTGAGTTATCCACAGCCGTATCCCCAGGCTGGTGATCGTCGTTCACCGTCCGTCACAGGTGCTGGTCGAGGTCAGCGCCCGAGGCGGCGGCGGACCATCCCGACCACCTCGGTGATCTCACCGATGCGCAGCACCATGGCGAGCCCGAGGTACGTCACGCCGATCACCGCGCCGCCGATCACCAGCTGGGCGACCGCGGCGAGCCAGCTCAGGTGGGCCGGGTCGCCGGGGAGCAGCTTCACCACGAGCAGGCCGACCAGCGCGGCGCCCAACGCGGCGAGCACCACCCGGCCCATGGTCCGCATGATCCCGCCGAGCCCGATCCGGCCCACCCGGGGTCGCAGCAGCAGCGCCGAGACGACCGCCGCCGCCACGTACGAGATCGCGTTGCCGAGCATCATGCCGGCCGCCGCGAAGGTGGCCGAGAAGGCCAGGTAGAGGCCGACTTGGAGGAGCACCCGCAGGGCCACCACCGGGATGTTGACCAGGGCCGGAGTGCGGGTGTCCGGCAGCGCGTAGAAGGCGAAGGTGAAGAGCTGACTGATCGCGAACGGCACCAGGCCGATGGCCGCCACCAGCAGCACGGTCGAGGTGGCCACGGCGTTCTCGCCGGTGAACGCGCCGTACCGGAAGACCACCACCGAGATGGGGCCGGCCAGCACGGCGTAGCAGACCGCGATGGGGGCCAGCACCGCGGTGACCATCCGGGTGCCCCGGGACAGGTCGGCGGTGACGTCGCGGAACCGGCCGTCGGCGGCGGCCGCGCTCATCCGGGGCATGAGCGCGGTGATGATCGACACCGCGATGATGCCGTGGGCCATCATCAGCAGCAGGAAGACGTTGTTGTAGATCAGCAGGCCGGCGCTGTCCTCGCCCGCCGCCCGGGTGAGCAGGTTGACCACCACGAAGAGGCCGAGCTGGTTGACCGCGACGTAGCAGAACATCCAGGCGCCGAGCTGGGCCAGCTCGCGCAGCCCCAGCTCCCGGAAGTCGAAGCGCAGCCGCCACCGGAAGCCGACCTTGCGCAGGGCCGGCAGCAGGCCGGCCGCCTGGACCGCCACGCCGAGCAGGGCGCCGCCGCCGACCAGCAGGATCTGCCCCCAGCCCATGTCCTCCGGCCGGATCGCCTCCGCGCCGTAGATCAGGATGTAGAGGCCGAAGGCGCCGATCACCACCAGGTTGTTGAGGATCGGCGCCCACATCGGGGCGGCGAAGTGCCCCCGGGTGTTCAGCACCGCGGCGATCAGCGCGCTCAGGCCGGTGAAGAACAGCATCGGGAGCATCAGGTACGACAGGTTGGTGACCAGGTCGGTGTAGTGCTCGTCCTTGCCGCTGGCGTAGAGCGCGGTCAGCACCGACGCGCCGGCCATCGCGATCAGCGCGGTGGCGGCCAGGGCGAGCACCGCGAGGGCCAGCAGCCGCTGCGCGTACGCCTCACCCCGGTCCGGGTCGATCTTGCGGCGGCGGACCAGCACCGGGATCAGCACGCTGGTGAGCACGCCGCCCAGCAGGAACTCGTAGACCTGGTTCGGCAGGAACTGGGCGGTGGTGAACACGTTGCCGACCAGGTTGCCGAGCGCCGCGCCCACCATGAGGTTGCGGACGAAGCCGGTGCCCCGGCTGACCAGGCTGCCGACCGCCATCACCGCGCTGTTCGCCGCGGCGCTGGTCTCCGCGACCACCTCCTGGGGCGGCGCGGTGGCCTCGACACCCGGCTGGTTCAGCGGCTCCGCCGAGATGAAGGTGGCGTCGTCGTTCGGCGGCAGGCCGTCGCCGTGCGCGTTCGCGCTGCGGTAGAGCCCGCCGCTCATTTCCCAGCCTCCAAGGGGTACGTCAGAGCCGGGCCTCGCCGGTCCCGCTACCGAGACCTTAGTCAACCTCGGCCCGTTACCCGCGCCCGGCGCAGGAGATGCCACCCGGGCCCGATAGGCTGGCGATCCCATGTCCGAAGTCTCCGCGTCCCACGCCGCCGACCGCCGCGACCTGACCGCCGCGCAGCGCAACGCCGTCGCCGAACTGCTCCGCGTCTCGCCGGTCGCCGACGAGCTGGGCCGGCGTTTCGCCCAGGCCGGTCACGAGCTGCACCTGGTGGGCGGTTCGGTCCGGGACGCCCTGCTCGGCCGCCTCGGTGACGATCTGGACTTCTGCACCGACGCCCACCCGGACGAGACCATCCGGGTCATCCGCGGCTGGGCCGAGTCGATCTGGGAGACCGGACGGGAGTTCGGCACCATCGGCTGCCAGCGCGACGGGCTCCGGCTGGAGATCACGACCTTCCGCGCGGAGGCGTACGACCAGGTCAGCCGGAACCCCGTCGTCGAGTACGGGACCAACCTGGTCGACGACCTCAAGCGCCGGGACTTCACCGTGAACGCGATGGCGGTCAGCGTTCCCGACCACCGGTTCACCGACCCGTACGGCGGCCTGGCCGACCTGGCCGCGAAGATCATCCGTACCCCGGGCACGCCTCAGGAGTCGTTCCGGGACGACCCGCTGCGGATGCTGCGCGCGGCCCGGTTCGCCGCCCAGCTGCGCTTCGGGGTCCACCCGGACGTCCGCGCGGCGATGACCAGGATGGCCGCCGACCTGGACCGGATCACCGCCGAGCGGATCCGGGACGAGTTCACCAAGCTGCTCTGCGGTGCGGACCCGATCACCGGGCTGCGGCTGCTGGTCGACACCGGGCTGGCCGAGCGCTTCCTGCCGGAGCTGACCGGGCTCAAGCTGGAGATCGACGAGCACGCCCAGCACAAGGACGTCTACGAGCACACGCTGACCGTGGTCGCCAACGCCATGTCGTTGGAGGAGGGCGGCTGCGACTTCACGTTGCGGATGGCCGCGCTCATGCACGACGTCGGCAAGCCGGCCACCAAGGCGGTCGGCTCGGACGGCCGGGTCAGCTTCCACCACCACGAGGTGGTCGGCGCCCGGCTCACCAAGGCCCGGATGAAGGCCATGCGCTACCCCAAGGACGTGACGTCCCAGGTGGTCAAGCTGGTCGGCCTGCACCTGCGCTTCTACGGGTACGGCCGGGGCGAGTGGACCGACTCGGCGGTCCGGCGGTACGTCACCGACGCCGGTGACCTGCTGTCCCGCCTGCACAAGCTGACCCGCTCCGACTGCACCACCCGCAACCGGCGCAAGGCGGCCCAGCTCGCCGCCGACTACGACGCGCTGGAGGAGCGGATCGCCCGGATCGCCGCGGAGGAGGACCTGGCCCGGGTCCGCCCCGACCTCGACGGCAACGCGATCATGGAGTTGCTGGGCGTGCCGCCGGGACCGGTCGTCGGGCGCGCCTGGCAGTACCTCAAGGAGTTGCGGCTGGAGCGCGGCCCGCTGGAGCGGGACGAGGCCGAGGCGGAGTTGCTGCGCTGGGCCCGCGAACAGGGCGTTCTCGGCTGACGCCGGCGGCCGGCTGACGACGATACGCCGGCGTGTCGACCGAACGGTTGACGCGCGAGAGTCGATGTCTCCCGCATGATGTTGGTCATCACCGGCCTCCCGGTTCCGAGGGGTGAGGCTGTTCTGATCGCATCCGCCCGTCCCATCCGGACGGTCGCTGGGCACGGGGAGAACTCTCAGTGAGAAGCCACGGCGCCCTGCGCCGCTCTGCCCTGGTGGGGCTCGCCCTCACCTCGGCAACCTCCATCATGTGCGCCGCCGCGGGTGGACCCGCGTATGCCGATCCGGCCGGCCCGAAGCGTGCTCCGGTCCGGGGCGCGGACGCGGCCGAGGCGGTCCCCGGCCGCTACATCGTCGTCCTGAAGGACGGCAGGGCAGCCGGCGCCGCCAAGGTGCGGTCCGCCGCCTCGGCCCTCGCCGGTGAGCACGGCGGCACCGTCCGCCGGGTCTTCGGCAAGGCGCTGCACGGCTACTCCGCCAGCATGGACCGCCGGCAGGCCGAGCGCCTCGCCGCGGACCCGGACGTCGCGTACGTCCAGCAGGTGCAGCGCTGGTCGGCCACCGGCAGCCAGAGCAGCCCGCCGTCCTGGGGCCTGGACCGGATCGACCAGACCACCGCGAAGGCCAACGGCGTCTACACCTACCCGGCGACCGGGGCCGGCGTGACCGCGTACGTCATCGACACCGGCATCGACATCGAGCACCAGGACTTCGGCGGGCGGGCCAGTTACGGCTACGACGCCATCGAGCAGGACGACGTGGCGCAGGACTGCGACGGCCACGGCACCCACGTGGCCGGCACCATCGGCGGCACGAAGTACGGCGTGGCCAAGGACGTCAAGCTCGTCGCGGTCCGGGTGCTCGACTGCGCGGGCAGCGGCGACAGCGAGCAGGTGATCGCCGGCATCGACTGGGTCACCGCGCACGCCACCGGGCCGGCCGTGGCCAACATGAGCCTCGGCTTCGGCGCCACCGACCAGGCCGTCAACGACGCGGTCGCCCGTTCCATCACCTCCGGCATCACGTACGCCGTCGCGGCGGGCAACAGTTGGCAGGACGCCTGCGGTGTGTCCCCGGCCAACGTGCCGGCGGCCATCACGGTCGGTGCCACCGACCAGGTGGACTTCCGGGCCTGGTTCTCCAACTACGGCCGCTGCCTGGACACCTTCGCGCCGGGCACCGGCATCGTCTCCGCCAGGATGGGCACCACCGACGGCTCGGTGGCGATGAACGGCACCTCGATGGCCTCCCCGCACGTGGCGGGCGCCGCCGCGCTGCTGCTGGAGGCGCACCCGACCTGGACGCCGCAGCAGGTGCGGGACGCGGTCGTCACCACCGGTGTCGGCGGCGCGGTGCACGACACCATGGGTTCGGTCGACCGGCTCCTGCACGTCGGCACGGTCCCGACGGCCCGCGCCTCGTACGGCCTGAAGGCCCGGGTCAACGGCCGCTACGTGACCGCGGAGAGCGGCGGCAACCGGCCGCTGATCGCCCGGGGGACCACCATCGGGGCCTGGGAGACGTACGACGTGGTCGACGCCGGCAGCGGCCTGGTCGGTCTGCGCGCCCGGACCAACAACAAGTTCGTGACCGCGGAGAGCGGCGGCAACCGGCCGCTGATCGCCCGGTCCGCCTCGATCGGCGCCTGGGAGACGTTCCAGATCGTCGACAACACCGACGGCTCGATCAGCCTGAAGGCGACCACCAACGGCCGGTACGTCACCGCGCCGAGCACCACCACCCCGCTGATCGCCAGCAAGACCGCCATCGGCACCGCCGAGAAGTTCGACTTCGACGCGTCGGCCCCGGTGGTCAGCCTCAAGTCGCTGGCGAACAACAAGTTCGTCACGGCGGACAGCAGCGGGAGCCAGCCGCTGATCGCCAAGGCCGCCGCCGTCGGGGCCTGGGAGAAGTTCGAGCTCGTCAGCGCCGGCGACGGCTACGTCGGCCTCAAGGCGCTGATCAACGGTAAGTTCGTCGCCGCGGAGAGCGCCGGCACGAAGCCGCTGATCGCCCGGTCCACCGCGATCGGCCCGTGGGAGACGTTCGACTTCCTCGACTACAACCCGGACGGCTCGGTCTACCTGCGGGCGGACATCGACGGGCAGGCCGTCACCGCCGGCAGCACCGGCACCAGCCAGCTCATCTCCAGCCGCACCATCGACTGGGAGAGCGAGACCCTGGGTCTCGGCATCGGCGAGAAGTTCGTCGTCGCGGTCATCTGACCGTCCACATAACGGCGCCCGCCGGCATCCCCAGCAGGGGAGACCGGCGGGCGCCGTCGTGTCACGGGGTGACCGTGGTGCCGTCCACGGTGTTCTTGCCGTTCGTGTGCGCGCTGCCCAGCTTGGCGAGCAGCCCGGCCAGGTCGATGCCGGTGAGGTCGCTGCCGAGCTGAAGGCCCTGCGCCACGTTGCCGGCGACCGACTTGGTCAGCGACGACGCGCCGTCGGTGGAGATGACGGTCATCTTGTCGATGGCGCCGATCGGGGCGCTGGCCGCCTCGACCACCTGCGGCAGCACCTTGACCAGCAGGTCCAGCACCGCGGCCTCGCCGTACGCGGCGAACGCCTCGGCCTTGCGGGCCATCGCGTCGGCCTCCGCCTGCCCCCTGGCCAGGATGGCCGCGGCCTCGGCCTGACCCTCGCGCTCGACCGCCTCGGCGATCGCGGAACGCCGCCGCTGCTCCGCCTCACCCTCCTTGGCGCCCTCGATCGCGTTCGCCTCGGCCAGCGCGGCCCGGCGGGCGCGCTCGCCCTCACCGGTGAGCCGGGCCTGCTCGGCCGCGGCCTGGGCGGCGGCGATGGTGGCCTGCCGCTCGGCGTCGGCGCGCAGCACGGCCGCGTTGCGGTCCGCCTCGGCCTCCTGCTCGACCTTGTAGCGGGCCGCGTCGGCCGGCTTGCGCACCTCGGTGTCGAGCTGCCGCTGCTTCAGCTCGGCGTTGCGCTCGGCCACCTTCTGCTGCTCGGACAGGATCGCCTGGTCCCGCTCGGCCTGGGCGAGCGGGCCGGCCGCCGCGGACCTCGCCTTGGCCGCGTCGATCTCGGCCTGGATGGCGGCCTGCTTGAGCGACAGGTTCCGGTTCGCCTCGGCGATGGCCTCCTCGGCCAGCAGCCGCTCCTGCTCGGCCTGCTGCCGGGCCCGCGCCTCGGCGATGGCCGCGTCCTTGAGCACCCGGGCCGCCTCCGGCCGGCCCAGGTCGGCCAGGTAGGAACCCTCGGCCAGGATGTCCTGGAGCTGGAAGGTGTCCAGCACCAGGCCCTGGTTGGTCATCGAGTGCTCGGCCTCCTCGGCGACCGCGCTGGCGAAGGCGGCCCGGTCCCGGATGACCTCCTCGACGGTGAGCCGGCCGACGATCGAGCGCAGCGCGCCGGCCAGCACCTCCCGGGTGAAGTCCTCGATCTCGTCCTGCTGGTGCAGGAAGCGCTGGGCAGCCGCGCGGATCGCGTCCTCGGTGCCGCCGACCTTGACGATCGCCACGCCGTGCAGGTCGGCGCGGATGCCCTGCTTGCTGACCGCACCCTTGATGCCGACGTCGATCCGCCGGCTGGACAGGTCGAGCGACTGGAGCTTCTGCACCACCGGCAGCACGAAGACGGACGCGCCGAGCACGACCTTCTGCCCGGACATGTCGGTGGAGCGTCCGCCGTCGGCGGTCTGGGTGGTCCGGCCCTTGCGGCCGGTGACGATGAACGCCTCGTTGGGGCCGGCCACCTTGATCCGGGAGAGCACGAAGAGGACGAGGACGACGGCGAGGAGGACCGCGCCGCCGATGGCGACGAGCAGGGGCATGGGGATTCCCGTCTGTGCTGGAGGTGTCAGTAGGTCTCGACGTGCACGCTGGTCTCGCTGAGCGCTTCGACCACGAAGATCCGGGCGCCGACCGGGATCGGATGGTCGGCGCGGGCGTTGAGTTTGACCGGCTGGCCGGCGAGGCGTACCCGGACCTCGCCGTAGCCGCCGGCGGGGACCGGGGTCACCACCAGGCCGATCGCGCCGGCCAGGTCGTCCCGCGTCGGGGTGGCGTCCGTGCGCATGTTCCGGGCCGCGCGGCTGAGCCGGGCCGCCAGCCAGCCGGTGGGCACGGCGGCGAGCGCGCCGCCGGCCACCGCCGCCGCGATCATCCCGGGGGTACGCCCACCGAGCAGCTCGTTGACGATCGCGGCGCCGAAGCCGAACGCCCCGATGAACCCGGCGACCGCCTCCAGCGACACCGGCCCGTCGACGTCCGGATGGCCCAGGTGCAGCACGCCCGACCCGAGCAGGGCGAGCGTCAGCACCCCGACCCCGACTCCGCCGATGATCAGGAAGATGAGCGTCCCCGTGGCCACGACCTGCACGGTATCGATGCCCCGCAACATCAACGACCGCTGAACGGTCAGCGGGGAGCGACACTCACCTCAAGATCGATCAGCTGCTTCGGCAGCGGCTGGCGGACCAGTTCCCGGCCGGAGGTGTCGGCGAGCACGAAGTCCCGCGACCCGTTCGGCCGCCGGTAGAGCAGGCGGTCGTCGGTGACCCAGACGACGTCGGCGGTGGGCAGCGGGTTCACCACCCGGCCGGTGGCCGTCTCCACCAGCAACGGCTCGGTCAGGCCCTGGACGACCACGAGCTTTCCGTCCGGCGACCAGGCGTCGGGACCGGCCGGCCCGCCGGGCATGGTCACCAGCCGGGTGGGCCGGCCGTCGTCGACCGACAGGAGTTGGACGCCCTTGGCAAGATCCCGGGGCCAGCTCTCCGAGCGCTGCTTGCTCAGCGTCAGCGCCACCTCCCGGCCGTCCCGCATCCAGGTGAACTCGCAGGTGTCCGCGCAGGGCCAGCCCAGGAGGCCCACCGGATGGGTGTGTCTGGTGCCGTCCACGTCCAGCACGATGAAGCCGAAGTGGTCCAGCTGGTGGGTGGTGAACAGCAGCCGCCGCCCGTCCGGCGACCAGCGCGGCACGGAGAGCGCGCGGCCCACCTCGTACCAGCGGGTTTTTCCGCTGGCCACGTCGACCAGGCCGACCTCCCGGGGCCGGTCGTCGTCGCGGACCGCCACGAGCGAGCCGGTGGGCGCCGGGAAGATGCCGTCGTAGCGGTCGGTGGCGAAGTACCGGCCGTGGCCGCGGTCGAGCACCACTCCACTGCCCGATCCGCCGGCCACCTGCGCCCGGGTCACCACCCAGTCGCCCGGCAGCACGAGCGGCTTCCCGGCCCAGTCCGGGCCCGGTGTGGGCCGCACGGCAGGCGACGGGGTGGTGGTCACCGGTGGCGGCGGGGTCGGCCGGGGGCGGAACAGCACGAACGGCAGGGTCACGGCGGCCACCGCGACCAGGGCGGCGGCGGCCGCCGTGACGCGCCGCCGGCGGCGCAGCCGGCGACCGCGGCCGAGCGACCGGGCGGCCAGGTCCGGGGCGGGACCGGCGCCGTCCGCGAGGTCGCGTACGGCCGTCCGGAGGGTCTCGTCCAGCGACGTGCTCATCGGGTCACCTCCGCTCGGCTGGTCCGTTCCTCCAGGCCCGGCACCAGCTGACGCAGCTTGGCCAGGGCCTTGGCGCTCTGGCTGGCCACCGTGCCGGTCCGGCAACCGAGCAGCGCGGCGGTCTGTTCGACGCTCAGGTCCTCCAGGTAGCGCAGCGTCAGCACGGCCCGCTGCCGGGGCGGCAGCGCCCGCAGCGCGTCCCGCAGCAGCAGCCGCAGGTCGCTGTCCTCGCCGGCCGCCGCCCGCTCCGGCAGCTCCGCCAGCGTCACCTCCGGCCGCCGCGCCCGGCGCCGCCAGCCCGAGACCTGGTCGTGGTAGAGGATCCGCTTCACGTACGGTTCCGCGTCGCCGCGGATCCGGGGCCAGCGGGCGTACGCCTTGGCGAGCGCGTTCTGGAGCAGGTCCTCCGCCGCGTGCTGGTTCCCGGCCAGCGCGTACGCGACGCGCAGCAGGACCGCTCCCCGTTCGTTGACGAACGCGGTGAACTCCCCGTCGACCTCTGCCACCGCCCACCTCCGTAGCTCAGACGCCCGGGGCGCGAGGAACTTTGCCTCATGGCGCGGGACAATGGGCGACATGCTGTGGACCGTGCTCGACTCACCGATCGGGGAGTTCTCCGTCGGCACCGACGCCGGCGCCGTTCGCGGGGCGCACTTCGGCCGGGTGGCGTCGGCCGCCGACGAGCCCGGCGACGAGGTCGCCCGGTGGGCGGTGGCCGAGCTGCGGGCGTACTTCGCCGGTGAGCTGACCGGGTTCACCGTGCCGGTGGTGGCGCCGCGTGGCTCGGAGTTCGAGCGCGCGGTCTGGCGGGAGATGACCCTCATCCCGTACGGGGAGACGAAGACCTACGGCGAGGTGGCGAAGGCGGTCGGGGATCCGGGAGCGGCCCGGGCGGTCGGGGTGGCCTGCAACCGCAACCCGATCCCCGTGATCGTGCCCTGCCACCGGATCGTCGGGGCGGGCGGCAAGCTGGTGGGCTTCGGCGGCGGGCTGCCGCGCAAGGTGACCCTGCTGGAACTCGAAGCGGCCGTGGCGCTGCGGCGCGCCTGGTCCTGACGTACGCCGAGAAGGAAGGCCGGGTCCGTGCGGACCCGGCCTTCCTTCGGTGTGCTCAGCGCGTCAGCGCTCGACCTCGCCGGCGATGAACGCCTCGACGGCGGCGTGCGCGTCGTGGTCGGCGTACTGCTTCGGCGGGGACTTCATGAAGTACGAGGAGGCGGAGAGGATCGGGCCACCGATCTTCCGGTCCAGCGCGATCTTCGCGGCCCGGACGGCGTCGATGATGACCCCGGCCGAGTTCGGCGAGTCCCACACCTCGAGCTTGAGCTCGGCGTTCAGCGGGGTGTCACCGAAGGAGCGGCCCTCCAGGCGGATGTACGCCCACTTGCGGTCGTCCAGCCACGGCACGTGGTCGGACGGGCCGATGTGCACGTCGCTCTTCTGCATCTCGTGCGGGATCTGGGAGGTCACCGACTGGGTCTTCGAGATCTTCTTCGAGACCAGGCGGTTGCGCTCCAGCATGTTCATGAAGTCCATGTTGCCGCCGAAGTTGAGCTGGTACGTGCGCAGCAGCTCGACCCCGCGGTCCTCGAAGAGCTTCGCCAGGGCGCGGTGCACGATGGTGGCGCCGACCTGGCTCTTGATGTCGTCTCCGACGATCGGCAGGCCCGCGTCCTCGAACTTCTTGGCCCACTCCGGGTCGGAGGCGATGAAGACCGGCAGGGCGTTCACGAACGCGCAGCCCGCGTCGATCGCGGCCTGGGCGTAGAACTTGTCGGCCTGCTCGGAGCCCACCGGCAGGTAGGAGACGACCACGTCGACCTGGGCGTCACGCAGCGCCTGGACCACGTCGACCGGCTCGGCGTCCGACTCCTCGATGATCTCGCGGTAGTACTGGCCGAGACCGTCGAAGGTCGGGCCGCGCTGCACGGTGACGCCGGTCGGCGGCACGTCGCACAGCTTGATGGTGTTGTTTTCGCTGGCCACGATGGCCTCGGCGAGGTCCATGCCCACCTTCTTGGCGTCCACGTCGAACGCCGCGACGAACTTCACGTCGGAAACGTGGTAGTCGCCGAAGGTGACGTGCATGAGACCCGGGACGCGGTCGTTCGGGTCGGCGTTCCGGTAGTACTCCACGCCCTGCACGAGGGACGAGGCGCAGTTACCCACACCGACGATGGCGACGCGGACGGAGCCCATAACGTCTGCCTCCTTCTTCTTTCATCACGGCCGCTCTTTCCTGGACTCTCCAGGCGGGGGCGGGCTGTCGTTTTCTCTGCGGCCGCCGGCCGTCCCGGGTTGGGGGACCGTCGGGGCCCGGCCGGAGCGCTCGTTGGCGATGAGCTCCTCCAGCCAGCGGACCTCGCGCTCACAGGCGTCGAGCCCGTGGCGTTGCAGTTCCAGGGTGTACGCGTCGAGCCGCTCGGCTGCCCGGCCGAGCACGTCACGAAGGCCTTCGCGACGCTCCTCGATCTTTCGGCGACGACCTTCCAGGATCCGGAGCCGGGTGGCCTGGTCGGTCCGGGCGAAGAACGCGAAGTGCACGCCGAAGCCCGTGTCGTCGTACGTCTCGGGTCCAGCCTGCGCTATGAGCTGGGCGAAGCGTTCCTTGCCCTCGGCGGTAATGGTGTAGACCACCCGACCGCGTCGGCTGGTCAGCGCGGGAACCTCCTCGGCGGTGGCGGGTGTCTCGGCGGCTTCGGTGATCCATCCCGCCGCCTGCAGCCGGCGCAGAGTCGGGTAGAGCGTGCCGTAGCTGATCGCCGCCCGGATCGCGCCGAGCTTGGCGGTCAACTCCTTGCGCAGCTCGTAGCCGTGCATCGGAGCCTCCTGCAGGAGACCCAGGATGGCGAACTCGAGCACGGGCCATCCCTTCTTACCCCCGGCGCGGAGTGGTAACCGCCGCGATGTATCGGTTCGATACATCGCACGTTAGCGGAGACGCATGATCAGGGCAAACCCCCGATTACGAGGTTCTGTCGTCACGGATCGTGACGATGGTCGCCTCACCTCTCCGGACCGCGTACCCTTTCCCGCATGCGTACGCAGCGCCAGGTCGTCGACTACTCGCTCCAGAAGCGAGCGGTGCTGCGTGAACTCCTCACCGGGCGGATCGGCACCTACGACGTCTGCGACGCCTCGCCGTACCTGAAGAACGCCGCTCGCTTCCACGGCGACCCCACCGACGAGCGCTGCCCGATCTGCCGCAGTGAGAACCTCATCCACGTCCACTACATTTACGGCGACGAACTCAAGCAGTCGGCCGGCCAGGCGCGCACCCGAGCGGAGTTGCCGGTCCTGGCCATGACGCTGCGTGAGTTCCAGGTGTTCGTGGTGGAGGTGTGCCCCGGCTGCGACTGGAACCATCTCGTCGAGCAGTTCCTGCTCGGCCGGGACGGGCTGGCCGGCGGCACGGAGGACACGGTGGAGCAGGAGACCGCGACCGGCTCCACCCCTCGGCGAAGGCGAGAGGCGCAACGGTGAACCTGGCTGTCCCGATCGATCCCGGCCCGACCCCAGGGCGGGACGACCGACAGCCACTAGGTCTGATTGATCCGAATAGTTCGGATTTGACGCCTGCGCCCGGGCACCCCCGGGGTGTAGCGTCTCGTGTTCCATCTCACGGCAACCCGGTGGCGGCGCGCCAGCGCCCCACCGCGACCGGCAGGGTGTGAGGAATGAACTACGGCGATCCCAGTTCTTCGCGTGGGCGGGCCCAGATCCCAGGCCCGAACGGCGAGCCCGGTCTTCCCGGGAGCCCGCACGGGAACGGCTGGTCCTCCGGTTCGGAGGGCGCTGCCTCGGCCCGGGCCTCCGTGACACCGCGCGGCTCCGCGTCCGGTGGCCGGGCCTCGGTCGGCGGCGCGCCACCGGCAGCCCGTGGCGCCGCAGGCGCGGCCTCCGTGGGCCGGGCCGGTGCGGGGCGAGCCTCCGTGCCCGTCTCGCCGGCCCCCGGCACCTCGGGGCGAACCGGCGCAGGCCGCGCCTCCGTGCCGATCTCCCCGGCCGGCCCGGCAGGGCGCGCCTCGGTGGGCGCGGCCAGCGTGGGCACCGCGGGGCGGGCGAGTGTCGGCTCCGCGGCGGTGGGTGGCCGCGCCTCGGTGGCCCGGGCCGGCGTGCCCGGCTTCGCCGGCGGCGGCCCCGGTGGCCCAGGCGGCCCGACCGGCCCCGGTCGGGGTGGTCGTGGTGGTCGTGGCGAGGATCCGGCCCGGGCGAAGAAGCGCCGGCGGATCAACATGATGATCGCCGGGTTCGCCGTCTTCATCATGCTCGCCGGCATGGGCGTGGTCGGCTTCACCTGGTACTCGCAGAAGGTGCTGCTGCCCGAGGACACCATCCCGCCGCTGTCCACGACCATCTACGACCGGACCGGCAAGGGGGATCCCATTGCCAAGATCGGCGACCAGAACCGGCAGCTCGTGACGATCGAACAGATCCCGGAGCACGTGCAGCACGCCGTCGCCGCGGCCGAGGACCGGAACTTCTACCGGCACTCCGGTGTGGACTACAAGGGCATCGCCCGGGCCGCCTGGAACAACGTCAGCGGCGGCGACAAGCAGGGCGCCTCGACGATCACCCAGCAGTACGCGCGCAACGCCTTCGACAACCTGAACCAGGACACGTACGGCCGCAAGGTGAAGGAGGCGATCCTCGCCTCCAAGCTGAACGACAAGTACGACAAGCGCGTGATCATGCAGCACTACCTGAACGTGATCTACTTCGGCCGGGGCGCGTACGGCATCCAGGCGGCGGCGCAGACGTACTTCAAGAAGGACGTCTCCAAGCTGACCGTGGCCGAGGCGGCCGTGCTCGCCGCGCTCATCAAGCAGCCCGAGCCGAGCGCGACGCATAAGGGCTACGACCCGGCGATCAACCCGCAGGACGCGCTGGACCGGTGGAACTACGTCGTCAACGGCATGATCAGCGAGAAGTGGCTCGACGCGCCGAACATGCCGCAGCACCCCACCGAATACCCGACCAAGACGCTGCAGAAGCCGTCGAAGAACAACGGCGGCGGCTTCGGCATCGACACCCCGTACGGCAACGTCGTCAACTACGTCGCGCAGGAACTGCGCGAGATGAAGCTCTGCACCGACAACGAGGCCGAGGTGACCGAGAAGAAGCCGCTCTGCGCCAAGGCGCTGAGCCGGGGCGGTTACAAGATCACCACCACCATCGACAAGAAGATGCAGGAGGCGGCACTCGACGCCGCCCAGCGGGCCAAGAAGGGCTCCGAACTCTACGGGCAGCCGAAGAATCTGATGGCCGCCATGGTGTCGATCGACCCGGCGAACGGTCGGGTGCTCGCCTACTACGGCGGGGACAACGGCACCGGCACCGACTACGCCGGCAAGAACAACGAGAACGGCGTGATCAGCGGTGGTCACTCACCGGGTTCGAGCTTCAAGATCTACACCCTCGCTGCCGCCCTCAAGGAGGGCATCTCCGTCAAGTCGCGGTGGAAGGGTTCGGCGTTCACCCCGAAGGACACGAAGTTCAAGGTCAGCAACGCCGGCGCCGACAAGGTCTCCTGCGGTGACTCCTGCACCCTCGAGCAGTCGACCCTCAAGTCGCTGAACGTGCCGTTCTACTACATCACCGAGAAGATCGGCCCCGACAAGGTCCTCGACATGGCCAAGCAGGCCGGCGTCACCACGATGTGGCAGACCGACACCAACCCGGCGAAGCCGCACGATCTCACCAGGGCCGATCCCAAGGACCTGGCCCCGGCGCCGTTCTTCCACGTGATCGGCTACGGGCAGTACCCGATCACCGTGCTCGACCACGCCAACGGCGTGGCCACCTTCGCCAACCAGGGCGTCTACAACAAGGCGCACTTCGTCAAGCTGGTGCAGAAGCAGAACCCGGACACCGGCAAGTGGGACACGGTCGGCTCGGAGAAGCTCAAGGGCCAGCAGCGGATCGACAAGGACATCGTCGCCGACGTCACCTCGGTGCTGGAGCAGTACCCGGGCCAGGTGAACCGCCGGCTCGACGACGGTCGCAAGGCGGCCGAGAAGACCGGCACCTGGGAACTCGGCGACGGCAGCACCCGCAACGGCGACGCCTGGATGATCGGCTACACGCCGCAGCTCGCCACCGCCGTGTGGGTCGGCAACGTCAAGGACCGCAAGGCGATCAAGGACAAGAACGGTAACGACGTCAGCGGCGCCAGGATGCCCGGCGCCATCTTCCAGCGCTTCATGAACGAGGCGCTCAAGGGCAAGGACAAGGAAGACTTCCCACCGGCCGCGCACGTCGGCAAGGACGACACCGGCAACGGCAAGCAGCCGCCGCCGGAGGTGCCGCTGCCGGGGCTGCCGGGGCAGCCGGGCTGTGACCCCCTGGGCCTGTTCTGCCCGGGCGGCAACAACGGCGGCAACAACGGCGGCGGTAACAACGGGCCCGGCCTCCCGCCGGGACCGGGCGACACCGGTGGTCGCGGTGGCGGCCTGCTACCGAGCACACCACCGACCCGCCAGACCTACTGACGCCGACGGGCCCATGACGGCGGCCGGACCACCTGGTCCGGCCGCCGCCGGCGTTTCGCGGAGCGGAATTTGTGTGCGCGAGGCGGGACGGCGGGGCCAGGCGTACGGCAGGATGCCTCTCCATGAGCACCCAGTCGACGGCAGGCATCGACGAGAACGGCTCCGACCGGCAACTCCGGCCCGGCGCCTCCGAGGTCGCGCCACGACCCGGAGCCGTCGTGGACCACCCGTCCCGCTCGGACGGCTTCGTCCGCGGCGCCGCCGAGCTGATCGGCGGCCCGCTGGGTGACCACGCCGTCGCCCTGGACCGGCCCCCCGGCCGGGAGGGCCGGTTCTGGACCGCGGCCCGGATCGTGCTGGCCCTGGTGTGCCTGACGCTGGCCCTGCACTGGGTGCAGAAGTCCCCCTGCCAGGACGGCGCCTGGCAGAACAACGTCCAGTACACCCGGATGTGCTACACCGACGTGCTGGCCCTCTACTACGCCGAGGGGCTCAACGAGGGCAAGGTCCCCTACGCCGACCACCCGGTGGAGTACCCGGTGCTGACCGGCTACTTCATGGGCGCGATCGGCCTGCCGGTGCACGCCCTCGGCCTGGACAACCCCGGCGTCAACCAGGGGCAGTGGTTCTACAACCTCAACGCGCTCGTGCTCAGCGCGCTCGCCGTCGCCACCGTTGCGGTCATCCTGAGCCTGCGCCGCCGACGACCATGGGACGCGGCCCTCTTCGCACTCGCACCGGCCCTGGTGCTCACCGCCACCGTCAACTGGGATCTGCTCGCCGTCGGGCTGGCCGCGTTCGGGCTGCTGGCCTGGGCGCGCCGCCACCCCGCCACCGCCGGCGTGCTGCTCGGCCTGGCCGGGGCGGCGAAGATGTGGCCACTGTTCCTGTTCGGCCCGATCCTCGTGCTCGCCCTGCGCGCCGGCCGGCTGCGGGCCGCGCTCACCGCCACGGCCACCGGCGCGGTGGCCCTGATCGCGGTCAACCTGCCGGTGGCGATCCCCTACCGGGAGAACTGGGAACGCTTCTTCGACTTGAACACCACCCGGCCGATCGACTGGGGCACGATCTGGTACATCGGCCGCTACCTGGACGGCAGGATCAGCCCCTCCGCGCCGGGCGACCTCGGGCCCTTCGAGTGGCTGAACGCGCACATCTCCACGCTCAACTGGCTGTCGTACCTGCTCTTCGGGCTGGCCTGCCTCGGCGTGGCCGCGCTGGCGCTGCTCGCACCGCGCCGCCCGCGGCTCGCCCAGCTGGCCTTCCTGGTGGTCGCCGCCTTCCTGATCTTCAGCAAGGTCTGGTCCCAGCAGTTCGTGCTGTGGCTGCTACCGCTCGCGGTGCTCGCCCGGCCCCGCTGGGGCGCCTTCCTGGCCTGGCAGTTCGCCGAGGTCTGCTACTTCGCCGCCTTCTACGGCGAGCTGCTCGGCGCGGCCACCACCCGGCCGGTCTTCCCCGAAGGCGTCTTCGTGCTGGCCGCCAGCCTGCGCCTGATCACCGTCGTGGTGCTCTGCGGCTTCGTGATCCGGGACATCCTGCGCCCCGAGCGGGACGCGGTCCGGGACACCTACGCGGACGACCCGGACGGCGGGGTGCTCGACGGTGCGCGGGACGCGCCCTGGTACCAACGCTGGCGGCACGGCGCCGCCAGCGTCGATCGCCCCGCCGAGGCGGTCACCGCCTGACCGGCCGGCCCGGTCAGAGGCGGTAGACCACCGCGTCGCCGACCTCTTCCCGGGTCACGCCCAGCCCGTCGACCGGCCGGTCGAGCATCCCCTCCCAGGGGGTGCCGCCGAGCCGGTCCCGGAGCACCACCACGTTCTTCACGCCCAGCCGCCGCAGGTAGTCGACGCTGCCGAAGTCGGGGAAGCTGACCGTGACCTCGCGGACCTGGGCCTGCGAGTTCGGGGTGAAGCCACTGCCGCCGTTGACCATCCGCTGGAACCGGTCGGTCGACCAGAGCATCACCGGCTGGTCCAGGTTCTGGCTGCTGGGCAGCACCAGCATGGGCCCGTCCACCGTCCGCATCACCGCCGGTTGCTGCGGCACCACCGGGTGCGGGGTGACGTTCAACCCCTCCACCACGACCAGCAGCAGCGGCACCAGGGTGGCCAGTCGCAGCCACGGGCCCGGCCACGGCGGGACCCGCTCGGCGGCGAGCTCGCGTACGCGGGCGCAGAACGCGGTGACCGCGCCGGCCGCGAGCAGGCCGAGCAGAAGAGTGGTCCAGAGCATCATCCGGCCCGGGGTCCGCAACCCGTTCCAGCCCGGCAGGTGCTCGAAGAGCGGCACGTAGGTGAACCGGCCGCCGAAGAACCGGGTGCCCATGCCCAGCGCCATCGTCAGCAGCACCCCGGCCAGCAGGAAGAGCCGGTGGCGGACCCGCCAGACCGAGAAGAAGAGCCCGCCGGCGGCCAGCGCGTAGAGCACGAAGCCGGGCAGCAGGGTCATCTCGGGGTGCCAGGGCAGCACGGCACGGGCACCCTCGTGCAGCTCACCCCAGATCCGCGACTCCGCGGGGGCGGTGAAGAACCCGCTGGCCGGCGGCGAGTAGAGCTGGATCTCGCCCAGCGTCCGCGCCGCGTTCGGGTGCTGCTCCGACACCGTGAAGTACGGCACGGCCAGCAGCGCGCCCACCGCGGCGAAGACGAGCCCGCCGAGCAGGTCGGCCAGGAACAGCCGCCAGCCGAACGGACGCTTCACCCGGCGCCGCCGCGCGAACCAGACGACCGCCGAGACCAGCACGATGCCGGCCAGCAGGTACGCGAACGGCAGCCCGATGCCGAAGCCGAGGCTGAGCTGCCAGGCGGCCACCAGCCAGCCCGCGAACGCCCAACCGGCGTGCCGGCGCGACGGCCGGTAGCCGTGCCGCAGCGACCAGCCGTGACCACGGGCGAGCATGGCCAGCGCCAGCGGAATGCCGCCGTTGGAGATGATGTGCAGGTGCCCGGCCTGGGCCAGCAGCCACGGGGCGTAGGCGTAGCTCGCCCCGGCCACCGCACCGGCGATCCGGCCCGCCCCGAGCTGCCGAGCCAGCGCGTACGCCCCGAACGTGGCGAGGGCGTGCGCCAGCACGAACATGATGTTGTAGCGCAGCAGGGCGTCCTCGGGGCCGACCCCGATCATGCCGGCCGGCGCGTACCCGAGCAGGGTGTCGGAGAAGGCGAAGCTCCACGACTCGGGGAAGAACGTGTTCGAGTTCCACAGCTGCGCCGGGTCGGTCAGCAGGATGTGGCCGGACCAGGCCAGCTGCCAGGACTGGAGGCTCGGGTCCCAGTAGTCCTGCGGCAGCGTGTAGCGCGGGTAGCGCAGCGTGGGCCAGGTCATCAGCACGGCCAGCGCCACCGAGGCGACGGCGGCCAGCGTCCACTCGTGCACCAGGAACCGGCCCACCGCGCGGACGATCCGGCGGGGCCGGGTGAGCACCGGGTCGGGGGCGGGACCGAACGCCGTCCAGGGATCGGCCGGCTTGTCGCCGTCCTTGCCCTCGGCACCGGTCGTGCCGTCGCTCCCCGCCGTGGCCGACGCCGCCTTGTCGGTCTCGGCCGGGCCTTCGGCTCCGCCCTCGTCGGTCCCGCTCTTGTCGGTCCCGGCCTTGTCGGTCCCGGCCTTGTCGGTCCCGGCCTTCCCCGTTTCGGTCTTGTCGCTGCTTCCGGCCTTGCGGCGGGTCCTGGCCTTGCGGCCGGTCCCGGCCTTGTCGTTGGCGCGGGTCGCGTCGTCCGTTCCGCCCGCCTCCGCGGTTTCCGCGTCGCCCTTGTCGGCCGTGCCACCGCTGCCCGCGGTTGCGCTGGCGGCGGTCCCCGCCGCGGCGGCGCGGTCACCGTTCCGCCCTGCCTCGGCGGTCGGCGCCCGCTCGTCGCCCGCAGCCGGCTCGGTCGCGGTCCCGTCCGATGCCGCGCCAGCCGTGGCGCCCTTCTTCCGGGCCCGTCGACGGGCGCTCGCCCTCGGTTTCGCGTCGGACGCGGTGTCGCCGGTGGCCGGTGGCGGGTCGCTGTCGGCCCGGCCGCCGGTGGCGTCGGACTGCTCGGTGGTCATGCCGTCGCGCCCAGCTGCCCGCGCAGGAACGCGATGTCGGCCGCCTGGCCCTCGGTGCCGCCCGGTGTCTCCACGATCACCGGCGCGCCGGCCGCCCGGATCACCGCGACCACCAGCTCCGGGTCGATGGTGCCGCCGGTGAGGTTGTCGTGCCGGTCCTGGCCGGAGTTGAAGGTGCCCTTGGAGTTGTTCGCGTGGATCAGGTCGATCCGGCCGGTGATCACCTTCACCCGGTCGACCAGCCCCAGCAGCTCCTCGCCCCCGGCGTGCGCGTGGCAGGTGTCGAGGCAGAAACCCACCTCGTAGTCGCCGAGCGCGTCCCAGAGCCGGGCCAGCGCGTCCAGGTGCCGGGCACAGGCGTTGTCGCCGCCGGCGGTGTTCTCGATGAGGATCGGGAGCGGGAAGCCGCCGGAGTCCGCCGCGTACGCGAATGTCTTCCGCCAGTTGTCGAAGCCGACGGCGAGGTCGTCACCGGCGTTGACGTGCCCGCCGTGCACGATCAGCCCCCTGGCGCCGACCGCCGCCGCGGCGGCGGCGTGGCCGAGCAGCAGCTTGCGGCTGGGGATGCGGATGCGGTTGTTCAGCGTGGCCACGTTGATGACGTACGGCGCGTGCACGTAGAGGTCGACGTCGGCGGCCCGCAGGCGCTCGGCGTCCTCCCGCGGCTTCGGGGCCTTCCAGCCCTGGGGGTCGGCGAGGAAGAACTGCACCGCCTCCGCGTCCCGGGCGGCCGCCTCGGCCAGCGGGTCGGTCGGATCGACGTGGGCTCCGATTCGCATGCAGGGCAGCCTACGTCGCGCCCCCGACGCGCGGGGCTCCCGCGCGCGGGGGTTCCGCGGTACGGATCGCGTCACCAGCCGGCCCGGTGGTCGTTGTCCGAGGTGGGATCGATGGTCGACGCTCCGACCGGACGCGGGTCCACAGCGCGGACGGCGAAGCGGAGGCCCCCGGCAACGGGACGCCCCGCCGTGCGGCCCGGCACGACGGGGCGGGATCCCGGCTCGTCAGACCCGGAGGCTGGCCGCACAACCAGTCCGGCGAATTCCTCCATTTCCCCCAAGAGGTGACGAGAGCCGTTGTATGGTCAGACCAGGTAACAACACAATAAAGCTCCGCGGGGCGTCCTCGATCCAACCTCATCGGTGTGGTCGTTCCTCCCCAGGTCCCACCCAAGGAATGCGGACGGGACGCCCCGCGGCCCCGTGGACAGGGGTCCACCTTCCGGCACGCGACGCCGGAGGTGGGCCCCTGTCACCGCGTCCGGACCCCGGAGACGACCGGCCCGGGCATGATCGTCGGGACCGGGTATCCTGGTCCGGTTGTCCGCGTCCGGCCGGGTTCCCCCGGCACCGGTCACGGCAACGACGCACGACCTCCTGCCACGGAAGGACCGTGGCCGCTTAGCCCACAGGAGGTGAGCACGTCTTGCGTCATTACGAAGTCATGGTGATCCTCGACCCCAGCCTCGAGGAGCGCACCGTCGCCCCGTCGCTCGACACGTACCTGAACGTGATCCGGACCGCGGGTGGCTCGGTGGAGAAGACCGACGTGTGGGGCCGCCGGCGCCTCGCGTACGAGATCAACAAGAAGGCCGAGGGCATCTACGCCGTCATCGACCTCCAGGCGTCGCCGGAGGCCGTGGCTGAGCTGGACCGTCAGCTCCGACTCAACGAGTCGGTGCTGCGCACCAAGGTCATCCGCCCGGAGATGCGCTGAGCATCTAGACCCGGCACGTCCGGATCAAGCCTCATCGACGCTGTCGGAGGGCTCTGAGAGCCTGTAGGGCACAGAGATGAGTGCGCGAGGAGATGGTCATGGCAGGAGACACCACCATCACGGTCATCGGCAACCTGACCGATGACCCCGAGTTGCGGTTCACCCCCTCCGGGGCGGCGGTCGCCAAGTTCCGGGTCGCCTCGACGCCCCGCTTCATGGACAAGGCGTCCAACGAGTGGAAGGACGGCGAGCCGCTGTTCCTCTCGTGCACGGTCTGGCGGCAGGCCGCCGAGAACGTCGCCGAGTCGCTGCAGCGCGGCGCCCGGGTGATCGTGTCCGGCCGGCTGCGTCAGCGGTCGTACGAGACGCGCGAGGGTGAGAAGCGCACCGTCATCGAGCTGGAGGTCGACGAGATCGGCCCGTCGCTGCGCTACGCCACGGCGAAGGTGCAGAAGATGTCCCGCTCCGGCGGCGGTGGCGGCGGCTTCGGTGGTGGTGGCGGCCAGGGTGGCGGCGGAGGCAACTTCGACGACCCCTGGGCTTCTGCTGCACCGGCTCCCTCGCGCGGTGGTTCGGGCGGCGGAAACTTCGACGAGGAGCCCCCGTTCTAATGGCGCCGAGCGCCCGCGATCGCAAACCAGGAGCAAGAGCAATGGCCAAGGCTGCGGCACTTCGCAAGCCGAAGAAGAAGGTGAACCCGCTCGACAAGGACGGGATCACCTACATCGACTACAAGGACACCGCGCTGCTGCGGAAGTTCATCTCCGACCGCGGCAAGATCCGCGCTCGGCGGGTGACCGGCGTCACCTCGCAGCAGCAGCGGCAGATCGCCCGTGCCGTCAAGAACGCCCGCGAGATGGCGCTCCTGCCGTACACGGCCACGGCCCGCTGAGAGGAGGCACCGACATGAAGATCATCCTGACTCAGGAGGTGTCCGGCCTCGGTGCCCCGGGCGACATCGTCGAGGTGAAGGACGGCTACGGCCGTAACTACCTGCTGCCGCAGGGCTTCGCGATCGCCTGGACCAAGGGCGCGGAGAAGCAGGTCACGGTCATCCAGCGGGCCCGCGCGGCCCGCGAGATCCGCGACCTCGACCACGCCAACGAGGTCAAGGCCCAGATCGAGGGTCTGAAGGTCAACCTGAAGGCCCGCGCCGGCGACGGCGGGCGGCTCTTCGGCTCGGTCACCCCGGCCGAGATCGTCGACGCCGTCAAGGCGGCCGGCGGCCCGACCCTGGACCGTCGTCGGCTGGTGCTGCCCAGCCACATCAAGTCGCTCGGCGCCTACCCGGTCAGCATCCGGCTGCACCCCGAGGTGAGCGCCAAGTTCGACCTGAACGTGGTCAAGGGCTGACACGGGCTGACACCCGACAGCACGACGGAAGGGCCCGCACCGCCATCCGGTGCGGGCCCTTCCGCATGTCGGAGGGGCCACAGCCGCCAGTCGCGGCGTCACCCGATCGGCTGGCCAGTCACCGCGCTGATCACCACGGTCGAGAGCCCACCGCCCACCACGGCCGCCGCCAGCGCCACCGTCGCCGACCGCCAGGTCGTGCCGACCCGACGCAGCACCACCGCCACCACGAGACTGCTCAGCAGCGCCAGCCCGAACCGCGGCGCCCCGGCCACCAACGAGGCGATGGCGTGCGCCCGCGGCGAGTCACAACCGCCCCCGCTGATGTCCGTGACGCACCCCTCCGGGGGCTGCCCGTCGAGGAACAGCAACCCGACGATGAGCAGCAACGCCGGCACCAGGTAACACGAAGCCGTGTAGAACAGCGACCGCAGCGGCCCACCCGGATCCGGGTCGAGCAGGTCGTCCTCCAGCGGACGGCCCCACGACCCGCCGCCCACCGTCTCCACGCGCCGCCGCACCGTCGACGCCCCGGCCCGCCCCGCGACCACCGGCTCCACCGGTCGACGGCGGGGCGCCGGACGCGGCGCGGGCGCGGCGACCATCGGCGACCGCGGGGCCGACGGCGGCGTCTCCGTCCAGCGGGGATCGTCACCGGCCAGCCGGGTCCCGGACCAGAACGCCTCGGCGCGCTCCGGCGACGCCCAGCCCTCCCGGACCGGCACCTGCGGCGCCGTCCGGTCCCACTGGTCGACCTCCGCGTACCGCTCCCCGGCACCGGCCTCCCGGACCCGGTCCCACTGGCCGGTGCCGGCCTGCCGGTCCCACTGGCCGGTGTCCGTGAACCGGTCCCACTGGCCGGTGTGCTCCGTCCGGTCCCAGCGGCTCTCCGCCTGGTCCCACCGGCCGGCGGTGGCGGAACGGCCCCACGCCTGCACGCCCGACGCGTCCCACGGGTCGACCGCCGGCTGCTCCGCCGGGTCCGGCTCGGCCGCCCGGCCGCGTTCCCACGGATCGGCCGCCGGCCGCGACCACGGATCCGTTGTGGCGCGCCGGCTCCGCCGGGTCGGCCGCTCGGCATCCCAGCGGTCACCCTCGTCGCCCGACGCGGGCGCCTCCTCCAGCCCCGACCAGGTCACCTGCGGCCGCCGGGTCGCCGCGCGACGCGGCCGGCTCCGCGGGGCCACCCCGGAGACCGGCTCGCCCCCGATCCCGTCGGCCCGCCGGCTCCCCACGTACCCCTGGTCCTGCGGGGTGTCCATGGTCCACTCGGCGGTGTGGTCGGAGACCGGGCCCGCGCCGATGGCCCGCAGGTCGCGGCGGTCGTCCTCGCGACGCCAACCGGTGTCCGCCTGCCAACCCCCGCCCGAGTAGGGCGGGTCGACGTCCTCGTCGTCGTCGCGGGCGGCGTGCCGACCCCCGCCGTCGGCGCGACGGATGCCGGACTCCAGAGCCCAGCGAGGAAGGTAGGCGTCGACCGGCTCGTCCTGGCCGCGCTCGACGGCGCGCCGACGACTCGGCGTGCGGTAGCTCTCGGAGGCGGACGACCCGACCGGGAGCGGACCGGCGGGAGCGGCCCAGGAGGCGCTCGGCCGGCGCTCGCGCGGGCTGCCCTCCCCGCTTCCCCAGTCCCGGTTTCTCACGGCGGGAGCGTGACCCTTCTCAACCGAAAGTGCAATCCGCAGTCCAGGTGTAGCCGTTCGCAGAGATAGTACGGGACGAACGGCGCCCAAGCTCGACCCGAAATCTTTCGTCCACAGGGTGGGGATCGCAAAACCCCAGGTCAGCGCCGAGCGGGCCGAAATTCCCCATCACTTATCCACACCCTGTGCACACCCTGCGCACATGCCTGCCCACCGGCGTCCACAGGTTGTCCCGAGGCTCGTCCACCGGTGCTGTTGAGTGGCTGACCTCGGGTTCCGTATCGTGGTCCCCCGACCGTCCGGGCGATGGCCCCCGATCGACCGGAGGGTCGTCGGAACTTGTCACACCCTGGCGGTAGAGCTGGATCCGATCCGACGCAGCAAGGGGGGAACCCGTGTCGGTCACCGACGAGACGCGCTCGGAACGGGCCGGGGGGCCGCCGCCCGCCCCGGCGCAGCGGGACGGCCAGTTCGAGAAGACCCCGCCCCAGGACGTGGCCGCCGAGCAGTGCGTCCTCGGCGGCATGCTGCTCTCCAAGGACGCCATCGCCGACGTCGTCGAGATCCTCAAGTCGAACGACTTCTACCGCCCGGTGCACGCCACCATCTTCGACGCGATCCTCGACATCTACGGCCGCGGTGAGCCGGCCGACCCGATCACCGTGGCCGCCGCGCTCGCCGACTCCGGCGACCTGGCGCGGATCGGCGGCGCGCCCTACCTGCACACGCTGATCGCCAGCGTCCCCACCGCCGCCAACGCCGCCTACTACGCCCGCATCGTCGGCGAGCGGGCGGTGCTGCGCCGGCTCGTCGAGGCCGGCACCCGGATCGTCCAGCTCGGCTACGGCACCGGCCAGGGCGGCAGCCGCGACGTCGACGACGTCGTCGACCTCGCCCAGCAGGCCGTCTACGAGGTCACCGAGAAGCGGGTCAGCGAGGACTTCGCGGTCCTGGCCGACATGCTCCAGCCGACCCTCGACGAGATCGAGGCGGTTGGCGCGCAGGGCGGGGTGATGACCGGTGTCCCGACCGGGTTCAGCGACCTCGACCGGCTGCTCAACGGCCTCCACCCGGGTCAACTTGTGATCGTGGCCGGCAGGCCTGGCCTGGGTAAATCGACGGCATCTATGGACTTTGCCCGGAATGCTGCTATTCGCGCCAACCAGGCCGCGGCGATCTTCTCGCTGGAAATGAGCAAGGTCGAGATCGTCATGCGACTCCTCTCGGCCGAGGCGCGCGTTCCGCTGCACGTGCTGCGCAGCGGCCAGCTCTCCGACGACGACTGGACCAAGCTGGCCCGGTGCATGGGCGAGATCAGCGAGGCGCCGCTCTTCGTCGACGACACGCCGAGCATGAACCTCATGGAGATCCGGGCCAAGGCGCGCCGGCTCAAGCAGAAGCACGACCTCAAGCTGATCGTGGTCGACTACCTCCAGCTGATGACCTCGCCAAAGCGCACCGAGAGCCGGCAGCAGGAGGTCGCGGACCTGTCCCGTGGCCTGAAGCTGCTGGCCAAGGAGGTCGAGTGCCCGGTGATCGCGGTCAGCCAGCTGAACCGTGGCCCGGAGCAGCGCACCGACAAGCGACCTCAACTGTCTGACTTGCGGGAATCGGGATCGATCGAACAGGACGCCGACGTCGTCATCCTGTTGCACCGCGACGACTACTACGACAAGGAGTCGCCGCGCGCCGGGGAGGCGGACCTGATCGTCGCCAAGCACCGAAATGGACCGACCGACACGATCACGGTTGCCGCCCAGTTGCACCTGTCCCGCTTCGTCGACATGGCCATCGTCTGACCCGGAGCGGCGCGGTGGTCAGCCGAGCAGGGGGAACCAGCCGGCGGCCTCGCCCAGCTCCAGCCGGTCGCGGTCGGTGAGCGGCACCCGGCCGGTGGCCTTGAGCAGGTAGTCGCGGTCGTCCCAGCCGGTCGGGCGGACGGCGTCGTCGCTGAGCAGCCCGTCCACCGTGGCCACCGCCAACCGGGTGGGCGCCTCCGCGGGGAGCGGGGCGTCGGGTAGGTCCACCACCAGGTCGAGGTGGTGGATGACCGCCTCGGTGGCCAGGGTGGCGAGGAAATCGGGTACGCGCAGCACGTGCCCCTGCGTGGTCACGTGCCCGTCGGGGTCGGCGGCTGCGGCCGCCCGGACGGCGGCGGGCGCCGTGTCGGACCAGATGCGCACCACGCCGCTGGGCCGGTCGAAGGCGGCGGCGGAGCGCCGCGCCCACCAGGCGTGCTTCGCGCTCGCCTCGTCGTCGTCGCCGGGGGTGAACGCGCGCCAGTAGCTGACGTCGTCGACGTCGGCGGGCCCGGGTGCCGGGCTGGCGAGGGCGACCAGCGCCCGTTGCGCGTCGCAGAGCACGTGGAAGAGCAGGTCGGCGACGAGCCATCCCCGGCAGCGGGTGGGGCGTTGCAGACCGGCGTCGTCGAGTGGGGTGACGACGGCGGTGATGCCGTCGTACGCCTGCGCCAGCGCCTCGTGCGGCCGGATCGCGGTCATGTCGTGAGCCTGCCACGGCGGGGCGGTGTCGGCACGACGGTGACGCCGGGCCGGTGGATCGCCGGCCCGGCGTGGCGAGGGTCAGTCGAACAGTTCGCCGAGGAAGCCGCCGTGCTTCTTCTTGCGGCGGTAGTGGCCGTGGTAGCCGTGGTGCTGGCCGCCGTACGCGGGCTGCCCGTAGCCGTGGCCGGGCGGCGGAGGCGGGGGGACGGCGCCGTAGCCGGG
>NZ_WBKT01000006.1 GCF_008868175.1 Micromonospora sp. AMSO31t
ATTGGCCGGAGGTGGCAGGGGAACCCGGCTGTCGCGGACCGTCGGTCGGCTGGGGCTACGCTACCCCGGCGGGCCGGGGCTGAGCGAAGAGCGGCACGCCACCTGGCTTGAACTCTTCTTCGACCTCGTGTTCGCCCTGGCCCTGCTGGGCGTGACCGCCCGGCTGGACACCCGGGCATCGCCAAGTGCAGCAGAGCTGGCCCTGGCCATCGTGCTCTACCTGGTCATCCAGTGGTCATGGCTCGGGCAGTCCTTCTACGACACCCGGTACGACCCGGACGACACTGCGCAGCGATTGCTGGTGCTGACCACGACGGTCGGCGCTGGCGCCATCGCCCTCGGTGTGCCGCAGGCTCCCTCCGGCCTACTGCTGCCCGTCGGGTACCTGATCGTTCGTGGTTGTCTGCTTCTGATGTACCTGCGGGTCCTCACCGCCGACCGGACCGCCGGGGATCTGGTGGCCGTCTATCTCACCGGATTCGGCAGCGGCTGGTTGCTCTGGGTCGGGTCACTGGCCGTCCCCCCGGCCGTACGGCCGGCGGTGTGGACCACCGCCCTGGCTATCGAGCTGCTCACCCCGTGGCTCGGCCGTCGCTGGCTGCGCCGTCATCCCGTGCACCGCACCCACCTGCCTGAACGGCTGGGGCAGTTCACCGTGATTCTGCTCGGCGCCACGCTGACAAACCTGCGCGACGCGATACCCACCACCCATTCGCCGGCTCGCGTGCTGGCCGCCGCATTGGTGGCCTTCCTCATGCCAGCCAGCATCTGGTGGATCTACATCACCTATGCCAACAGCGGGCTCGCGCTGCCGCGGCTGGGCAGCGGTAACGGCTACGCCTATCTCCACGTG
Source organism: Micromonospora sp. AMSO31t (assembly GCF_008868175.1). Lineage (GTDB taxonomy): Bacteria > Actinomycetota > Actinomycetes > Mycobacteriales > Micromonosporaceae > Micromonospora. Next base: position 854 of record NZ_WBKT01000006.1, read on the forward strand.
GCCGCCGGCGCCGCGGTGATGTTCCTCGGCTGGGCGCTCGGTGTTGCGGTGTACGAGGTCGGGCAGTCGCATCAGATGCCGATCCACGCGCGACTCGTGCTGGGCGGGTCGATCGTTACCTGGATGGTGTGTGGGTTGGGCCTGCACCGCTTCGCTCTCGGTCGCCTGCCCCGGCGTCGGCTCGTCGTCGGCCTGGGGGGAATCACCCTGGCCATCGTGGTGGCACTTGTGGTGACGGACCCGGGCCGACTGCTCGCGTTCAACTCGGCGATGCTCGTCGGATACGCCATTGTGGTCAACGCGCAGATCGCCAAGGCCGCAAAAGGACATCAGTAAGCTCTGCTACTGTAGCGACGGCCCGCCGAGAATCGCCCGCTCAACGGCTCGGATGACCTCTGGTAGGACGTCGCGGCGGCCGGTGAAGCGTTGCAGGACGCCACCATTTGATGGTGGCGGCGCTGCGGCCCGGCGGTTGGCTATTGGTAGAGGATGCCGACACCGAGCTGCAGCCGCTGGCCTGCCTCGATGAAATTGGCCCGGCGCAGCGGCGCGCCAACCGGCTGCGGCGCGCCGTCCGGGAGTTGATGACCCGCGCGGCGCCGACCTGCGCTACGGCCGCACACTGCCGCGGGCGTTGCGTGCGGCGGGCCTGGTCGACGTCACGGCGGCCGGCTGCTTCCCGGTCGGCGGGGTAGCCTGCGACCGGCTGGAGACCGCGACGGTGCGCTTGGTCCGCGCCGAATTGCTCGCCGCGGGGCTGACCAACGACGTCGAGATCGACGCGCACCTGGCCGCCGTCGATGCCGGCGAGCTCGACCTCACCCTCGCGCCGTTGATCTCGGCTTGGGGACGCCGCCCAGGGTAGGGCCTGTCCTACCGATCATGGTTGAGCGTCGAGCCGTCGACTTGCGAAGCTGTTTCGTGTGACTGATGGTTCCGAGCCTGAACCGACGCCAAAACCTCGACGGACCTAGCGAACCTGAGTACGCCGACTCATGCCTGGCCGGGTTAGGCCGCCCACGCTGAAGGTATGACGTCTGAAGCGGTCGGCATAGCTCGACGGGGTGGCCCGATCGTGGGGTTCCTGGTCCTGCTCTGGGTCTGCGGGCTGATCGCGGCGGCCGTGTGGTGGGTGGGCATCGGCCCGGAGCAGTGGAGCGTCAGCTACGGCGACCAGCCCGGCGAGTTCGAGGACCTCCAACGTCGGGCGAGCGTGGCGCTGCTGGTCGCCGCGTTGGTGGCGACCGCCGGGCCGGCCCTCGTCGCGTTCGTCGCGTACCAACTGCGGCTGGTACGCACCGCGGTCTTTTTCCTGGTGTTGACCGTCGTGATTGCCGTGCCCGCCGTACCGTTCGCCGTGCTCGCCGGCCGGGATCTCGATCCGGCGCCGGCCGTGACGACGCCCGGCCCGCCTGGGCACTGCGTGGAACACAGCGGCGGTGACACCCGCTGCCCGGGCGGCTGACCGAACGGTTCCGTCGGACCGTCGTGCCATGATGCCGCTCACCAAGGCAAGGAGCACGGCGGAATGGCCACGGTGACGGTTCGGGACGAGACAGCGACGGGCAGGGCGATCGATCAGTAGCCGTTGACCGGTCTGCCGGGGCGCATCTCCGCCCGGGAGCTGGTCCGGTTGCGCGTACGCGAGGAGGTGGCGCGGTTCAAGGATCATGACGCGGAGACCGCCGATGACGCGGCCGGCCCGGTCAGCCGGCGGTGCCGGCGCGCCGGGTGCTGCCGCGGCCGGTGGGCCAGGGCAGGCAGCCCGTGCCGGACCCCGGCACCGTGAACACGTCCAGGCCGTGGTCGATGCTCGACGTCACGATCTCCAGCGTCCCGTCGCCGTCGAGGTCGCCGATGGACGGCGCCGCCGCGATCCCGACACCGTTGCCGTTGGCGGACTGGCGCGGCAGCCGGGTGTAGGACAGCTGCTGCCCGGTCGCGGACATCACCACCAGCCGACCGGCTCCGACGGAGGGGCCGTACGTGCCGAACACCAGTTCGGGCGTGCCGTCTCGGTTCAGATCTGCCGCAATCACCTCGGAGCCGAACGTCTTCGCCGCGCCGCGCGCGTAGTTGTACTTCCACAGCAGCTTGCCATCCGGGGATACCGCGTAGACGCGGCCATCCGGGGTCGCGGACACGATCTCGGGCCGGCCATCGCCGGTGAGGTCGACCAGGGTTGGTGCCGGGATGCCGCTGGGCGGATACCAGTCGCCGTCCCCGCGTACCGCCGGTTTGGCGGTGAGCACCGGCGTCTCGAACCCGGCGTGCCGACGTGCGGACCGCGCCCCGCCGTTCTGTGCCCCGTCGAAGGCCATCACCGCGTAGCCCTGGGTCTCGTACGGCTCCTTCATCTCGGCGTTCGGCAGCCCGATGACCTCAGCGTGCCCGTCGCCGTCGAGGTCGCCCATCGACGGGGGCGACGCAGTCCACTGCAACCACATGGTGCTCTTGATGTCCGGCCACGCCCCGGTGTGCTTGTGGTAGTGCGCTTCCTCCACGGCGGGGTCGAGCCAGCGGATCATCTGCCCCCAGCCCAGCCGCTTGCCCTGGTACTGGTTCTGCCGGTTGGTGAACCAGCGCGAGGCGAGCACCGACGTGCCGTCGGGGTTGAACACGTTGATCTGGTGGTTGTCGTAGGTGACCACGATCTCCAGGTCGGGGTCGTCATCGAGGTTGGCGATCCCGACGTTCTCCCCGTAGGTGCCGTAGCCGTGATTGCCCGCGCCGTTGAAGGCGGCGTCGCTGCCGGTGTTGTACCGCGGCCAGGACGTGGCGGCGGCGCCCTTGGGGTGGTAGACCTTTCCGTTCGCGCCGAACACGAACACCTGCGAGCCGGTGGTGGAGGTGTTCGTGGTGGTCGCCACGATCTCCATCCGGCCGTCGTGGTCGAGGTCGGCCGCCGCGAGCCCGCGCGTCTCCGGGCATTGTCCGCCGCTGCACGTGGAGACCGGCCAGCCGGGCTTGACGCGCAACTTGCGGCCGCGGAACTCGTATGCCGCGACGGTGCCCTCGCCGCCGCCGGTCACGATGTCGATGACCGAGTCGCCGTCGAGGTCGGTGACCACGGCGGGGGCGTACACGCGGCCCTTGCTCGCCGTGCCGGTGGCCAGCCGGGTGCCGGTGGCACTGTAGACGAAGGTCGAGTAGTTCGGCGCCATGATCTCCAGCTTGCCGTCGCGGTCGAGGTCGACCAGGCTCGGAGAGGAGAACCAGCCGGTCTGGCTGGTGGCGACGGTACGCACGTGTTTCGGCCGGGCCACCGCCGCGGCGCCGCCCTGGGCCTGACACTTGGACGGCACCGCCGGGAGTGGCTTTCCCCCTAAGCCTGCTCTGGCGGCGGCGGTCACCGTCGCGGTGCTCTCGGCCGGCCCGGGCGCCGCCGCCCGGTTGCTGCCGCCTTCGCCGCGCGCCATGGTCACCAAGGCGACCGTCACCAGCACCACCGTCGCCAGCGCCGCCGCGCCGACCGCGATCATCCGCCGCCTCATCGCCAGATCATGCACCCACCGGAACTTACCCGGCGATCGTGCCCGCGCACGGACCGGTCGCTCGTACACCGGTGCCCGGCCGGGACCTTGTTCGACACCGACGGGCCATCGCCGTACTCGCCGCACCGCATCACCCGGATACCGCCCAGCCGGACTATGCCCCACTTCTGCTACCGACAGAGGCGCGAACCGCGCTTACCGAAGCGGTTCGCGCCCGTCGACCTCAGGTGAGGCGGGCGGTTCAGTCACCCTGAGGGCCTGACACCGAGACCGGCACCCGTCTGGCCTTCCACGCGTCCGTCGGACGAAGTTGGCCAAGGAGGCCGACGAGTCTCGATGTGTGGAGAGGGCCCATCGCGCCCGGATCGACAGGATCCTGAGCGAGAAGGGCTTCGACGCCTGATCGACGAGGCCGCGCGCTGCAGCCTGCACCCGAAGGGGCCCCTGGTCAGCGGTGACGCTGCCAGGGGCCCCTTCGGTGCGAATCAGGCCAGGTCAGCCGTCGGACTCCGCCGGTGGGATGAACGCGCCGGGCACGTTCTCCGGGGCGAAGATCCTTTCCTCACCCGGGTACGGCTTCTTCCAGTCGTGTGCCTGGTACCAGGTGAAGTGGTTCATCTGGGCGGGGTTGGCATAGTCGGGTTTGGCTTCCGGCCCGGTCAGCCGCTGGTGCGACTTCCACTCTTCCCACTGCGCCGCAAGTTGCTGCTTGTCCACCGGCACCGTCGCTGCGGGTGCGGCGGCGGCGAGGGGATTCTGCGGTGCGGGCGTGTCCAGACCGCAGGCAGGCGGGGTGGCCAGTCCTGCGGTGAGCGAGGTCCGGTTGGGCACCGCGGTGAACGGCGTGAGGTCCGGCTTCTTGGTGAAGGCCTGGCGCATGGGGCTGGCAGCGCTGTCCTTCTGGTTCATCGGGTGGATCCCGAGGATCTGCTCGATGGTGCGGATCATCGTGATCTGGGAGTAGTAGTGGTTGTCCACGACGCCGTGCTGGGCCCAGGGGCTGATGATCTGGATCGGTGCGCGGTGGCCGTCGACGTGGTCGAGGCCGGCCTGGGAGTCGTCCTCGACCACGAAGATCGCTGAGTCCTTCCAGTACGGGCTGTGCGAGATCGTGTCGACGATCTTGCCGACGGCGAGGTCGTTGTCCGCGACCTGAGCTGCCGCGTTCGGCGGGCCGCCGGTGTGATCGCTGGAGAGCCAGAACATATTCAAATTCGCCGGCCCGTTCTTCTGGAAGTCACGGTTCCAGATCTCGTACCGGTAGATGTCCGGCACGCCCAGGTCGTACTTGGGGAAGCCGGGCACCGACACGCTGTTCAGCGACGGGATGGGGGAGGACGAGACCAGGCGGTACGAGGTGTCCTGCCCTGTGGCCGCCATGTTCTTCGTGTCGCAGTACAGGTTCTGCCAGGTGGCACCGGCCGGCTTGGTCAGGAACTGGTGGAACTCGCCGAAGTTCCGGACGGTCTTGCCCGCCGCTTGCGCACCGGTCCAGATGAAGCCGGTCCGTTGGTGGCCGAGGGCGTCGTCCTCGGTGTCGTAGCTGCGGATGTACTCACCGGCCGTGGACTCGGTGTACTCCGGGTTGTCGGCCTGCATCAGCCAGTTGTGACCCTCGGCCGAGTTCGTGCCGATGTCGTAGGTGTTGTCGTAGAGCCCGAACTGCCGAGCCAGCGCGTGCTGGTTCGGTGTCACGTTCTCGCCGAACTGCGCCAGCGACGGGTCGCCATTGCCCCGCGGGTCGTCACCCAAGACCTGGTCGTAGGTGCGGTTCTCCTTGACGATCAGGAAGACGTGCTTGATCGTCGAGGGGTCGCCGAGCCGCTGTGGCACGGGCACCGGCTTCGCCTTGTTGCCCTTGGCCAGCTTGACCGAGCCACCGGTCCAGCCGTTCTGGCTGAAGACCTTGCCAGTCTCGGCCCTGATGGCCTTGTCGCTGGGCAGCGGGAACCGCTGCAGGCTTGACGTGGTGTCGTGGGTGCCGTGCCCGGCCGGGTTGTTGGGGCGGCGGGCGTCGACACCACGGGTGTTGACGATCAGCACGTCCTTGCCGACGCTGGTGATCTCCGCGGGGAAGTAGTCGGTCGGCAGGAGGCCGACGTAGCTGACCGGCTCCAGCGGCGTCGTGTACCGGTAGACGGCGACGGCGTTGGCGCGACCGAGCGTCACCAGCAGGTGGCCGTCGTCGGTGAGCGTCACGGCGTTGGGCTGGTAGCCCACGGTCGCCTCGGGCCACGGCTGGGTGGCGATGGTCTGGACGACCTTGTCGTGTCGGGTGTCGATGACCGACACGTCGTCGCTGTTGGTGTTGGTGACGAACAGTGCCCCGTTCCTCGCGTACAGGGCGGTCGGGTGCAGGCCGACGTCGATGCTCGCGACGGCGGCGCCCGGGTTCGCCAGGTCGATGACGCTGACCGTGCCGGTGGTGGTGGAGGCAGTCACCTGGTCGGCCGGCACCTGGGTGTTGTACGAGTTGATCGTGGGCTCACCGGGCTTCGCCGGACGTCCACCCTCGTTGCTGACGTAGAGCTTGCCGCCGACCATGACCATGTCACGCGGGGCGTTGCCCACGGCCCAGCTCTGCTGGATGGCGCCGGTCGCCGTGTTGATGGCGACCACCCGGTTCTGGCCGTTGACCGCGGAGTACACGGTGGAGCCGTCGGGCGAGAACACCGCCTCGGCTACCAGCGCGCGCTTGGGTCCGTCCTGCGGGATCTGGATGAACGCCGGGTTGGCCAGGCTGCCGTCCGGGTTCACGGTGAACGTGCGGTAGCCGTCGGCCTGGCCCAGCCACAGCTGCGAGCCGTCGGGCGAGTACGTGGGGCCTTCCTGGCCCACGTCGTTGCCGCTGATGCGCAGGTCCGCCGCCGCGTTGTTGCCGACGAGCTGCTGCACCCGGTAGTTCTTCAGGTCCACGATGGCCAGAGCCATGCCACCGTCGGTGACCGAAGCCGCCAGGTGCGTGCCGTCCGGGCTGACCGAGGACGACATGATCTTGCCGTTGTTGAGGACGAAGCGCTCGCCGATCGGGTCGAGGTACTGGTCGTCGGACACGACCAAGCCCTTGCCGGTCAGCTGGCCGACCTGGTCGGTGCCGAAGTGTTGCGTCTGGGCGAAACTGATGCCGGTGCCGGCGGCGACGACGACGGCGGTGGTGCCCGCCGTCACGAGGGGTAGCCGGCGGCCGATGCGTCGACGGAGAAGGTCGGATACGCCCTTCTCGACACGCCGACGGCGGCGTGTTACCTGCATGAAGTCATCCCTTCGTGGTGTGGAGCAGTTCGACGTTGCCGTCGAACTGCCAGAGCGGGTTCGGTGCGTCACCGATCGGGGTCCGCACCAGGAAGTAGCCGTTCACTTCCTTCGGTCCGTCGCCGTCGGCCACGAACCGCCCGTCGGGGGTGACGTCGAGCTGGTAGATCGCCGTCCCCGCGGCCTCGACGTCGGGGAGATGCCAGGAGACGACGCAACGCCAGTCGTTGCCCGGCCCTTCGGCGGCGAGCTTGCCGCCACCCTTGTTGCAGCTCGCCGTCGCCTTCAGTTGCGCCTCGGTGACGTCGGGGCGGTTGAGCTGCTCGGTCTGCAGGCGATAGAGATGGGCGAATGCCGTGGCGACCGAGCGCTCCACCTTCTCCTGCGCGATACCGGAGCCCGTGGCGGGCGTCGCCGCGGCGACGACCCCGACCGTCACGGCGAGCAACCCGGCCAGCGGCAGTGCCCCGACGGTGACAGCGCGGCGTCCCGAGCCCTCATCGGTCGGGTTGGTGAAGTCGCGCCGGATGAACAGCAGGTAGGCCAGCGCCGTCGCGGTCACGGCCCACAGCAGGCTGACCACGATGCCGATCAGGAGTGGGCCGATTTGAGCCGGGCTGGTGAACAGGCCGTTCCAGGCGATGAAGGCGTAGCCGGGCAGCGCGAGGCGCACGGCGACGGGCAGCGGCAGCATCTGGGCGAGCTGCATGGCGAGCGCCACGAGCGCGGGCAGCAGCAGCCCCATCGGGGACCGCCCCAGCGCCACGGACCCGAGCAGCCCGATGGCGGCCAGCGCCAGCGTCGGAGCGAGTACGCAGACCCAGGCGAGCAGGATCTTTCCGGCAGCATCCCCCGGCGTCAGCAAATGACCGTCGATACCGACCAGCGGCTGGTTGCCGACCGCCACGACCCCGCCCACCGCACTGGAGCAGGCCAGCCCGGCCACGAGCAGCAGGATGACGGTGAGGCTGGACAGCGCCTTCGCGGCGAAGATCCGCCGGGGCGACCGGATCGCCACGAGCAGGTGACGCCAGGTGCCGAGCCGGTCCTCGGAGGCGAACACGTCGCCGGCGACCACCGAGGTCACCAGCGGAAGTGCCCACGTCCCTGCGAAACCGAGCGTCACCAGCGACCCGGCCCACCCGGTGGCGTGCATCCAGCGACCGAAGAGGGTGTCGACCGGTAGCGAGCTCTGCTGGCTGACCGCGGCGACGAAGAGCGCCGGCGCGATCCAACAGGCGAGGACCAGCAGGCGGATCCGCCACTGCGAGACCAGCTTGACCAGCTCGAAGCGGTAACCGCGCGCCACGGAGACGCGGCGCCCGGCGACGCGGGCGTCGGCGACGATCGCGGTCATCGGCTGACCTCCTGCTCATCGGTGAGGGTGAGGAAGGCGGCCTCGAGCGGCGACACCACGGGGGCGAGTTCCCGTACCCCGATGCCCGCGTGGACGAGCCGCACCACCAGGTCGTCCAGGGCGGGCACCAGCGCCTGTACGACGAGCACCTCGGCGTCGGGCCGTGCCCCGGCGCCGTCGACGACGCGGATCCCGGCCGTGTCGACGGCCAGCCGGCGGGCGGCCTGCGGGTCGGAGGTGAGCAGCCAGTAGTCGAGTTCGCGGTTCTCGGCGGCCAGCTTGCTCAGCGGGCCGGAGAAGACGACACGTCCGGTGGCGAGGATGGTGACCTCGGAGCACAGCGCCTCGAGGTCGTCCATGCGGTGGCTCGACAGCACCACGCTGGTGCCCTGGGCCGCGAGCCGACCGAGGACGCCGTGCACGTGCCTCTTGCCGGCCGGATCGAGGCCGTTGGCAGGCTCGTCCAGCACGAGCAGCCGAGGTTTCGTGAGCAGTGCCGCGGCGAGCCCGAGCCGCTGACGCATGCCGAGGGAGAAGCCGCGGGTCCGGTCGTCGGCGACATCGGTGAGCCCGACCTGGTCGAGCAGGTCATCGATCCCCGCCGCACGCACGCTGTTGCTGCGCAGAGCGGCCAGCGCGGCGAGGTTCTGCCGGGCGGTGAGCGAGGGATAGAGGCCCGGCCCGTCCACGAATCCGGCGACCCCCTCGGGAGCGGCGAGCGCCCGCCCGACCGGCGTACCCAGGATCTCGAGGTGGCCGCCGTCCGCGACGGCCAGTCCCAGCAGGAGCCCGAGCAACGTCGTCTTGCCCGCGCCGTTTCGCCCGACCAGGCCGTGGATCTGCCCCTGCGCCACATCCAGGTCGATGCCGTCCAATGCGACGACGTCACCGAAACACTTGGTGATACCGCGAGCGCGGATACCGAGGAGTCCGTCCATGAGCCCCTTCTTTCGTAGCCTCAAGCAACTTAGGGAGGGGACCCGACCCAGGCAGGGACAGTCTTTGAACGTTCGGAGAACGGGAGGCGGCCAGCTACCGCGCGGGGCTGGCCGAGCCTCCGTCCTCAAAGGCCGCTGGGCCGCCCTACGAGGAGCGATGCGCAACCGCGCCCGTGCGTCTCAGGCGTCGCCGCCGGGCTCAGCAGGCTTCGGACGCGGCCCTCTTCGCCGGGCCACAACCCGGTCCTCGGCCCACCGAAGCCCGGCTTTCGGCCAATGGATGATCGGCAGCGGAAGGTTCGGTGAATAGGGCTGTCGCGTGTTGCCCGGTGTGGAGCGAGCACTGCAGGGTTTGGGGCAGCCGCCCCCACGACGGAAGTGCTCACCTGTGCGTCTACTGGCATTCCTCGCCGCCCTTGTTGCCGTGTTCCTCGGCGCCGCGCCGGCGCAGGCGCACGTCCGCGCGACCTCCGTCGCGGTCGACCTGCGCAGCAACGGCGAGGGCGTCGCAGCTGTCGTCGCCATGGAGTACGACGTCCTCGCCCGGCTGCTGAGTCTCGACGGCGTCCTGAGCCAAGACGTTGTCCGCGTCGACGGCCCGGCCGCCGAGGCGCCGACCGAGGTGCGGCGCAGCTCGCTCGACACGCACGCGAGCGACGTGGCGGCGTACGTCGGCGCGCGGCTTCGGCTGAGCCGCGGCTCGATCGGGTGCACCGTTGAGGACGACGCCCGCGTCCATCTCGCCGATTCCGGCGCGGTGCGGGTCGCGCTCGCCTACGACTGCCCGGCGTCGGGCGCGCTCACCGTCCGCAGCGACATCTTCCGCGTCTCCGACGGCGTCATTGACGACACCACCACGTTGGTGGCCTACAACATCGACGGCCGCCGCGGTTCGACGTTGCTCGACACCGTCCGCACCAGCCTCACGGTGGGGCACACCGACCTGCTCAGTGAGATCCCGCGGTTCGTCCGGCTCGGGGCGGAGCACCTGCTCTTCGGGCTCGACCACGTGTTGTTCCTGTTGGCGCTGCTGCTGGGCGCGAGGCGGCTGCGCGACGTCGTCGAGGTCGCCACGGCCTTCACGGTCGCACACTCGGTGACCCTGGTGCTGGCCGCGATCGGCTGGGTCAGCGTGCCCGGGTGGATCGTCGAGCCGCTCATCGCGCTGTCGATCGCGTTCGTCGCGCTCGACAACCTGCTCTCGCCGAGGACGAGCCACCGGCTGCCCGTGGTCTTCGGCTTCGGGCTGCTGCACGGGCTCGGCTTCGCGGGCGCGCTCAGCGTCGACGGGCCGCTGTCGGCCTCGACCCTGGCCGACCTGGTCGCCTTCAACGTCGGCATCGAACTCGTCCAGTTGGCGATCATCGCGCTCACCTTCCCGGCGCTGCTGTTCCTGCGCAGGGTCGCGACCAAGCCGGTCGCCGCCCGCGCTCTCACGCTCGGCACCGTCGCGGCGACGGTCGTCGTCGCCGGTGCCGGTCTGGTCTGGTTCGTCGAACGCTCGCCGCTCCTGGCCTGACACGGACCCCCGCCCCCCATCCGAAGGATCCCGATGTCCGCGTTCACCTGGACACGCGCGCGCCTGCGCGTCGTCCTGTACACCACCACGCTGGCGCTCGCCGCCAGCGTCGTGGCCGGCCCGCTCGCGTCGTACGCGGCTTACGCCATCGACCCGCCGGAGGCCACCGTCAGCGGCGTCGTGTACGTCGACGCCAACGGTGACGCCCAGCGCAACCCCGACGAGGTCGGCCTGGCCGGCGTCCGCGTCTCGGACGGCGAGGCCGCGACCACCACGGCCGCGAACGGCAGTTACTCGCTGACGATCTCCACGGACCGCCGTACCACCGACATCGTGTGGGCCAGCCAGCCGCGCGGCTACCGCTTCGGGCTGGACCAGTACAAGGAGCCGAAGTTCTGGGCCAACCTCGGCCAGCTCACGGACGACGCCACCCCGAAGGCCGACTTCGGCCTGGTGCGCGACGAGATGTCCGACGGTGACACCTTCTCGTGGGCCAACATCGCCGACCCGCACGTCAACGCACAGCTGCCCGACCAGATCCGCGAGATCAACTCCACGGGCACCGACCTGGGTTTCATCGCGGTCAGCGGCGACCTCACCAACGACGCAAGTCAGGGGCAGTTCGACACGTATCGTCGCGGCACCCAGCAGTCGGCCGTCGGTGTCTGGCCGGCCGTCGGCAACCACGAGTACGCGAGCGGGTCGGCGTACGCGGACAAGATCGAAAACTATCGCCGGAACGTCGGCCCGGAGTGGTACTCGTTCAGCTACGGCAACCGGCACTTCGTGGTGCTGGAGAACAACGGCTCGGCGCCGTTCGACGAGGAGCTGAACTGGCTCGAGAACGACCTCGCCGCGAGTGTTCCGCTCGACGACGACCCGACCAACGACATCGAGGTCGTCGTCCTCACCCACCAGCCGATGAACGTCCCGTTCGGCTCACCGTCGACCTACGACGCCTTCGGAGACGTGCTCGAGAAGTACAAGGCACAGCTCATCCTGGTCGGCCACGAGCACTCCAACCACGTCGAGAACCACTCGGCGTTCGCCTCGACCGCCAAGCACATCCAGACCGTGTCGAGCTCGTACACGATCGACAACGCGCCGCGCGGCTTCCGCTACATCCACATGGCGGGTCCGGGCTTCGACAACCCGTTCCGGATGTACGGCGAGAGCGAGCACCTCACCATCGTCAGTCCCGCGCCGGGCTCGAAGGTGCCGGCCGCGAAGTTCCCGGGCATCCAGATCAACGCCTACGACACCGGCGACGAGGTCGTCTCGGCGCGCTACCGGATCGCCGGCGAGAAGAACTGGATGCCGCTGCACCACAGCGGCGAGTTCACCTGGCAGAGCAACCTGCCCAACAGCCTGCAGACGGTCGGTGCGCACAGCATCGAGGTGAAGGTGGTCGACGCGGCGGGCAAGACCTGGACCAGGTCGGCGGACTTCACCCTCACCGACGAGCCGGCGCTCCAGCCGGTCGCCGGCGGTGACTGGGACCAGCACCACGGCAACGCGGCCCACTCCGGCGTCGCGCCGCCACAGCCGGCCGGCCGTCGCCTGGCCTGGAGCTTCCGCACCGACGGCACCTTCCTCACCGGGTCGCCGGTCATCCACAACGGCGTCGTCTACGCGGGCACCCGCGACGAGAACGGCGACGGCAACAGCCGGATCCACGCCGTGCAGCTCAAGGACGGCAAGGAGCTGTGGAACCTCGAGGTGCCGCAGTCGATCCACGGCAGCCTCGCCTACGGCGACGGCCTGATCTTCGCCCCGACCCTCGGCTTGGAGCTCTACGCCGTGGACGCGGCAACCGGCAAGCTGCGCTGGAAGACCGTGCCCGAGCAGGCACCGGCCCCGAACAACCAGCGCACCTACGGCTACTACTCGCCGGCCGTCTCCGGCCACACCGTGCTCTGGCCCTACCAGACCCGCTTCGGCATCGGCAGCCAGGGCGTCCTCAAGGCGCTCGACACCCGCACCGGCGCGCAGATCTGGGCCTCCCCGATGTCCGGAGCGACCATGAGCGACGGCACGCCCGCCGTCATGGACGGCACCGTGTACGTCGGCAACGAGACCGCCGACCGCGTGCTCGCCTACGACCTGGCCACCGGCGCCCGCAAGTGGACCGGTACCGAGTCGCTCGGCAGCTGGCAGGACGGCGTACCGACCACAGCCGAGGGCAAGGTCTTCATCGGCGCCAACAACGGCATCGCCGCCCGTGACGCCAAGACCGGCGCGACGCTGTGGACCTACCGGAGCACGCGCTCCTCGCTCGTCTCGAGCGGCTCGACCCCGAGCGCCGCAGCCGTCAAGGACGGCATCGTCTACATGGGCTTCCCGAGCGGCGCCGTCGTCGCCCTCGACGCCCAGACCGGCAACGTCTTCTGGGAGCGGGTGCTGCCCGGCGACATCTACCACGGCGGCGTCATGTCCAGCCCGGTCGTGGCCGGCGACACGCTCTTCGTCGGCGCCAACAACGGCAGGTTCTACGCCCTGGCCACCGACACCGGCCAGATCCTGTGGAGCCACGAGACCGGCACCTGGGTGGGCGCCGGCCCGGCCGCCAGCGGCAACACCGTCGTGACGGGCGCCTGGGACGGCAACCTCTACGCCTACGTGCCCGGCGGCGAGTCCGCACAGCGCTGGGCGACCGTGACCGGCACGGTCAGCGACCCGGAGACGGGCGCTCCGATCACCGGCGCGAAGGTCACCGCCGTCGCCGCCGGCCAGGACACCGCGGTGACCAGCACCGACGCCAAGGGCCACTACCGGATCGGCCTGCCGGAGTCGACCTGGAGCGTCACGGCGGCCAAGCGCGGCCTGATCGCCGACGACCGCTCGGCGGCCACCGTCACGGTCGGCGCCATCGGCACCGCGACGGCAGACCTCAAGCTGATCAAGGTGGCCCACCCGGTCGCCGGCATGTCGACGTACGCGCCGGACTACGGCAACGGCAGCACGCGTACGGACGTTGTCCCGGGCAAGGAGTACTACTACCTGGCCAACGACATGGTTCGGGCGTCGGTGACGCCGTACGCCGCCGGCAACAACGGCGTCGGCGGTCTGGGCCAGGGCGCGCTGTCGGACCTCATGCTCAACGACGCCAACGGCGCCGAGACCCTCGACTGGGGCGAGATGTTGCTGCGGCCGAGCCTCACGCCGCCCGACTCGTGGGACCGGCCGAACGACCAGCTCGACCTGCCCGACCTCGCGGTCGACGGCGCTGCCGTGGTCGGCAACGGTCACTACCGGGCGAACCCGGCCATCAAGGCGCAGGTCCGCTACGAGACCCTGCCCGACGCCCCGATCGTGAAGATGACGGTCAAGCTGACCAACACCGGCACGACGGGCTACCAGGGCTACTTCAACTACATGATCGACCCCGACAGCTCGGTCGACAACGGCCGGATCCCCGGGTTCAGCGGCATCAACCCGGGTCTGAAGACCTCGGGCTGGACCGGGAACTACATCTACGCCGGTGCCGACGCGGCCACCACGAACGGCCAGGCCGCGCACGGTCTCGCGTGGGCAACGGACACGCCGACCGCGCTCGGTGCGTACGGCTACGTCGAGGGCCTCTACTACGACGCCACGGTGGCGGCCGGCGCCACCAGGCAGTTCAGCTTCTACCACCTGACCGACTACGCGACCGCCGGTGGCGACCCCACCCGCAACATCGCGAACTGGGCCGGTGAGATCGACCTGCACGACCCGGCGGTCCCGGACGCCGCTCGCGCGGCCGGCACGATCACCGCGGGCGGCGCCGCCGTCTCCGGTGCCCGGGTCGCCCTCGAGCAGGCCGGTACGGTGGTCGCGACCACGAGCACCGACGCGCAGGGCAAGTACCTCGTCAGGGCGCCGGCCGGTCGGTACGACGTCCGGGTGTCCATGCTGGGCTACCGGACGGCCGCCGGCACGGTCACCGTGCCGACGGTGGGCAGCGGCGTCGCCGACGTCGCGCTGAGTCCGGTCACGGTCGAGGCGAGCTACGGCAAGCAGATCGGCTCGGGTCTGATCGAGGCGGGCCACGGCGACGTCATGCTCGAGAACGACAAGCTCTCGATGGCGATCGCCGACGCCTACAACGACTCGCAGCTCTCCGGTGGCACCCGTGGCAAGCCGGTCGACATCGCCGTCCGGGGCATGGCCGACCAGTTCGACTGGATCAACCTGCCCTACGTCTCGGCGACCCAGCCCACCGGCGGTAGCGCGTGGGACAACCGGTCGGTGGCGGCGACCGACGTCCAGATCGTGCAGGCGACCGGCGACAAGGCCGTCGTCCGGGTCTCCGGGCTGGTCAAGGGCTTCACGGACCTGACGGCGACGACGACGTACACGCTGAAGCCGGGCGACAACTTCGCCACGGTCGCGACGGAACTGAGCAACTCCGGCTCGGCTTTACTCAGCGTGTGGACCGGCGACGCGATGGACCACGACGCGGCCGGCCAGGCCAGTGTCGTCCCGGGCACCGGCATCGTGCCGCCGGGCACGACGGCGGCATACGCGCCGAGCAAGCCGTACATCGGCATGACCGGAACCGATCCGCAGGTCTTCGGTCTCGTCTACGGCACGCCGGCCAGCGCCTTCGACGTCTACGCCGCGGGCAACTGGGTAATGAGCCGGTTCAACGTCGACGTGCCGGCGGGTGGCACATACACCCTCACCCGCAAGCTCGTCGTCACCCCGGGCACCGACGCGGTCGACATCCTCGACGGCGTACCCGCGCCATAACACACACGCGCCCCACCACACGGGGCCGGCCCGGATTCCCACCGGGCCGGCCCCGTGCGGGCATTCGGTGGATCAGGAAGTTGCCGCGGGGCGCCGGACGAACAGCACCGTCGGCACCACCATGACGAGCAGGACGACGCCGCCGACGAGCCAGCCCAGGTGAAGGGCGTCGGTGAAGGCCCGTGGCACGGCCAAGGAGAGCGTGTGTGCCAGCGGGGCCGGGAGCTGACCCGTGCTGCCGCCGCGCGTGGCTCCCGCGACGACCGCTTCAGCCTTGTCGGACGGTACTCCAGCCGCCACGAGCTGCTCGTTCAGGTACGTCGGGAAGCGGGTCGTCACCAGGGTGCCGAGGATGCTCGGACCGAGCACGCTGCCCAGCTGGCGGAACATGTTGACCGACCCGGCGGCCATGCCGGCCTGCAGCGCCGGCACGCTGTTGACGGCGGCCGCGGTCGACGGCGCTACCAGCAGCGCCGAACCGACGCCGGCGGCGACCAGTCCCGGCCACATCGCCCCGTAGCCGCTGAACGGGCGGACCATCACCAGCGCGAGGGCCCCGGCGCCCATGAGGACGAGCCCCGCGGCGAGCACGGGAGCGATGCCGGCGCGACGGGCCAGGCGTCCGGCGAGTGCGCTGACCGCGACGTAGGGGACGAACATGGGGAGCATCTTCACCCCGGTCTCCAGGGCGCTAGCGTGGGCGATCCGTTCCAGGTAGAGGACGGTGAGCAGGCAGATGCCGACGAAGCCGAACATGGTGACGGCGCTGATGGCCATCACGGTCGCGAACGAGGCGCTCTTGAACAGCCGCAGTTCCAGCATGGGGTCGTGGTGGCGGAGTTCGAGCCGGACGAAGGCCACCAGCGAAACGGCGGAGACCACGTAAGCCACGATGATCATAGGGCGGTCGTAGCCGCTGGCGCCGCCCTGGATGATGGCGTAGGTCGCCGAGGCGATCGCGATGGTGCCCAGCAGCACGCCGGCGGGATCGAGTCGTCGGGTCGGGTGCTTGCTCTCCGCCACGAACAGCGGGGTGAGCACGAGGGCGAGTCCCCCGAGGGCGAGGTTGGTGAGGTAGACCGTGTGCCAGGGGGCCTGGCCCAGGAGCATGCCTGCCACCAGCGGCCCGATCGCCAGCCCGAGGCCGGAACAGCTGGCCCAGACGCTGATGGCGCCGGCCCGCTCGTTTTGGTCGGTGAAGGCGTGACTCACGATCGACAGGCTCGACGGCAACACAGCCGCCGCGCCGAAGCCCATCACGGCCTGGGCCACGATGAGCAGACCCGCGTTCGGGGCGGCGACGGCGAGCGCGCTGCCGAGCGTGAAGAGAGCGACGCCGTAGGAGAAGACCCGCCGTCGCCCGAGCAGGTCGCTCAGCGTGCCGGCGGAGAGGACCAGGCTCACCACGGCGAGGCTGAAGGCGCTGCTCACCCAGACCAGCGTGCTGGCGGACATGCGCAGGTCGTCCTGGATCGGGGGGAGCGCCGAGATGGTCGACGACACGTTGACGAAGGTCATCATCACGCCCAGGCAGACGACGAGGAGGGCGAGCCATCGTCGGCGTGCCTCCGTCGTGGGCGCCAGGGTGGGCCCTGCGGCGGTGTTAGGTTGGCTAGTGGAAACCATAGCCAGGACGGTAGCACCCTGGCTATGCAAATGCCTAGCCAGGGGGTGTGGCAGCTATGACACAGCCAGGCGGGCCGACCAGGCCCGACACCGACGCCGTCATCGCACTGACCGGCCGCTTCGCCGACCGCGACGCCTGGCAGGCGGAGGGCTGGTGCCGCATCGAGCACGCGTTGGAGCTGATCGGCACCCGGTCTGCGATGATCCTCATGCGCGAGGTCTACTACGGCGGCCGGCGCTTCGACGAACTCGCCCGACGCACCGGCCTCACCGAGGCGGTGGCCGCCAAGCGGCTCAAACAGCTGGTCGTCGACGGCCTGCTGCAGCGGCAGCCGTATCAGGAGCCGGGCAAGCGGACCAGGTACGAGTACGTTTCCACCGAACTGGGCCGAGACCTCTTCCCCGTGCTGGTCGCCCTGATGCAATGGGGGGACCGGCTCGGTCGCGAGGGTGGCGTCGAACTCGTGCACGCCGGCTGCGGAAGTCCGCTCGGAGTCGTCGTGGAGTGCGCAAATGGGCACGAAGTGGCGCTACCCGACACCGCTGCCCGACTGGTGACGGACGGAAACGACACTGACCCCCATAACCCTCAATCCGATGGATGAAGATCTCAATCTACGCACCTGACGCTGCGCCGAAACGGACGGGACGATAGCCGATGGCCAACATGCGCCGGTCCCGGTTGGTGAGCCTGCAGGCTTGACGGCGGCCGCCGCCGGCTTGTGTGAGGTGCCCGGATCGATCAGCGACTTCACCGGACGGTGGACGGAGCTGGCATTTGGGCGAGCACCCATCGGCATCGGCACCTGAACGCGCCCCCAACCACGCACCCCTTCAATGAGCTGCTTGTGATAGCGGATCTCCGCGTGTCAGCTCGAGCGCGGCGAACCCGAGGCAGACTGCCGCCAGTGCGGCGAGGGCGCTCAGCGCCGGTAGTTGAGCGCTGGCGGGTGCCAACGCCGTGACCACCAGTGTCTCGGTGATCCGTTGTGGGTGGACGCGGTGAGTCATCCGCCAGCGGATCGCGTGATCTGCGAGCAGGTAGGTGATCACGCCGACGAAGAGGGCCAGGTGCGGGAGTGCGTCGAGCGGGGCGCCGGGCGCGAACAGGCCTCGGCTGCCCAGCACGGACATGGTCTTGCCGAGCCCTAGCGAGACGAGCACAATGCCGGCGATCATCGGCAGGTGCAGCAGCGCGTAAGCGTCCTGAGCCAGCGCCGCCCGCCGGTCTGTGCTGCTTGCCGCCAGCACCCGCGCCCCGTAGATGGCGGTCGTGCTGAAGTAGATCCACCAGAGTGCGGCGAGCAGGGCAGTGCCCAGTGCGGCAGCGACGATGATCCGAGCGGATATGGGCGTGTAGACCACAGCGGTGCCCATGGAGATGACCGCTTGACCGAGCGCGATGATGATGATGAGGCTGTACCGATCGGCCCAGTGCTCGGCGGACCAGGTCCACGAGTGGCGTGCTCTGGCGAGCCGGTTGCCGACCAGGTCCACGGCGATGGCGGCGATCCAGAGGCCGGCGCGCGAGGGGGTCAGCAGCCGAGTATCGCCGACAGGCTGCTGCAGCAACGCGGAGGCGAACAGGATGGCGAGCGCCAGCAGGGTCGGCACGGCGCTGCGCATCACGGCGCTCCGCTGCGTCGGCTCCTGCCGAACGGTGAGCCAGAACGCGGCGAGGAACAGCAGCCGGATCAGTGCGTAGCAGGTCGCGAAGGCCAGCGGCCCGGGCACCCCGCTACCGTCGGCGTTGAACGCTTCCGGGCTGGCCAGGGTGATCAGCGCGGTGAGCGTGACGACGAGCAGCACCACCAGGCGCACCACCGGCTGCTCCGAGCGGACCGCGACGCCCAGCCAGGTGTAGGCGCACCAGGCAATCCACAGAACGATGAGCACCAGCAGCCCGCGCACCATTCCGCGCCAGGTCGGGTCGTCGGCCATCATGGCGGCGACCTGCAGGAACGCGTACACGTAGACCAGGTCGAAGAAGAGCTCCTTCGGCGTCACCCCGGACTGCTTCATGAGCGGTTGTATTTCGGCGTGCAGCCGGCGGTGGCGGTGCCGGAAGACCGTGGCGTCGGCCAGCGCCATGGCAGCCACCGCCGCCGTCAACAGCGCCAGTTGGGCCAGCACCGGCACGTGAGGAGCGACCGCCGCCAGGGACCCCACCAGGAGGATCCCCAGGATGGGTGATCGACCGAGCAGGCGCAGCGTGCGTACCTCGAACAGGACCAGCCCGACAAGGTAGAGGATCACCCCGCCGTAGAGCACCAACAGCCGTATTGCGGCCGACGTTTCCGACGGCACGCGCTGCTCGGACAATGTGTGGTGGATGCCGAGAGCGACCAGGATGAGCCCGGCCATCATCGGCAGGTGCAAAAAGCTGTACGCATCGCGCCCTAGGAGCGCTCGTCGGGCCTCCGACACCCGTTCCAACGCCAGCTCCGCGGCGAACCGGGCCACATCGAAGTAGGTCCACCACAGCAGCCCGGCAAGCACGACGCCGAGCAGCGCGCCAGCCAGCACCTCCAGGGTGAGGGGATGCGCCACGGCCACGCCCTGGCCCAGCCCGACCGAAATGATCGCCTCGCCAACACCGATCAGGATGATCAAGCTGTGCCGTTCCGCCCAGTAACGGATGGATCTGATCCGCCAGGTCCCGGCACCCAGCAGAAAAGTACCGCCGTACCCGGCGATGATCGCGCAAGCGACCAGGACAAACCGGAGCCATTCGCGGGCCACCACATCCCCGACGAACGCCTGCTCACTGTGCTCATACGACGGCACGAGTGCGGACGCCAGCAACGCCAGCTCACCGGCCACGATCAACGGCCCGGCCTTCCACAGCCGCCGGCGGGTGCCCGGTTGCGCCACGCCGGCGGCGATGGCGAACACGAGGGCGCCACTGCGGGCCACGATGTAGCAGATCGCGAACACCACCGGACCGGAGAGCCCGCCGGGGCGGTCGATGAAAGCCTCCCGGGCCGTCAGACCCATCACGAAGAGCGTCGCGCTGAGTCCGAACATGAACAGCGGCATGATGCCTCGGTTGAGCCGCAGGATGTTGCCGAGCCACGCGTACGGAGCCCAACAACCCCACAGCAGCACGAGCAGCAGCAGCCCTCGGGGAAGACCGGCCGGATTGAGCTGCTCGGCAGTCACACCCGTGACGTTCAGAAACGCGAACACGAAGATCAGGTCAAGGAACAACTCCAGCCGGGTAACGTTGCCCTCTCCCCGGGCCAGGTGGAGTCGACCGAAGCTCCACACGACCTCACTCTGCCAACAAGCCGCCCCCGCGACAGTGGATCGGCTCACTCAGCGGGCGATGTCGACAGAAGCTGTCGGCTCGCCCATGCCGGGCAGCGCACGCGGCTCGCCACGACGGGCGACCAGGGCTCTCGGCAGAACCCGGGCACCGCTTCGCGTAGGCCCGCCTCAGTGAGTCTCTGCTCGATCGGTGTCTGTACCGGCCCTGCTGTCTGGCCGGGGAAGGATGATCGAGGGGCTTAGCGCAGGGCAATCTCGCCCGCGTGGACGGCACGCATGGCGCGCTCGACAGTCTCCTGATTTTCGCCGACCGGAGCCACGTAGTCGATGACGTCGCGCGCAGCGTCGCACCCGAGCATTCGGGTGATCACCCAGGTGGCGAGATACTGGGACGCCAGGCATCCCCCCGCCGTAGCAATGTTCCCCTCGGCATGAAACGGCGCGTCCAGCACGGTGACATCGCAGGCTTCGACAAAAGGCCGGCTCTTCCTGTCCGTGCACGCCGGCATGCCATCGAGCAACCCGAGCCGGGCGAGCACCAGCGCGCCCGAGCACTGCGCACCGATCAGCTGCCTCGAAGGATCGAGTGCCAGCCTGGAGATCAGCCGGTCGTCGGCGACCACCTCGCGCGCCTTCACCCCGCTACCGATCAGCACGACGTCGGCCTCGGTCACGAACTCGATCGGGCGTTGCCCTGTCACCTCGACGCCGTTCATCGACGTGACCACAGGCGTCGGCGTCGTAATGAAAGCCTCCAAGCCGTCCTTACGACACCGGTTGATCAGCGCGGAAGCGATGAAGCTGTCGAGCTCGTTGAACCCGTCAAAGGTGACGACGGCTACCTGCATCACAACCCCCTGAGTGCGGCATCAGGTCACCACTGTCCCGGGCGCGCCGCTCCGGGCCCAGTGCCAATCGGCGGCTCGCGGCATGTACCAGCGCTCCGCGTCTTGAGCCCGCACGTTGAGCTTGGGCTTCAGGCCTGCACGGTTCCCCTTCGGCTGGCGTTGGACGGCAGCACCTTGTTGACCAGGAAGACGCCGGCTCGTCGTCCGATGATCGCCTCGCCGACGAGTTCCTCAGAGGCGCCGTCACCGTACATCTCCGCGGTGTCGATCATGGTCATGCCCAAGTCGAGCCCGGCGCGTAGGGCGGCTATCTCGTCTTGCCGCCTTCCGGGGCGCTCGCCCAGGTACCAGGTTCCCTGGCCGAGCACGGGCATGGTCTGGCCGGATGGCAGCTCGATCGCGGCGGCAGCGAGGGTCATGGCGGCCTTTCGGGAGCCTGGGTACCAGTGGGTTGAGTGCGTTACCCGCTGCGACAGGAAGCAGTCTCGTAGCGCGACCTTCCTCCGCGCAGGCCCACTGTGAGCGGCGGGCGTATAGGCGGATTGTCCGCCTCGAGTGGGGTTCGGTGGCCTGTTTCCCGGTGCCAACACCGGGAAGGCGACCGCGAGCGAACGATGCGCCGCCGTCGGGGCGGCGCCGCGAAGGGAAGGCCGCAAAAATGGCGCAGAGCCAGCAGCCGCTGACCGGCAAACGAGTCGCTTGCCTCGCCGCCGACGGGGTTGAGGACGTGGAGTACACCCAGTCCCGGGCCGCTGCGGAGCAGGCGGGGGCCGAAGTCCACCTGATCTCACTGAATTCCGGCGAGATTCAGTCAATGAACCAGGACATCAACCCGGCCAACCGCTATCGGGTGGACCGGACCGTGAACGAGGCGAATGCGGCCGACTACGACGCCCTGCTGTTGCCAGGCGGGACGGTCAATCCCGACCGGCTCCGGATGAACCCGCAGGCGATGGACTTTGTTCGGGCGTTTTTTGAGCAACAGAAGCCGGTGGCGGCGATCTGCCACGGCCCCTGGTCGTTGGTCGAAACCGGGATGGTCAACGGGCGGACCGTCACCTCGTTCCCCAGCCTGCGCACCGACATCGGCAACGCGGGCGGGAACTGGGTGGACCAGCAGGTACAGGTTGACAACGGCCTGGTCACCAGCCGCAGCCCGAGCGACCTTCCGGCCTTCTGCGCCAAGATGGTGGAGGAGTTCGCCGAGGGCAGACACGTCCGCCAGATGGCGACGGCCTGACCCGGTGGGGCTCCAGGCCGGGAGGCTCAGCCGGGCCAGGAGCCCCGGCCCGGCGGGTATCCCGCCAACCGGATCTTGGCGCCGCTTGGATGCTTTCCGCGCTGAGGCCCGGGCGGCAGTACGGCGATGACTTCGCCGATGACGGCTACAGGCATGTCCGCGGGCATAGCGTCTGCGACGATCCCGGCGACCGGGCTGACAACGGCGTCGGTGACGAGCTCGGGCAGCCGCTGAGCCCAACGGCTCCGCCCTCGCGGTCACCCCCCGTCACCTGCGAAGTCGCGTTCGTGCGGCGATCCTGGGACTCTCATGATCGCTTCAGTTAGGGTGATTGCCAGCCGACCGGGATGGCGCCGAAACGCGCAGCCTGGGTTGGTGATCGGTTCGTGTCGATCCCGACACACAGCCAAACACTCGAGGTCAAGCCCTGTTTCGCCCGGTTCAAGGTCCGCTAACCCGAACCCCCGCGAAGCCGCCAGCCACCGGATCACCCACCCAGCCATGACCGGCACAATGACAACCGTGACGATCGACCAACCCGGGGACATCAACCCAGGAGACATCTACGAGGACTGCTCCTTCCACCCCGTCCTATGCACCCACAACGACGGCGAAGTGCTCATGGGCATCTCCCTGATCGACGCCACCGCACCACGAACCTGCGACCTCAAACACTGCGGCGTCATCAAGCTCTCCATCGACGACGTCAACGCCGCACGAGCCGACTGGCCGGCATACCTGGTACGACGCAAAGCAGAGTTCGAAGCCGAGTACGACAAGCCGACTACCTGACCGACCATCGGCAAGAGGCCACAAGGAACTACAAGATCGTCTAGCCGGACGTGTCACTTACGTCCCGAGACTGATCTGTCACGGAAGTCCTGAGACCCGACACGGCGCCAGCCGGTGTCGTACTCCGGTTGATGCCTTACCGGTTGGCTCCGCTTGATGGGTTAGGTGATACCTGAGCCGCTCGCTACCGACTGTGAAGCGCTGGTCGAAGACCCTTGATCGGCGGCCGACCGCCAACCCACGAGACTCTTGGTCATGATGTGCTCCCGACGTACGCCGTCGGGCATCAGGTCGCCGAGTTCCCCTGTGTCACGGAAGCCGTTGCGCTCGTAGAGGGCCCAAGCGTTCTTGTTGCCCTCCACCACGGACAGCCGCAACATCCCCGCGCGGACCAGCCGAGCCCATTGCTCGACCGCCTGCACGAGGTGGTCGCCCACGCCGCGGCCACCTCCCGGCGGCGCCACGTGCATCGAGATCAGCTCGACGACGCCGTCCTGATCGGTCGGCACCCCGCTGGCCATCCCGACGGGCTGCCCGTCGAGCATCGCCAGGATGTTGTACGAGCCGGGGATGGCCAGTCGACCGCGCCAACGTTCCTCACGGTCGCCGTCGCCCTGCCAATCCGCAAGCTGGGAACCGAACGCGTACGCCGCCTCCGCCAGCGCAGGGTCAACCACGGCGTCGCCGGGGAGGACTACGCGGATTTCGTCCGAGCCAGGCACTCCTGACTCAGACGTCGAAGCGGAACATAGGCCGCCTCTCCCGTGACCTGCGGCGACCTCGTCGGCGACGGCAGGGGCTCGGGAAGCTCGACAGACCGCTCTCGTGACTGCTGCTGCTGCTGTCAGCGTTGCTGTCACCGCCCTGGGGAGTGATCTTCTCGGGGCGGTTTTCGTGGTATTTGGTGGTGGGCGCGGCAGGTTTCGAACCTGCGACCCATGCTTGTAAGGCGCTTCCGGCGAGAGCCGCAGCGTCCGTGACGTTCACCAGGCCCGGTCCAGAGGCGACATCCGTCCGCGCTGGTGCGGCCTCGGCCGCCACTGTTGATGTCAACGGCTGATGTCAGGTCGCCGCTGCAATCGGCACTCAACGCTAGGGGGAGTGACCCCTGTCGGGCACCGCGACCTGGATACGACTATCGCCGCCGGTCGCGCACTGATGGACCGCATCGCCGACCTCCAGGCGGCGCACCTCCACCAGCTCGCCGCGCTCCCGACGGCCGCCCGGCCAGCACCTAGGTCAGGCCCGCCGGATACTCGAGAAGTACCGCGTCCAGCTCTGGGCCCAGCAGCTCGGCACCGCGCAGACGGTCAGCGATGCCCGCATCCGCAAGATGCTGAGTCCGTAGCCGGCCCTACTCAGCTTTCTGTGCCTCGATCAGGTCGAGGTCGCGGACGCAGAAGCCGTGGTGCTCGAAGGTCTCGTTGAGCACCGTGCCGAGGCACTGCCGCACCGAGCGGCCCCGGGCGTACGGCGGCCAGACATCGTCGTCGGGCACCGGTGCTCGCGCTGCGAGCTGCACAGCGGTGACCTCGTCGAGCCAGGCCTCGAGCTCGGCGGCCTGTGCGTCACGCACGCTCACGATCTCGTCGAGGGCCGGATCGAGCGAGAGGTCAAGCCCGTGCGCTCCCCGGTAGGGCTCGACGGTCGTCCCGATGCCCATCGGCGTGAACAGCTCCGTCGAGCCCAGGCAGCAGCGGCGGAACCACGAGTCGTGGACGAAGACCAGGTGGCGCATCGTCTGCACCGCCGACCACTCGTCGTTCACGCTGCGGCGCTCGATGCCGGGCGTACGGCGGATTCGCTCGATCGTGGCGGCCCAGCCGGCATGCAGCTGACGCGATGCCTCGCGCAGATCGGCAGGGTCCTCGGAGCGGATCAGCACCCGCACCGGATGACGCCGGTCGAGCTCTGCCTCGACGTACTCGGTGACCTCGACACCGTTCACCACGAGGTTGGTGATGAGCCCGTCGATCACGGCATCCTGCATGACGACGCCGATCAGGCGTGCCCCGGTCAGATCGCACTCGCGGAACTCCGCACCGTGCAGATCCTCGTCGACATAACGCGTCATGCTCCGCATACTAGGTCCGAGCACCGACAAGCAGCCTGCCCGGCTTGATTTGGCCTCTTCCAGGTCCCACGGGCAGATGGGCTTGCTATCCGCCGATCAGGATGGCGCCGTGAACGCGCAACCCGAGTTGGGTATCGCTTGATGTCGATCCTTTGACACGAACCCCCACGTCCGCGCGGCGCGCGGCGCCGACCGTGGCGCGGGGCCGGCCCCGCGCCAGCCGGCGAACGAGACGGCCCACGCGGACGCGTCATCGGCCGCGGGCAACGGCCGTCCGACCGTGGCCAGGCCGTAGTGGGGCGTGACCGGCCGTTGATCAAGGCGGCGTTCGACATGATCGCCTTTCGATCGTCAGCCGTCCATACGGTATGTATGCTTGCTGACCGGGACCTGCCCCTCCAACTCATGCCATCCCACCCATCAGCCGGGTGACGCTGGCCAGATCGGAGCGACTTGGGCTGCTCACACGCTCAGGACTGCCCCCTCTTCCCCCTGCTCAACGCAAGCTTGGGCGTCTGGCGTAACCACTACTGCGACAGTGCGGAGGGTTGGCGGACATGTGCTCGGTACCAGCTGTACAGGACAGGTCAGCTCGTGCCAATCACTCTCCTGCCGAACGGAGTCGACGCGTTCAAGCCCGTACCTGCGGCAGTACCCAGGTCCACTCAGCAGGTGAACGCACGCCGCCAGCGGACGTCAGCAACATCACGAGAGGAATTGGATGGATTACCGGCTGCGGAAAGCGCAGGTGCTACGGAGCCGAGTCCACCGGTAAGCCACCCGGATCGCTCAGGCGCGCGAGACGAGGTCAGCGATGCGTGGGTGCTTGCCGTCGCCGACGATGCCAAACGCCGCGGCGGTGAACGGCTGCACCTGTGGGTGACGAGCCAGGAGGAGCCGTGGGCTGCTCCTTTTCCCATCCCGCCGCCAGGGGAGCCTTCTCACGCCGACGGACCGGTGGGGGTCGCCGTCGCGTGGTTCGAGCCAGTCAGCGCCGCGTGGACGGAAACCCTCACCGGCTCGCGATGCGAGGCGCAGGTGGAGGCGGCGATCTTGTTGGGCCTGCCCCGCTGGCCATCGGCGACACATCCGGCGAGGGTGACCACCTGGGGTGTGGGTCTGGGCGCTACGGGTCTCGCGTTGCGTGACCCGACCGGTCATGTATTCGCCTACGGCGTCGCCGAGATACCGTCCACTTGGACGACCGCCGCAAGGGCGCTGGGCGCCGTCGCCGCCGTCTACGGAGTTGGTCCCCCGCAGCAGGCAGTGCACTCCGAGCCGCTTCCGGCCCAACGGCTCACCGAGGCGCGACGCGACGGAACCGTCGCCGCCGCATGGGTGCCACTGCTCGAGTGACAGGCCGAGGCGGCGGCGTATCCGTTCGAGCACGGCGCGGGCGTGACGTTCGTTGTAGATCAGGGGTCCTTGGGTGCACCTGTGCCCGGACGCGCCGACCGGGCGCGGGGCTGGCCCCCGCACCAGTCGGCGAACCAGACGGCCGACGCGGCCACGGGCAAACGGCCGTCCGACCGCGACCAGACCGTAGTGGGCGTGGTCAGGCCGTTGATGAAATCGCCATTCGACATGATCGCCTCCTCATCGCCAGTCGTCCATACGATATGTATGCTTGCTAATCGAGACCTGCCCCTCCAACTCATGCCATCCCACCCATTCGCCGGGTGATGCTGGCCAGATCGGAGTGACATGGGCTGCTCACACGCTCAGGCCTGCCCCCTCTTCCCCCTGCTCAACGCAAGCTTGAGCGCCTGGCGCAACCACTACTGCGACAGTGCGCAGGGCTGGCGGACGTGCGCTCGGTACGAGCTGTCCCGGACGGGCCGGCCCGTACCCATCACGCTCCTGCCGAATGGAGCCGACGCGATATATCTGGGGCGCGTACCCGCCGGTGTGGGGTCGGACACGGCGCGCCAGACACCCCCGTCGCGGCTCGATCCGGGGTCCTCGCAGCGGTTCGAGCCCGTGCCGGCCGGGGAGCTCAATCCGATACCGGCACCCGCTCAAGGGGTCAACCCCGGCTCGTCCGCAGCGGGTCCGTACAGAACCCCATCCGCTCGACCGGCGCCTCGGCGGGTCCCGTGGTGGACCCGACTCGTAGATTGGATTGCAGGTCCCGCATGACTGAATACTGGCCCTGGTGGGCGGGGGCTGCCGGGCTCGCTCTCATCACCATCAACTACGCCGTCACGACCGATCGATCCTTCGGAGTGTCCGGTGCGTGGGACCGCGTGCTGCACTGGCGCGCCGAACGCCGGGTCGAACGGGTGAACGAGCAGTTCGCTGACGAACGTGTCCTCGTCGAGGCTCTCGCCGCGGCGGCCGCCGACCAGTTCGGAGCCGGTTCGGCGGCACCTGCTGCACATCCCGCCTCGCACGGCGACGCGCGGGCACCGCGACAGGACGGACGACCACCTGCCTCGCCGAGCTCCTCACTGGCGAGCCGGCTCCCGGCACCCTTGGTCAGCCAGGTCGCCCTGCTCCTGTCAATCTTCGTCGGCGGGTGGATAGCGGCGGTTACCGCCGGCCGGTTCCGGCTCCGCCTCGACATGGGCGACGCCTTCGGCCAGATCGTGACCGATAAACCGATCGCAATGATTGGCGCGCTGTTCGTCGGCGGGGTGCTCGTCGGCTTCGGTACCCGTCTCGCCGGAGGGTGCAGCAGCGGTCACGGGCTCAATGGCTGCGGCCGGCTACAGCCGGTCAGCATCGTCGCGACCGCCGTCTTCTTCGGCACCGGCGTCCTCGTGTCGTTCCTGCTGTGGAAGGTGATCTGATGCGTACCCGGGGCGGGATAGTCCTCGCTAACATCATCGCTGGGCTGGCGCTCGGCTTTACCGTCGCGAACATCGGGTTCGGTGACTACGCCGAACTGAACCGTATGTTCACCTTCCAGGATCTGCGCATGTTCCTGGCCTTCGCCGGCGGCGTAGCGATCATCGTCGTGGTATTCGCCGTATTGCGCGTCCGCCGCACCCCAGGTCGAATCCACGCCGGCGTAATCCCCGGCGCAATCTTGTTCGGCGCGGGCTGGGCGATCTCGGGTGGCTGCCCGGCGATCCCCATCGTCCAAGTCGCCAGCGGGTACCTCCCCGCCTTGGTCACGATCGCCGGCATAGTCGTCGGCATCCGGCTCTGCCGCTGGGCCAACACGAGGTACTTCCACCTCGACAGCGGATCCTGCGAGCGGTAGCCGAACCGAGCGACTCGGACGGCACGTCTCCGCAATGGTGACTTCCGATTTACCCGACTTCGCCCACGGTCTGCTGATTTGGGGGTCTGCGAATGCCCGGGTGGTTCGGGCGTCCACTTACCGGCCGTGAGGTCCCGATCCACCAGCAGCTGCACCCGTCGGAAACGATCCGCTCGTGGCGCAGCCTGATCCGGCCCGGCGAGACCTGTGGGGTCACCCGTTAGCCTCGGCCGCGGATCATCGACATCAGCAGCCCGTGGGTCTCGGCGTCGCCGGCCGCCACAAGCCCGCGACCTGCCGGCCCGATCGGGGCGCCGTCGATCCCGGTGACCACGCAGCCGGCGGCCCGGCACACAGCGATGCCGGCGGCGAAGTGCACACTCCCGGACAGGTCACCGCCGTCGGTGACGTACGCGGCGCGCTTGCCGGCCGCGACCCAGGCCAACGCCAGCGTCGTGGACACGACCCGCGGCCGGAACCACTCGACGAACCCGGGGTGCGCCAGCAGGTCGACGGCCCGGAATCCGGGCGCGCTCGGAAACGGCGGGTCCAGGTTGACGTCCACCAGATGGTTGGCGGAAGTGGGCGTCAACCGCGCGTCGGCACCGTCGTGCCGCACCCACGCGGTCTCACCGTCGGTGAAGTAGACCTCGCCGCTGAACGGGTCGGCCACCGCCGCTGCCCCGTTGCGCAGCGCCACGTTGACGGCCACCAGCATGTTGCCGACGGCGTAGTTCAGCGTGCCGCACAGGGGATCCACCAACCACTGGCGCGCAGCGTCGGGCGCGCCCCGCTGCCCGCCTTCCTCGCCGAGCACCGCATCATCGGGCCGAGCGGCACGGATGACGCCGAGGATCGTCTGCTCGGCCTCCACATCGGCGGTGGTGGCGAAGTCCCCGGCGCCCTTGTCGATGCGGCCGAGCCGTTGGCCGTACATGTCGCGTACCACGTCAGCGCCGGCACGGGCCGCGGCCATCGCGACCCCGGCATCGTCAAGGCCCGCATACGAGCTGATCATGGCAGGCACAGTATCGGGGCGAAGCTGACTCCCGTCGGTCAGGGCCGCGCCGCTCCCGCCGCCGCAGGGCTCATGGCCGTGCGCGACGCACTAGACGTGCGTGATCACGTTCTTGCCGTACGCGGTGAGGGTCTTCTCCTTGTCGTCATGCATGAGGTAGAGAGCGAAGTTGTGGACCCCGATCTCCCTGAGCTCCTGTAGCCGGTCGACATGGGCCGACTCGGGGCCGAGCAGGCAGAATCGGTCGACGATGGCGTCGGGGACGAAGTCGGTGGACGGATTGTCGGCGCGGCCGTGGTGTGCGTAGTCGTAGCCCTCGCGGCCGATGATGTAGTCGGTCAGCGCCTTCGGCACCACGCCGGAGTCGCCGTAGCGGGCGACCAGGTCGGCCACGTGGTTGCCGACCATGCCGCCGAACCAGCGCAGCTGATCCCTCTGGTGTACGAGGTTCGTACCCACGTAGGCGGGGGCGGCCACGCACATCGTGATCGCGTCCGGATCCCGGCCGGCGGCGCTGGCCGCGTCCCGTACCGCGCCGATCGTCCAACGGGCGATGTCCGGGTCGGCGGTCTGCAGGATGAAGCCGTCGGCCTGCTCGCCGACCAGCCGCAGCGCCTTCGGGCCGTAGGCGGCCATCCAGATCTCCAGCTTGCCGTCCCGCACCCACGGGATGCGCACCGGCGTGCCGTGGTGTTCGACGTCGCGTCCCTCGGCCAGTTCCTTGATCACGCGCATGGCGCTTCTGAGGGTGGCCAGGCTCGCCGGCGGTTGGCCGATGACTCGGCGGGCCGAGTCGCCGCGGCCGATCCCGCAGACGGTTCGGTTGCCGAACATGTCATTGAGGGTGGCGAAGAGGGATGCGGTGACCGACCAGTCGCGGGTGCTCGGGTTGGTCACCATCGGTCCGACGATCAGGTGCTTGGTCGCGGCGAGGACCTGCGAGTAGATGACGAACGGCTCCTGCCACAGCACGCAGGAGTCGAACGTCCACCCGTAGCGGAATCCGTTGTCCTCGGCGGCGGCGAGGCCCGCCACGACGTCGCGGGCGGGCGGGTCGGTCTGCAGTACGACACCGAAGTCCACGGTCAACTCCTCGTCACACCAGGTACTGGCTGAGGTCGCGCTTCAGGAACGTGCCGTGCCCGGCGGCGCCGTGGAAGGCGTTGGCGTCGACGACGATCCGGCCGCGGGACAACACGGTGGAGACCTTGCCGGTCAGCCGCATGCCCTCGTACGCGGAATAGTCCACGTTCATGTGGTGGCTGCCGGCGGAGATGGTCTGCTCGGCCGTCGGGTCGTACACCGTGATGTCCGCGTCCGCGCCCGGGGCGATGACGCCCTTGCGGGGGTAGAGGCCGAACATCCGGGCGGGCGTGGTCGAGCTGATCTCGACCCAGCGCGGCAGGGTGATCTCGCCCTTCACGACGCCCTGGTAGAGCAGGTCCATCCGGTGCTCGACGCCCGGCATCCCGTTGGGGATCTTCGAGAAGTCTCCCCGGCCCAGCTCCTTCTGGTCCTTGAAGCAGAAGGGGCAGTGGTCGGTGGACACCAGCGACAGGTCGTTGGTGCGCAGGCCCCGCCACAGTTCCGCCTGGTGCTCCTTGGGCCGCAGCGGGGGAGAGGCGACGTACTTCGCGCCCTCGAAGTCAGGCCTGGCCAGGTCGTCCAGCGACAGGAACAGGTATTGCGGGCAGGTCTCGGCGAACACGTTCTGCCCGGTGTCGCGGGCCTGGGTGACCGCGTCGAGGGCGTGCGCGGCGGACAGGTGCACGATGTACAGCGGTGCGCCGGTGACCTTCGCCAGGGTGATCGCCCGGGAGGTTGCCTCGCCTTCCAGCTCGGGCGGCCGGGTCAGTCCGTGCTGTACCGGGTCGGTCCGCCCACTCGCCAGTGCCTGCGCGACGAGCTGGTCGATGGCGATGCCGTTCTCCGCATGCATCATGATCATCGATCCGGTGTCCCGGGCCTTCTGCATCGCCCGCAGGATGTCCCCGTCGGTGGCGTAGAAGACACCCGGGTAGGCCATGAACATCTTGAAGGTGTTCACGCCCGCGTCGATGCAGGCCTCCATCTCTTTGAGCGACGTGTCGTTGACGTCCGAGACGATCATGTGGAACCCGTAGTCGATCGCGCAGTTGCCGTCGGCCTTGCTGTGCCACTTGTCCAGCGCGGACAGCAGCGACGTTCCCTTGCCCTGCACGGCGAAGTCGATGATCGTGGTCGTGCCGCCCCAGGCCGCGGCGGTCGTCCCGCTTTCGAAGGTGTCGGCCGAGAAGGTGCCCCCGAACGGCATCTCCATGTGGGTGTGGCCGTCGATGCCGCCGGGCACCACGTACTTCCCGGCGGCGTCGATCACTCGTTCGGCGCCGGACGCCCACTGCTGGGCCAGACCCGAGTCCGGCGCGGCGAGCGCGGCGATCCGCTCGCCCTCCACCAGCACGTCCGCCGGGTACTCCCCGGTGGCGTTGACGACTGTTCCGTTGCGGATGACGATGCTCACGGCGTCACCAGCGATTCGTAGGTCTCCGGCCGGCGGTCGCGGTAGAACGCCCACAGGTCGCGCACCTCGGCCAGCCGGTCCATGTCGAGATCGCGGATGACGACCTCTTCTTCGGTGTCCGACGCGGCGTCGCCGACCAGTTGCCCCCGCGGGTCCACGAAGTAGGACTGGCCGTAGAAGTCATTGTCGCCCAACGGTTCCACGCCGACGCGGTTGATCGTGCCGACGTAGTACTCGTTGGCGACCGCGGCGGCCGGCTGCTCGAGGCGCCAGAGGTACTCGGACAGGCCGCGGCTCGTGGCGGAGGGGTTGAAGACGATCTTCGCGCCGGCCAGCCCCAGCGCCCGCCAGCCTTCGGGGAAGTGCCGTTCGTAGCAGATGTAGACGCCGATGCGGCCCACCGCGGTGTCGAACACAGGATAGCCGAGGTTTCCCGGCCGGAAGTAGAACTTCTCCCAGAACCCCTTCACCTGCGGGATGTGGTTCTTGCGGTGCTTGCCGAGATAGGTGCCGTCGGCGTCGATCACCGCCGCCGTGTTGTAGTAGACGCCTGGTTGTTCCTG
The DNA here is from genome assembly GCF_008868175.1 of Micromonospora sp. AMSO31t. Lineage (GTDB taxonomy): Bacteria > Actinomycetota > Actinomycetes > Mycobacteriales > Micromonosporaceae > Micromonospora. The sequence continues at coordinate 33,287 of NZ_WBKT01000006.1, forward strand.
CTCGTACATCGGCACGATCAGCACCACGCCGTGCTGCTCGGCCAGCTCACGCATGAGCGCGGTCGTCGGCCCGTCGGGGATCGCCTCGGTGTACGAGTAGTAGTCGGCGTCCTGCACCTGGCAGAAGTACGGGCCATAGAACAACTCCTGCAGGCAGACGACCTGTGCGCCCTGCGACGCGGCGCTGCGGATCGCCTCCACCGCGTTCGCGATCATCGACTCCTTGTCGCCGGTCCACTTCTGCTGCACCAGCCCGGCTCGGATGATGGTGCTCATCGGTTCTCCTCCTTGACGTGGGCGGTGCGCGGCATCGACAACGCCAGGTAGACGAGGAACCCGGCGATCAGACCGACCACCCAGCTGTAGTCGTAGAGCGGCTTGAGGAACGGGATGAGCCCGTCCTCGGGGAACGGCCCCTTGCCCGGTGCGGAGTAGGCGCCACCCACCGCGAGGACCGCGCCGACGACGGTGGCGACGATGGCCGCCCAGTTCCAGCCGCCGGAGAACCAGTAGCGGCCCTCGGGACGGTAGAGGGCGGGCAACTGGAGGCGCGTGCGGCTGCGGACCCAGTATCCGGCGATGAGCACCCCGGCGACGGCGCCGAGCAGGCCGCCGTAGAACCCGAGCCACACGAAGATGTAGATGTTGGGGTCCTGCACCAGCCGCCACGGCTGGATCAGGATGCCGAGCACGCCGGTGATCAGGCCCCCGGTTCGGAAGTTGACCAGTCTGGGTGCGGCGTTGGAGAAGTCGTACGCCGGGCTGACCGTGTTTGCCGCGACGTTCACCGACAGCGTCGCGACCACGACCGTGAACAGGCCCAGCGCGACGACCAGCGGGTTCTCGAACTTGGCGGCGAGCTGGATGGGATCCCAGATCGCCTCGCCGTAGATCACCGCCGTGCCCGAGGTGATCATGATCGACAGGATGGCGAAGAACGACATCGTGGTGGGCAGGCCGAGGACCTGGCCATACGCCTGCTGCCGCTGGCTGCCGCCGAACCGGGTGAAGTCGGGGATGTTCAGCGAGAGGGTCGCCCAGAAGGCGATCATCCCCATCAGGGATGGTGCGAACAGCTTCCAGAAGTCGGCGCCCCAGCCCAGCTTCGACGGCTCGGACAGGATCGGGCCGAGCCCGCCCGCCTCGACCATGACCCAGATCAGCAGGGCGACGGCGACCACGATGACGAACGGTGCGGCCCAGTTCTCGAAGCGTCGCAGGGTGTCCATGCCCCGCCAGATGATCGCCATCTCGATCGCCCAGAAGACGAGGAACGAGGCCCACAGCGTCCACGGGTAGTCCATGACCGTCGCTGCGTCGACCCACCAGGAGCCGAGCAGCTTGCCGGCGATCGCGTAGATCGCCTCGCCGCCGATCCAGGTCTGGATGCCGAACCAGCCGCACGCGATGAACGCGCGGAGCAGGGCCGGGAAGTTCGCGCCGCGGACTCCGTAGAACGCGCGGGCGAACACCGGGAAGGGAATCCCGTACTTGGTGCCCGCGTGGCTGTTCAACAGCATCGGGATCAGGACGAGCAGGTTGCCCAGCGTGATCGTGAGGAACGCCTGCACCCAGTTCATGCCGAGCTGGATGAGCCCGGCGGCGAGCAGGTAGGTGGGGATGTTGTGCGCCATGCCGATCCACAGCGCCGCGAAGTTGTACGTGGTCCAGGTGCGCTTCTCGATCGGTACCGGGGCGAGCTCCTTGTTGAAGAAGCGGCTGTCGGCAATCGTGGAGAAGTCGCGCAACTCGACTCGGCCGTCCGGATGGGTGATCTGCGTGCCGGGTTCGACCGCGGTGGTTTCGGCCGGGGGCAGGGGTTCGACGGTCATCGGTCACCTCCTGTTACGGTGCCGCAACACTGGCCGACCAACCCGGCTCACGCGCTCCTGGTGGGCGGTTCAGCGCGATCTTTATGGGGGAATGGTGGGTGTCGCGAGCCCGCCCCGGGCAGCGGCAAAGTGTCCACGCTTGCCTTGATCGGGGCACACTCTGTCCACGGCATGCCCGCACCCACCTGTCAATCAGTACGGTGGGTGGATTAGCGCTGCGAGGGCTCCTACGCGTCGAGCTCGTGCACCAGGAGCGCGACGTACAGCGACAGCACCGACTCCGGGTCCTCCAGCGACACCCCGAGCACCTGCGCGATCCGCGACAGCTGCTGGTAGTAGGCCGTACGCGACAGGTGCGCCGCAGCGGCCGCCGCCGACTTGTTCCCGCCCTGCTCGCAGTAACAGCGCAGCAGCTCCACCAGCCTGCTGCGCTGGTGGGCGTCCCGCGCCAGCAGCGGGCCCAACTCCCGGTCTGCGAACGCCTGGACCCGCTCGTCCTCCCGCAACAGGTGCAACAGGCCGCGCAGGCGCACGTTGTCCAGCTTGTGGTAGAGCTGGGCACCGGGGGTGCGGAGGGCCGCCCCCGCGACGTGGGCGGCCTCGCCGAGGCTGCGGCGCACCTCGGCGGCGTGTGACACGGTGGTGCCGACCGCCACCAGCACCGGGCCGGCTGTCGAGCGGTGTACCTCCTCGGCCAGTCGACGGAGGACCGCGTCGACCCTGGCGTGGGCGGGCAGCGACAACAGCGCCCGTACGCTCGTGTCGTCCACGACGCCCACCAGGGCGGGCACCGACACCCGCCGTGCGGCCGACGCGGTCACCTCGGCGAGGTCGCGCAGCACCTCCTGAGTGGCCAGCGCCGGCGCGCGTGGTGTCATGTGCCCGGGTCGGATCGCCACCCCGACGAGCTGCCGCCGTTCGAGGGTGACCCCCAGCGCGGCCGCCCGGGCGGCCAGATCCGGCGGCGGTACCGCCTGGCCGAGCAGTTGCGCGAGCAACATCCGATGCGTCTGCCGTTCCAGGCTCTCCCGATCACGTGCCACGAGCCGATGCACCGCCAGCGCCGACGCGGCCCGCTCCGCGACCACCATGTGCCGGTGCGGCGGAGGGTCCGGCGAGAGCAACACGAGGCGTCCCCAGTCGGCGCCCTGCGCGCCGACCACCGTGACCAACCAGCCGGCCTCCTCGTCGTAGGCCGTTCGCTCGGGCACGGCCACGGACCGGGACCGCTGACTCCAGTCCGCGAGCAGCTCGGTGGGATCCTGCCCGGCCGCGTCGTACGCGAGCACCTCGTGCCCCAGCGTCTCCAGCACGACGGGCAGCCCGGAGATCCGGGCCACCTCGCGCAGCACCTCGGCCGGCTCGGCCCCGGCCACCGTGAGCGAGGTGAACGTCTCGTGCACCTGCTCGGCGGCCCGCAGCTCGGCGAGCTGGGCGTCGACGATCAGCGCCACCACCGCCTCGGTGACGGACACGAACCGCGTCTCTTCCGCGAGCGTGATCAGGGGAAGTCGGTGCCGGTCGGCTGCAGTCACGAGCGCCTCGGGTACGTGATCGTTCCACCGGCGGACCAACTCGATGACCAGTCCGGCCGCGTGGACCGCGGCCAGGTCGTCCACGTAGCCCGTGAGCGCCGCCGGCTCCTCGGGCAGCGCGATGCCGGTGGTCAGTACCAGTTCCCCACCGCGGAGCAGGTGGGCGATGTCGGCGACCTCCGCCACGTGGACCCAGCGGACCCGGCCCTGCATCCCGGCCGACCCGGCCACCACCTGTGGCCTCGCGCGTCGGATCACCGGCAGCGCGACGGCTTCTGCGACGGACGGATACATCGCGACCTCCCTACTACCGGGATTGCACACAACGTAATGGCAGCGGCCGCAGAGCGGTACAGGTTGCACATAGCGGTTGGACAACGAATGCCGCCACACTCGGCCTACCGGCGGAGATACGGAGGACGCGATGGCGCACCGCGAGCTGCTGACCAGACACCGGTCCGTGATGCCGAAGTGGCTGGCGCTGTACTACGAACAGCCGATCGAGTTCGCCAGCGCGTCCGGTCGCCGGGTGACCGACCGGGAGGGTCGCACCTACCTCGACTTCTTCGCCGGCATCCTCACCAACGCGATCGGCTACGACGTGGCCGAGATCAGCGACGCGGTCCGGTCGCAGATCGACACCGGCGTGCTGCACTCCTCCACGCTCTACCTGATCCAGTCGCAGGTCGAGCTCGCGGAGAAGATCGCGGAGCTCTCCGGGATCCCGGACGCCAAGGTGTTCTTCACCAACTCGGGCACCGAGGCGAACGAGACCGCGCTGATGCTCGCCACCCAGCACCGGCGCAGCGAGCAGGTGCTCGCCCTGCGCAACTCCTACCACGGCCGCGCGTTCGCCACCGTCGGCATCACCGGCATCCGCGGCTGGTCGGCCAGCGCGCTCAGCCCCGTGAAGGTGAGCTGGGTGCACGGCGGCTACCGCTACCGCAGCCCCTTCCGGGACCTGTCCGACGCGGACTACGTCCGCGCCTGCGTCGCCGACCTGCGCGAGATCATCGAGACGACGACCGCGGGCGACGTCGCGTGCATGATGGTCGAACCGATCCAGGGCGTCGGCGGCTTCGCGACCCCACCCGACGGGCTGTTCGGCGAGTTCAAGAAGGTGCTCGACGAGTACGGGATCCTCCTCGTCTCCGACGAGGTGCAGACCGGCTGGGGCCGCACCGGCGAGCACTTCTGGGGCATCCAGGCGCACGGCGTCGTACCCGACGCGATCACCTTCGCCAAAGGGCTGGGCAACGGCCTGGCGATCGGCGGAGTCATCGCCCGGGCGGACCTCATGGACTGCCTCGGTGCCAACTCGATCTCCACCTTCGGCGGCAACCCGCTCGCCACCGCCGGCGCTCTGGCCTCGCTCAACTATCTCCTGGAACACGACCTCCAAGCCAACGCCGCAGACCTCGGTGCCCGGCTGCTCGACGGCCTCCGTGCGGTCGCGCAGGCGCATCCCGTGGTCGGCGACGTCCGCGGCAAGGGCCTGATGATCGCGCTGGAACTCGTCGGAACCGACGGTGCGCCCCACCCGGCGGCCGCCGCCGCGCTGCTGGAGGAATCCCGGGAACGGGGACTGCTCGTCGGCAAGGGCGGCCTGTACGGAAACGTCATCCGCCTGGCACCACCGATGACCCTGACCCGGGCCGAGGCGGACGAGGCGCTGGAGATCCTCACCCAGTCGATCGAGGCCGTGGCCAAGGAGGTGCAGCAGCGATGAGGACCACCCATTGGATCGGCGGCAAGCCGTGGAACGGCGTCGCCGAACGCGCCGGCGACATCTACGACCCCGCCACCGGACAGATCGCAGGACAGGTCGACTTCGCGACCGCCGCCGTCGTCGACCAGGCCGTCGCCGTCGCCGGCGAGGCCTTCACCCGCTGGCGTACGGCTTCCCTCGCCCAGCGGTCGAACGTGATGTTCGCCTTCCGGGAACTGCTGAACGCCCGCCGGCCCGAACTGGCCAAGATCATCACGGATGAGCACGGCAAGGTGCTGTCCGACGCCACGGGGGAGATCCAACGCGGGCTGGAGAACGTGGAGTTCGCCTGCGGCATCCCGCAGATGCTCAAGGGCGGGTTCAGCGAAAACGCGTCCACCCAGGTCGACGTGTACTCCATCCGGCAGCCGCTCGGCGTGGTCGGCGTGATCACCCCCTTCAACTTCCCCGCCATGGTGCCGCTGTGGTTCGCGCCGAACGCGATCGCGTGCGGCAACAGCGTGGTCCTCAAGCCGAGCGAGAAGGACCCGTCCGCGGCGAACTTCCTCGCCGAACTGTTCGCCGAGGCCGGGCTACCGGACGGAGTATTCAACGTCGTGCACGGCGACAAGGAGGCAGTCGACCGCATTCTCGAACACCCGGCGGTGAAGGCGATCTCCTTCGTCGGCTCCACCCCGATCGCCCGCTACGTTTACGAGACCGGCACCCGCAACGGCAAGCGTGTGCAGGCGCTCGGCGGCGCGAAGAACCACATGGTCGTACTGCCCGACGCCGACCTCGACCTCGCAGCCGACGCCGCTGTCTCGGCCGGCTTCGGCTCGGCCGGCGAACGCTGCATGGCCATCTCCGTCGTCGTGGCCGTCGACCCGGTCGGCGACGCGCTGGTCGGCAAGATCAGCGAGCGGATCGCCGCGCTCCAGGTCGGCGACGGGCGCCGGCCGGGCTGCGAGATGGGACCGCTGGTCACCGGAGCCCACCGCGACCGGGTGGTGTCGTACCTGGACGCTGGACGTGCCGCGGGCGCAGAGTTGGTGGTCGACGGGCGAAGCCACCCGATCGACGGTGAGCGAGCCGGCTTCTGGCTCGGGCCGACGCTCTTCGATCACGTCGACACCGACATGTCCATCTACACCGACGAAATCTTCGGACCGGTGCTCTCGGTGCTGCGCGTGCCCAGCTACGACGACGCCGTCGAGGTGGTCAACACCAACCGCTACGGCAACGGCACCGCCATCTTCACCAACGACGGCGGCGCAGCCCGGCGCTACCAGAACGAGATCGAAATCGGCATGGTCGGTGTGAACGTCCCGATTCCGGTCCCGGTTTCGTACTACTCCTTCGGCGGGTGGAAGGACTCCCTGTTCGGTGACGCGCACGCGTATGGGCCGGAAGGAGTGAATTTCTTCGTCAGATCCAAGGTGGTCACCAGCCGGTGGCTCGACCCCTCCAACGGAGGAGTGAACCTCGGCTTCCCGCAGAACAGCTGAGCACCAGAGCCTGAGCCGCGCGGCACAGATGGCAGGCGGCGCCTCGGTCACGGGGGTGGCAATGGCGTTGGATTCCGCCCGGCTCACCGCCGCGGTGCGTTCGGCGCGGGAGCAGGCCGACCTGGTCATCGTCTTCATGCGCTGGGCGTCGAGGGCAACTCGTGCCCGAGCGGGGAGATGAAGACGTGAGCCCTCCGGCGTGGCCTCTTCTGCCCCCTGCAGGAAATTCTTGATTCTGCCTCGTCCGCAGGTGGCTCTGTAGATCCCGGCGGCTCGCCTCGCTGTCAAAGTCCTCTGGGGCCGACGGCGGCGCGGCCGATAGGCTGTGCGGATGCAGGAGGCGGTGTCCTGGAGCGACCTCGATGGCTGACGCGGACGATGTCCGTCACCTCGCGCTGGCGCTGCCTCACGTGGTCGAGATCAACAGTGACGGCTTCGACTTCCGGGTCGCCGGCAAAGGGTTCGTCTGGTCCTACCCGGAGCGCAGACCCGGTACGGCACGCCGCATCCGGACCGATATCGCGGTGCTGTACGTGGGCGACGAAGCGGAGAAGCAGGCGTTACTCCTCGGCGAGCCCGAGGTCTTCTTCACCACGCCCGCGTATGACGGCCTGCCCCTGGTCATGCTTCACCTGGCGCAGGTGAGCGTCGATCGGCTGAAGGAGCTCGTCGTCGACGCGTGGCGCATGCGTGCCCCAGACTCGCTCGTCGGTGACCTCGATGACGGCGGTGGTGCTCCGTCACCTTGAGCCCGGCCGGGCCGCGTTGGGCCCGGTACCGCGCTGCCGCATCGCCTGCTGACCAGGTCGCGGGCCTCGCCGGATCAGTGGGAACCGGCGACGTCAGAGACGTGGCGGCCCGCGGATCGTGCACCCGGGTGCCAGCCATGCGAGACCGAACTGGATGTGCTCACGAGCGCGCGACACGCTCGCCGGGGATCCGGCAGGGCTCAGAGCCAGGGTGGTGGGCCCTCGAAGGTGAGGGTGTGAACGTCGAACAGGACCGCCGCCTCCACGCCCAGCGCCGGGCCGCCCTGACGGGCCGCCCAGGTCAGGAACGGCCCGGGTTCAGGTCCGGCCACACCCAGGCCCTGGGTGTATTCCGCGTGCGCGGCCAGCGAGGCGATGCCGCGCCGCAACGGTTCACCGGTGACATCCACGCCGTGTGTGGGGCGTTCGGCGCCGCCGAAGCAGACGTAGCGCACGCCGCCCCAGGGCGGCAGCCCCTCGTCCACCAGTTCCGGGAAGATCCACCGGTTGCCCGCGTCGCGGGCGGCGTCCAGCGTCGCCAGTCCCACTGCCCGGTGGTCGGCCTGGTTGGTCATACCGCCCACCATGCGGACAGTGAATGCGCCCGAGACGATCACGTCGGGCCGGTGGCGGCGGATCGCCCGCACGATGTCGCGGCGCAGGTCCGGACCGTACTCGACGACACCGTCGCGGTGGTCGAGGAACTCCACGACGTGTACGCCGACCTCGCGGGCCCCCGCGCGCTCCTCCTCCTCGCGTAACGGCCCGGCCTGGTCCGGGTGCATCGCGTCGATCCCCGCCTCGCCCCGGGTGGCCAACAGGTAGGTGACCTGCTTGCCCTGAGCGGTCCAGCGGGCGATCGCCGACGCCGCACCGTACTCGAGGTCGTCGGGGTGTGCGGCCACCGCGAGACAGCGGTCCCAGTCCTCCGGCAGTGCCGGCAGAAGCTCGTCCACGCTCCAGACCGTAGCCGCCTCTTCGTCCGTCCGGCACCGCCGTGTCGGCAACACTGGCATCCGCCGGGCCGGCGATACTGACCGGGTGGACCCCAGTCGGCTCCACCCGCAGGCGCGGGCGGCGATGCGAGTCCAGCAGCGTGTCCCGCTCATCCGGGCCAACCTGCCGGCGGCACGGCTCAGCATGGTCCAGGCGACTCCCGCCGAGGTGGGCAGCGGCCCGCCGATCCGGTCCGTGGTGACCGTCGACGCCGGCGGCGTGCCCGCCCGCCTCTACCGCGACGGAGCTGACGACGCGAAGCCGGTGGTCCTCTACGCGCACGGCGGTGGCTGGGTGATGGGCAGCGTGGACACCCACGACGGGCTGTGCCGGCACCTGGCGGCCACGTCCGGCTGGGCCGTTCTCTCCGTGGACTACCGGCTCGCCCCCGAGCATCCGTACCCGGCTCCGGTGGACGACATGGTGCGCGCGCTCGCCTGGCTGCGCGGGCCCGAGGCGCCTCGGCACGGCCTCGATCCGGACCGGACAGCGGTGGCCGGTGACTCCTCGGGAGGGCACCTGGCGGCGGTGACCGCCCGCCGTGCCCGGGACGCCGGGATCCGGCTTGCGGGACAGATCCTCGTCTGCCCGGTCATCGACCCCGCTGCCGACTATCCGGCGCTGGACGAGTACGGCCTGGACCGGGAGGAGATGGGGTTCTTCTGGGACGCGTTCGCCCCGCCCGGCGTGGACCGTACGCAGCCGGATCTGGACCTGCTGCGGGCCGACCTCACTGGCCTGCCGCCCGCCGTGGTCGTCACCGCCGAGCTCGACCTGTTGTCTGCCGAGGGGGAACGGTACGCCGCCGCGCTGCTGGCGGCGGGCGTTCCCGTCACCGCGGCCCGGTACCAGGGGCTCATCCACAACTTCCCTCGGAAGCTGGCCCAGTTCGACGCCGCCCACGTCGTCCTGGCTCAGATGTCCGCTGTGCTGCACCGTTGGTCAGAGGCGGCGCCGACCGGGTGATCAGCGATGGGTCACAGCACCGCCAGCCGGTCCTGGGGCTCGATGTCGCAGGCGGAGGCCGTCGCGTTGGTCGACGGCGTACGACGTCAGGTGATGGCCAGCAGCACGGCTTGGCCGTTCGTGGCTGCGGCGTCCAGGTCCAGCTCTGGCTCGGGCATCTCGGCCTCGTCGTCGTTGAGGTCGCCGTAGAGCAGCGCGTCGACCGCTGTCGGGTCGGCGCGCACGATCGCCAGTTCCTCGGCCGACAACCGGCGTCCGATCAACACCATGCCCACGCAGCGGTCCTCTTCCCATCGGCGGTGTCTGTCCCGCGCTCCTCAGCTTTCGTGACGCGGACCGTACCGGAACCGGCTCTTTGCCGGGGTTCGGGTGTCCCGTTGAACGTCGTATGAGTTTGCAGGACGTGGAGCGGGCCGGCCGGGACTGGCGGGTGCCCGTCCCGGCCGGCTGTCGACTCAGCTCACCTGCTCAGGAGTGGTTGCCAGCCGTCGCGGTAGCGCAGGCCGCGAGGTTGCAGTCGGATCTGGTCGTGCACCGTTCCGGAGACCGGCTCGGTTCGTATCGTCTGGGGCCGGTCCACCACGACGCAGACGTCCTCGCCGGGCCACCACCAGCCGCAGGAGCGGGCCAGGCCGGCCCAGGCGTTGAGGTGTTCGGCCTCGTCCGGCCCGTACCGGGCAAGGCCGACTCGATGCAGCACGTCGTAGTAGGCGATCCATGACGCGTCCTGCTGCCCGTACCAGCACACGGGTACCGGACCGTCGCCCGCGAGCGCCGCACGCACGGGTAGGTAGTACCCGTGCGCGAGGCTCCGGTGCAGTGCCGTGCGTACGCCTTGGTGCAGCACGACAGCGAGCGGAACGTCGCTGTCGAGCGCCTGCAGCGGCGCCAGTTCGGGCCATGGTTCCTTGGTCTTGCTCGTACGCACGGGTGACAGTTCGGGATCGGTGTGCGTGACGCCCGCGCTCAGCGCCCCGCGTAGCTGGGAGATGATCATGGCGAGATCGCTTGCCAGCGGTGGTGTCCCGCGCGGCCGAGGGTCCCGGATGCGCTCGTAGAGCTGATCGAGGGTAGGCCAGCCGGTGATCAGGGGGCGCGCCTTGTCCGGCGAGTCGACCCATTCGAACCGGGGTCGCGGCCGTGCTGCCCTGGCGTAGATGGCGGTCAGGCAGCGCTCGGCGGTCGACTTGTCAGCCGGCTGTGTGGACAGGGCATGGCCGAGCCATTCCCGGCGGATCCGGATGGTCTGCTGCCACAGGTCGTGAGGGTCGCCGCGGCGAACGGCCTGTGGGGGTTTCGCGGCGTCGTCGCGCCGCGCGGGGGCGCTCACCGCGCCAGGGCGTCGCCGCCCTTCCGGTACGAGATCATGGAACGACTATGGCCCACGACGCGGCACCGCCGCAAGGCGGTTCCCCACCTGCAGCGCCGGCGAGCCGCGATACCTGACGAAACGCCGACGTCGCGAGACCGGGGCCCGGCCAGGTCCTGTCGCTCCTGGCCGGGCCCCGGTCGTCAGTGGTGCGTGCTGCGGGTGTTCACCACGATGGCGGTGGTGATCAGCGCGGCGCCGATGAGCCCGGTCGGGCCGAGGCGATCGCCGAGGAACAGCGTTGCCAGGAGCGTGGCGACGAGCGGTTCCAGTAGTGCGATCAGCGCTGCCCTACTGGCCGGGGTGGTACGCAGGCCCCGGAAGTACAGGGCGTACGCCACCGCGGTGGGTGCGGTGCCCAGCAGGAGCAGCAGCCCCACGGATGCCCGGGTCGGGACGAAATCCATACCGGATGTCACCGTGGCCGCCGGGGCGAGCACGGCCGCACCGATCGCGAAGCTCACGCCGGTGCCGGTGAGGTCGTGGAGACCGGCGACGGGCCGGGTTCCTATGAAGGTCATCGTGGCGAAGCCGGCTGCCGACAGCAGCGCGAATCCGGCTCCGGCGAGCACGCTCGTGGCGGCGAGGCCCCCGGACGGCGTGCCGACGAGCAGGGCGAGACCGCTGACCGCCAGCGCCACCGTGGCGAGCATCCGCGCGCTGACCCGCCGCCGTCCGATGATCCATTCGGCGGACAGCACCAAGGCAGGTGAGGCGCCGATCGTGAGGAGGGTGGCGAGGCTGACGGTGGTCAGTGACACCGCGGCGAAGAAGCAGGCCTGGAAAACGGCGGCGAGCAGCCCGTTGACGGCCATCCGGGCCCAGGCGTGACGGCCGCGTGGCAGCGGCTGCCGGGTCAGACAGAGCGAGGCGATGACGAGCGCGCCGCCGGCGGCGAGCCGGTAGGCGGCCACCGCCAGGGGTGACAGCCCCGTTTCGTGGGCGAGGAGGCTGCCGGTGGGGCCACCGGTGCCCCACAGCACGCCGGCGAGGACGAGTGACCACAGGCCGGTGGCGGAGCGCCGGGCGGCGGCCGCCGGGTGTTCGGAGACAAGCATGGAGAAACGCTCCTGCGACGAGAGGAATCGGGGTCGCGGAAGCGGGGCGTATCGGACTCAGCGCTGCATGGACCGCGCGTCCAGCCGACACAGGCTGGGCACGATGAGCACAGTCGCCCCGCTCAGGAGCGCGGCGGGGCGATGATGCCGAAGGTCCGACCCATGGCCCGATCCTAGTTGCCGCCGGTGGACGACACGAACCTGTTGTCGTGACCGCCGAGCCGAAATCGCGGTTCGCGCGGGCTGGCACAGTGGACGGAAGCCGGCAGGTTTGACATCACATAGACGTACTGTTATTTGTTAATAAGGTTTTCTGATGTCCGTGGCGGTAGCCGGAGGCGGTTCGACGCGCCGGCCACCGACCGGGGACGGCCCCTGCCCCTCGCAATCCCAGGAGAGCCGATGCTTCCCAAGCGGACAATCGTCCACCTCTCGGCGGCTCTGCTGATGTCCGCCGCGGCGCTGGGCTACGGCCTGTCGTCGGCCAGCGCCGCGACGGCCGGGCCGATCACCGGCCTCGGCGGGAAGTGCGTCGACGTGGCCGGCGCCGCCCCGGCCAACGGCACGCCGGTCCAGCTCTGGGACTGCAACGGCACCCCGGCCCAGGCTTGGACGGTCGGCAACGCCGACGGCTCCATCCGCGCCCTCGGCAAGTGCCTGGACGTCACGGCCGCGTCGAGCGCCGACGGCGCGAGGGTGCAGCTCTACGACTGCAACGGCACCGGTGCGCAGAAGTGGGCCGCCAGCAACGGCGCGCTGGTCAACACCGGCTCCGGCAAGTGCCTCGACGTCACGGGCGGGAGCACCGCCAACGGCACCCGCCTGCAGATCTGGGGCTGCGTCGGCAACGCCAACCAACGGTGGGTCCTGCCCGGCGGCGGCACCACACCGAGCCCGTCCGCCCCGGCCGGCGCCTCGCTGGACGACCCGGCGAAGAAGGACGTCGCCATGCAGATCGTCTCGGCGGCGGAGAACTCCTCGCTCGACTGGCGCGCGCAGTTCTCCTACATCGAGGACATCGGTGAGGGGCGGGGCTACACCGCCGGCATCATCGGCTTCTGCTCCGGGACCGGCGACATGCTGGAACTGGTGCAGGCCTACACGAGAACCAAGCCGGGCAACGTGTTGGCGGGGTACCTGCCGGCCCTGCGGGCCGTCAACGGCAGTGACTCCCACGCCGGCCTCGACCCGAACTTCCCTCGCGACTGGCGGGCCGCCGCCGCCGACCCGGTGTTCCGGGCCGCGCAGGAGGCCGAGCGGGACCGCGTCTACTTCAACCCGTCGGTGCGCGACGGCAAGACCGACGGAGTACGGGCGCTCGGCCAGTTCGCCTACTACGACGCGGCCGTGATGCACGGCTACGAAGGCATGCGGGCGATCCGCAGCCGCGCCCTCACCCGGGCGAAGCCGCCGGCACAGGGCGGCGACGAGCGGACCTGGCTGCACGCCTTCCTCGACGAGCGCGTCGTCGAGATGAGGAAGGAGGAGGCCCACTCGGACACCTCCCGCGTCGACACCGCCCAGCGGGTCTTCCTCAACAACGGCAACTTCGATCTGAACACGCCGCTGGCCTTCGCCGTCTACGGCGACCAGTACCGCATCGGCTAACGCCCCGCCTGCGGCCTGTCGCCGGCCACGGCTCAGAGAGGGCGCCGGACCCGGGGCGCAGGCGACACGCCCCGGCCGCGGTCCCGGCGGCCCATCGGCCGGCGCGCGTCCACCGCGCCTGGCGACGGATGACGCGCCGGCCCGGGGTGGATGCAGGCCAGAGGTGCTGCGAGATCGGGTTGGAACTCAAGCCGGCCCGGGGGAGCGGCAGCGGTCCGCAGCCCGATAGCCGATACGCCGACAGCGGCAGCGTCAGACAATGGTGGGGCGATCGCCGGTGTGGCCGGGACCGTCGGCGAAGGGGCCGCGTCACTGTTCAAGCCGAAGAAGCGGGGCAAGCATGCCGCTGGTGTGAAATCTAGGTGGCGAGCGTGAGCTCGGCCAGATCGACGGCATCGATGAGTGCGGCCAGCGCGGGCTCTGTTTCGAGCTTCAACGGCAGCAGTTCCCCCGTACGAGGTCGCTGGTTGAGCAGAAGTTCCGAGCTCGTGTCGTTGACGATGTCGGCTGCGTCAACATCCTGCCACCGCACTCCCGTCAGCGAGGCGCGCTCGATCTTGGTCGCCATCAGGCACGACACGCGGGCTCGGCCGTAGCTGTCCGTTCCATCCTGCCGAAGTACGGCCACCCTCGCTGAGCCGATACCCGGTGCAACGGCGAAGGTTTCCCGCACGGTGACCAGGACCTGCCCACAAACGAACAGCTTGTAGTAGGCCGCCCGGTCGCGCTGCGGGAGCTTACGCAACGACAGGTTGCCGGCCTCTGTCGTGGTCGGCATCCGCTCAGGCACAGCTTGGTCGACGGCGGGAACGAGCACGACGACGGAAGCCTCGTCGTCGCTGACTCCGACGGCGGCGCTAGGCGCCTCGTTGTCCTCGAAGGCTTCCTCAAGGGTTTCCAGGACGACATCCGGCTCGTTGTTGCACAGCTGCTGCCAGCGGTCGTCGAGGTATCGCTGCCAGCCTGCCTGCTGCTCCCGAAGGCTGGCCCACTGCCGCTGCACCTCCGCCTCGGTCCACCCGGTCGCGCGCTGTTTCGCCTGTGCCCGCTTGCTTCGCTCGAAGAAACCGATGCCGGCCAGGGCGTGCTGCTCATAGTGCTTGTAGATAGCGTCATGGTTCGGTGGTGCCGGTTCCGGCGCCGGCGGTCTGGACGCGGCGGGAAACTCCACCCGGTGCAAGCCGAGGATGCGCAGAAACGCCTGCGCGAGCATCGTGGCTTCCTGCACCCGCTGCGCCTGCACCGCCTGACGCCGCCGCGCCGCGACCTGCCGCTGGTAGTTCCCCGCTGGCGCCGCTCGCCCGCCTCTGCGGCCACCGCCCAGCGACGTGTAGAAACCCACCGGGCCGACTCCGCTGGAGAAGCCGGTTCGCCCGGCGCCGACGTGGACACGGGCGGCCCGCGGGCCGACACTGGTACGAATGCCGCGCGACGAAGCGCGAATCCGCACCCCCGGAGCCAGCCTGATCGAAAACCCCACACGCCGACCGTAGAGCCGGGGGCCACGTTTGCCGTTCAGCCTGTCGCCCGATGTCAGCTCCGACGCCCAGCCACTCCTTACGGCGATGATCGTCACGAACGCTCAGCCGAACGCGTCGGCCCAGGCTGCACTGCGTGCAACGGTTGAGGGCTGGAGCGAGGTGGCGTTACGGCCGACCGAGGCCGGTTCCTGATCAGTAAGACCGCCCAGTGAGCTAGAACCAGCACCCGTCCGCCGGGTCAGATGGCCACAAGGTGCTGGCCCACATCAGTGGAAAGTTCGTAAGAACTACGCCAACGCTCGTCGTGCGGTGCCACGGCGGGCGCGAACTCGCCCGCGAAGTACGCCGCCAGCTCCGCGTCGCCTGCCCCGACCAGCCAGCGGCGGGCCTCGGGGGCGGCACCGGGCGCACGGTCCGGCACGGCCAAGAGCAACTGACAGCGCTGCATGAGCGACCCCGGTAGGTCGGCAACCGGCCAGAGGGTGCCGATCACGCATCCTGCGCCGGCCGCAGGAAGCCTGCGGGCAGGCCGACCTTCTCGGTCGGCAGCCGCCGGACGTCGGTCACGGCCGTCTGGCATTCTCGATATCCGCCGCTTGCCGCCGGATCTGATGGCACCCTGAACGCGGGGAGGCGGTCGCGAGCCCGGGAGAGGCGGCATCGGGATCACGGTGAACGGCTTCTGATGCGTACCGCGTTGATCGTGTTGGCCGCACTGGCGGCGGCCGTGGTCGTGGACCTGGTCTCCGGCGTGCTGATCCGCCGGGGTGCCCGTGGCCGCTACAAGTGGTTGCTGGAGCCGCTGCGGCACGCCTGCCGCCGCCCGGCGGCCGCGGTCCTGCTGGTCGGGGCGCTGTACTACGCGCTGCCGCCCGGACCGGCCGAGTGGCAGCGTTATCTGCGGCACGCCATCCTGCTGGTCCTGATCGCCCTCAGCGCGTGGCTGGTGATCAAGGCATTGAGCGTCGTTGAAGCGGTCGCGTTCAGCCGGCTGCCGGGCGACGTGGTCACCAGCCGGCGGATCCGGCGGGCCCGGACCCAGATCCGCCCCGTGCGGCGGCTCACCGTCGCCGTGGTTACGGTCGCCGCTATCGGCCTCATCCTGATGACCTTCCGGCCGGTACGCCTCTTCGGCATCTCCATTCTGACCTCGGCCGGGGTGGTCGGCGCGGTGATCGGCCTCTCCGCCCGAACCGCGCTCGGCAACGCGTTCGCCGGCATCCAGGTCGCCTTCGCCGACGCAATGCACGTCGGCGACGTGCTGGTGGTGGACGGCGAATGGGGCCGGGTCGAGGAGGTGAAGCTGACCAACGTGGTGATCCGGCTCTGGGACGACCGGGTGCTCATCCTGCCGACCACGTACTTCACTGAGCGGCCGTTCCAGAACTGGACCCGGAACGAGTCGCGGGTGGTCGGCAAGATCCAGATCCATGTCGACCACACCGCCGACCTGGACGACCTGCGCCGGGAGGCACGCCGACTGGTCGAGTCCTCACCGCTGTGGGATCGAGACCAGTGGGTGCTCCAGATGGTCGACTCCACCCCGCAAACCGTGGTCATCCAGGTGCAGGCCTCGGCCGCGGACGGCGCCAGCGCCTGGGACCTGCGCTGCGACCTACGCGAGGGACTGATCCGCTACCTACGCGACCAGCACCCCCAGTGGCTGCCCCGCACCCGCAGCCAGTACCAGCCCTGACCGGCGGGTCGGCGTGGCCGCCGGGGCGCGGATGAATGAGTCGGCGCCTACCGGGGACTAGCTGGAGGCCGACAGGGACGGGAGGCGGCGATGGGCGTCGACCGGGACTGCACCGAGGTGGGGGACGACTTCGTCCGGGTCCCATCTTCCCCAGAACCGGACACTCGCCGGCAATCGTGCGCCAGCAGCGTCACCACCGACGGGAACACCCCGGGCCTGCGCCGGACGAACGCCTCCGACGACGGCTCGACCAACGAGGAGGAACTGCTGACGGTGGACGAACCGGCCCCGGCGGGCACCAAGGAGGACCTGCTGCCGCTCTATACCGAGCGGCTGAAGCCGGCGATGAGCATCCTGAAGGACGACCTCGAGTGTTGACGACGGCGCCACGGACCGGCGCCGCGCCCGGGGGAGCGGCCGAGCCGGCTCCGGGAGTGTGGTGACCGGGCGCGGGTCCGTCGTCGTGGGTGTCGTGGCCGCCCCCGGGGCCGCGGCCGACCTGGCGCGGGAGGCCGCCACGGAGCTCGCCGACCGGCTCCGCAACCGGGTCCCGGAGGTCGACTGGGCGGTACGCCTCCAGGTGGCGCGGCTCGTCGAAGGGCCGGCCGACCTCGGCCAGCTCATCGAGGCAGCCCGGCGCTGGATGCTGGCCGAGGGCTGGAGTCTGGTCCTCTGCGTGACGGACCTACCGTTGCAGACCGCGCGGCGGCCCGTGGTCGCCCACGCCAGCACCACCCACGGCGTCGCGGTCCTTTCCATGCCCGCGCTCGGCCCCGTCGCCGTGGCCCGGCGGATGGCCGAGGCCGGGGACCGGCTCCTCGCGGCACTGCTCGGCGATACCGACGCGGTCGGCGACCCGGTACGGGCCGGCCCGCGCCGCCTGCGCCTGGCCACCGGGCGGCGGGCCCGGGAACTCGGCGCGCGCGTGAACCCCCAGGCGTCCGGCATCGGCCTGCTGGCCGGGGTGATCGGCGGCAATCTGCGGCTGCTGCTCGGCATGCTCCGGGCGAACCGGCCGTGGCGGCTGGCCGTCCGGCTCTCCCGGCTGCTGGTCGGTGCCTTCGCGACCGCGGTCCTCGCCCTGGTGAGCGCCGATATTTGGCAGCTGTCGGCGGCGTTGGGCAACCTGCGGCTCGGCCTGCTCGCGGCCGGCTCCGTCCTGGCGGTGGTGCTGACCATGGTGCTCGGCGCGCGCCTCTGGGAGCGGGTTCCGCGCGACCGGGGCGCCCGGGAGCAGGTCGTCCTCTTCAACGTGGTTACCGTGCTCACCGTGGTGATCGGTGTCCTCGCGCTGTACGTGGCGCTCGCCGCGCTGACCATCATCGGGGCGATCGCCCTCGTCCCCTGGGACCTGCTCGCTGAATCGACCGGCCGACCGGCCGGCGTCGCCCACCAGGTCAAACTGGGCTGGCTGGCCAGCTCGCTGGCGACGGTCGGCGGCGCGCTCGGCGCCGGACTAGAGTCCGACTCGGCGGTACGGGAGGCGGCGTACCGTTATCAGCCCGACGCGGAGCTGACCGGCGAGCAGGGTGGGCCGGGCCCGACCGGCGGGGCCGGACCGGGACCAAGCGGCGAGTCCGGGTCGCCGCGCGGAGACAGGTCTGAGTCGGAGCGGAACCACGAGGCCGGCTGACGGCCCTGGTCTGTGCTGTGATGTCGTGGGTGTGCATCAGCGTCTCGTTTACGCCCAGCGCCGCGAAGCCGCTCGGGTCTGTCGGGCCCCAGTGCCAGGCTCGTACCGAAGGGTCGAATGCGGATAACGCGGTGCTCAGCAACTTTCCTGCGCCGGCGGCGGTCCCCTCGCCGACGAGGAACCGGCCTCGATCGGTCAGCCACACCGCTTGCTGGCGGCGGCAACAGACGCCGGGCTACACCCGGCCAGGACCATCCTCGCCCTGCGAAATCCCGGCCACGGCGACCGCCACCTCTACGGCGCCGTCAACGAGCAGATTCGAACCTTCCTCGTCGTGCACTCCGCCCCCGCGGTCCCGCCGGTGACGGTCGCGCTGCTCACGAGCAGCGGCTTGGTCCGAGCCCAGGCGCCGGCAGATGCATAAAGGCTTCATATAGATCTGCTATGCTTCGAGCATGGCCCGTCAAGACGCCACTCGTCGCGCTTCCACTGCAATCGGGTCAGCCCTCTATGGACTGGCCACCAGGGCCGTCAGGCGTCTTCCCCGTGACATGAGCCTCACGTCCGCTGCCACCCTGGCCACCCTGGATAGGACCGGCCCACGACGAATCACCGATCTCGCCGTGATTGCGGGCGTCACCCAACCCGCGATGACCGTCCTGGTCCGGGTGATGGAGGAATCCGGGCTGGTCGAGCGGAGAGGCGACCCGTCCGACAAGCGGGTGACGCTGGCGTGTCTGACCGAGGCCGGCGCGTCCTACGTCCGGGCGCGGCGCCAGGCGGGCGTCCAGGCGTATGCAGGCTTGATCGACAAGCTCACCGACGACGAGGTTGACGCCTTGGTGGCAGCCCTTCCGGCGCTGCAACATCTGGCCGAGCTCGACAGTCAAGATCGAGAAGGGTCGAAGTAATGACAGGGTGGTCATTCGGCGGAGTCACGGTCAACGTCGGCGGCGGCTTCACGCGGATGCGGGCGATGATCGCCGAAACCACGGGGCTCGATCCGGTGATGATCAAGGCGTTCCCGACCTTCGGCATGCTGCTCGACAACGGTGCCGCGCTTCAGGTCGCCGAACTGGACCAGCCGTGGGCGTGGCGGGTCCGGACATGCATCCGTCCCGGCCTGTTGGACCACATCACGACTGGGACCGACCGATGAGCACTACCGTGGAGCGCTCCGAGGCGCGGCTGCTTGTCCCCTCGCTGATGTTCATCGCCCTGGTCGTGGCGGCAGTCGCCAGCCTCGGGACGCCGCTGATCACCAGCGTGGCGACCACGTTCCACGTCGCACTCGACAGCGCGCAGTGGACACTGACCATCGCGCTGCTCAGCGGCGCCGTCGCTACGCCCGTCCTCGGCCGGCTCGGAGCCGGCCCACACCGGCGGGCCACGATTCTCGCCACGCTGGCGGTCGTCGTCGCCGGCAGTGCGCTCACCGTGCTACCGCTGCCGTTCGCGTGGCTGCTTGTCGGTAGGGCGGCCCAAGGCGTCGGGCTCGGTCTGACGGCGCTGATGATGGGCGTGGCCCGTGACCATCTTCCCGAGGGGCGCAGCGCGGCCACGATTGCCCTGATCTCGGTGGTGTCAATCATCGGGGCCGGCGTCGGGTACCCGCTCGCCGCGCTGCTCACCGACTTCGGCGGGGTGCGGGCCGCCTACGGCCTCGGTCTGTTCGTCACCGCTCTCGCCTTCCTGACCGCGTGGCGCTCCATGCCCGTCGCCCCCGGAGGCCGCTCCGCTCACGTGGACGTGGTGGGCGCGCTGGTCCTGGCGGGTGGACTGCTCCTCGTCCTGTTCCTCGCAAGCCAGACGAGTCTCTGGAGCGATCACCTCACCGTGGCGGTGGTCCTCGCCATCGTCGCCGTGCTCCTGCTCTGCGTCTGGATCTTCTCCGAGCTGCGCAGTAGGACGCCCCTGGTCGATGTCCGGGCGATGCGGCACCCGGCGGTCGCCGGGGCGAACATCGCCATGTTCGTCGCCGGGATCGGCATGTACCTCCTCCTCACCCTCATCACCCGGTACGCGCAGACGCCGCACAGTGCCGGCTACGGCTTCGGGCTGACCACCTTCGTGGCCGGGCTGGTCCTGGTCCCGTTCTCGGTGCTGGGGTTCGTCGCCGGCAAGCTCACACCGCGGGTGGGGATGCGGATCGACGGGCCGTTGCTCCTGGCCGGCAGCGCCGTCGTCGTCGGAGGCGGGTTCGTCCTGTTCGCTGCGGCCCGGTCGAACCTGGCCGAACTGTTCGTAGCGATGGGCGTGCTGGGTTTCGGTGTCGGCAGCTTCTCGGCCGCCATGCCCGGCGTCATCCTGGCCGTCACCCCCAAGAGCGAGACGTCGAGCGCCATGAGCTTCAACTATGTCGTCCGTAGCGTCGGGTACTCCCTGGGCAGCGCCACAGGCGGCCTGGTCCTGGCCGCCGGCACCCACCCCGGCGATCTCTTCCCGAACGACGGCGCCTACACCACGGCAGCCCTGATCGGCATCGCCGCGATGGCGATCACGACTATGACCAGCCTCGCTCTCGCCCGCCGACGCTCGCCCGAGACCAACCCGACACCCAGCGGTGACCGGCGCGCCCAGCCAGGGCCGGTCGAGTCGATGACCGGCTCGCCGGAAGGGCGGCGGCCCGAACAAGAACGAAAAGTAGCCGACACGTAGGTACCAGTCGCAGCAGTACGACGTGATCGGCCAGCAACCCCGAGCCCCTGCCACAGATGCCCCTAGAACTGGCGCCGTCGATGCCGAGGACGCCTGTGCGCCTTCGGTACCGGCAAGTGCGTGATCCTCGATCACCGGCACGCCCATCCGATCGAACCGGAAGCTAAGGACCGCCCGCATGCAGTTCCCTCACATGGCAGCCCGCGACGCCGTGACCCTCGCGCTATCCGAGGATGCAGCCGCCGATGACGTCACCACTCGATGGAGCGTCGCGCCGCGACAATGGGCGACGGCAGTCATCATCACCCGCCAACCGGGCCTGGCCGCCGGTGTGCCTCTGGCCTCCGAGGTCTACGCCCGTATCGGCGGCGAAACACAGGTCGACGAATCAGTACCCGACGGCACGCGACTTGAGGCCGGCGACGTCCTAGCGAGCATTTCCGGCCCCGCGCACCAGATCATCACCGGCGAACGGACGGTACTGAATTTCCTCCAGCGCCTGTGCGGCATCGCCACACTCACCGATCGGTACGTGGCCGCCGTGCGCGATCTGCCTGTCCGCGTCCTGGATACCCGCAAGACCGCCCCTGGACTTCGGCTGCTGGACAAGTACGCGGTCGCCGCGGGCGGCGGGCACAACCATCGGCTGGACCTCGGCGCGATGGTGCTGCTCAAGGAGAACCACATCGCCGCCGCAGGCGGCGTCACCGCCGCCATCGACAACGTCCGCAAGAACATGGCGTCGGAGGGCAAGACCATGCCCATCGAAGTAGAGGTGGCCACGATCGCCCAAGCCCGTGAGGCGCTGCGCGCCGAGCCGTCATGGATCATGCTCGACAACATGACCGTGCCGCAGCTGGCCGAAGCCGGCCGCCTTCGACGCGAACTGGCCCCCGACTCCGACATCAGGCTGGAGGCCTCGGGCACGATCACCCTGGACAACTTGCGCGCCGTCGCGGAAACCGGTGTCGACGCCATCTCCGTCGGCTCGCTGACCCACAGCGCACCCGCCATGGACCTGAGCATGCTTCTGAGCATCACCCGATCTTGACAAAAACTGGAGGTTCCGTGGCCAAGGGCTACTGGGTCAGCGTCTACCGCACCATTTCCGACCCTGAGAAGCTGGCTGCCTACAACAAGCTGGCCGGCCTGGCCGTCCGGGCCGGGGGAGGCCGGACCCTCGTCCGTGGCGGTCGGGTCGTCGCGCATGACGCCGGAATCGCCGAGCGCACCGTCCTGGTCGAGTTCGACAGCTTCGAGCAGGCCGTCGCGGCGCACGAGAGTGCGGCCTACCAGGAGGCGCTGGTCGCCCTCTCCGACGGCGTAGAGCGCGACTTCCGCATCGTCGAAGGCATCGACTGACCAAGGGCTCAGTCGGCGACCTGCCCGGCGTCCAGCTCCCACAGGCACCGCACGGCAGGAGCGCCACGCGGGCGTCTGGGTCTGCCGGAGGAAGTCTTCCTCACTCAGCTGGCGGCGGATCGTTCTCCGTCGGGCAGGAAGTTGCCAGCGCGCCGAGGGTGAGGGGAGAGGAGACGGGGCGTTCGGCGAAGCCGGAGGTGCCGGAGGGCTCTTGACCGAGGATGCAGCTGACGGCGTAGCCGCAGGTGCGTGCCTGGCAGTAACCCATGCCGACCCGGGTGAGCATCTTCGCCGACCGGCCGTCGTGCCCGACGAGGTCCTGCTGCATGGACCGCAGTGCCCCGAACGGAACCTCCTCGCAGCGGCAGACGGTCGTGTCGTCGGACAACCGGTCCACCCAGCCAGGCGGCACCGGGTGGGACCGGTGCATCGCCTGCGCGAAGCGGCGGAGCGCCGCCCGCGAGCGGCGCAGCCGTGGTGCGACCGACGAGGCGCCCGCCGCGACGGCACCGGCGATCTGGCCTTCCACCGTCGCCAGCGCGGCGCCGCCCACGCCGCAGGCTTCGCCCGCGACGAAGACGCCCTCGACCGATGAGCGCTGCTCGTCGTCGACCTCGCACACCAGCGACCCGTCGACATCCACGCGCGTCGCACAGCCGAGCGCCAGTGGCAGCTCCAGTTGCGGGGTGAAACCCCACCCCACGGCCAGCACGTCGACGGCGACGGTGCGCTCAGTTCCGGGTACCACCCGTCCCTGGTGGTCCAACCGCATGGTGGTGACCCGTTCCACGGCGTCCGTGCCGTGGGCGGAGACCACGACGGACCGGGCGCGGACCGGGATGCGGTGCCGCGCCAGCACCCGGGCGTAGCCGGCGCCCTCACCGAGCTTGCCGACGTTACGGATCACGGCGCCGAGCTCGCTCAGCCACGCCGGCGGGGAGGCGGCCTCGTGAACACCCACGACGCGCGCACCCGACTCGGCCAGGCCGGCCGCGACCGGAAGCAGGAAGGGGCCGGTTCCGGCCACCAGCACCCGCTGTCCGGCAACGACGCCGTGACCCTTGAGCAGAGCCTGCACACCCCCCGCCGTCATCACGCCCGGAAGATCCCAACCGCGGAACGGGATCTGACGGTCGTACGCCCCCGGGGCCAGGACGAGCCGGCGGCTGTGCAGCTCGACGGCCTGTTCGCCGCCACCGGTCCGGTCGACCAGGTGCACGACGAAGCCGCGCCGGTCGCGGGTGACCGTCCACACGTGGTGCTGGAAGAACTGGGCAACGGCCGGGAGTCCGGCCACGAGACGGTGGTAGGTCGCCAGGTCGTGATGAAGGTGGGCCACCTCGGCGGCGCTCACGCCGTGCTCGCTGGGTGCCGGGTGGCGCCAGTACTGGCCGCCGGGCGCCACACCGGCGTCCACGATGGCCGTGCGCGCGCCGGCGCGGGTGGCGCTGGTCGCGGCGGCCAGCCCGGCCGGCCCGGCGCCGACCACGAGCACGTCGAACCTCCGCTCAGACTTCGAGGTCACCGTGACCGGTTCCTTCCTGCGTGCTGACCTCCATGCCCGGCTCGGCGAGCCGGAGGCAGGCGCGTTCGTTCGGGCGCCCGTCGACGACGATGAGGCAGTCGAAGCACACGCCGATACCGCAGAACAACCCCCGCGGGCGGCCGGCGCCTCGGGTGCTGCGCCACGACCGCACCCCGACCGCGGTCAACGCGGCGCCCACGCTCTGCCCGGGCCGGAAGGGGATCTGGCTGCCGTCGAAGGAGAAGTGTGGCTGGCTCATCCTGTGGTCACCTGCGCGAACCTCGATGGCGCGAACGCCGAGGGGTCGATGTCCGGCTGACCGTCGGTCAGCATCTGGCTGATCAGCCTGCCGGTCGCCGGGGCGAGACCGATCCCGGCGCCCTCGTGCCCGCAGGCGTGGAACATCCCGCGGACCCGGGGGTCCGCACCGATGACCGGCAGGTGGTCCGGGCAGTACGGGCGGAACCCGTGGTAGGTCCGCATCAGCCTCACGTCGGCGAGGAAGGGGAAGAGGCGTACCGCCAGCGCGGCCAGCCGCCGCAGCACCTCCACGGACATGGTGTCGTCGAACCCCACCCGCTCCCGGCTCGCGCCGATGAGCACCGTTCCGCCCTGGGTGCCTTCGACGACGGTGGACGTCTCCAGCCCGGCGACGTCGGACGCGACGTTCTCGACGTAGTCGGCGGAGTACACCTTGTGCCGGACCACCCGGGGCAGCGGCTCGGTCACCAGGATGAACCCGCGGCGGGGGAGGATCGGGATCGGCGCGCCGAGCCGCTCGCCGACCTGACCACCCCAGGTTCCGGCGGCGTTGACGACCGCGTCGGTGGGATACCTGCCGGTGCGCGTCCGGACCGCCGTGACGCGCCCGTCCGGACCCCGTTCGGCCGCCACGACCTCCTCGCCGCAGGCCACCGTGGCGCCGAGGGACCGGGCCGCGGCGAGGAGTGACACCGCCGCACGTACCGGCTGTACCTGCATGTCCTGGGGGTAGAGGACTCCAGCGGGCAGGTCCGGGGCGAGGTTCGGCTCGTGGTCGTGGAGCTGGTCCGCGCTCACCGCGACCGTCTCCACGCCGGTGGCCCGTTGCCCCTCGGCGAACCGGGTCAGTGCTGCGGCACCCGGATCCGAGGTGGCCACGACCAGGCCACCCTTCTCTTCGAGTTCGAACGGGTCGGGGCCGAACTCGGCGGCCAGTTCCCGCCAGCGCGTACGGGATGCCAGAGCCAGGTTCAGTTCGGGGCCGGGCTCCTTGTCCGAGACGAGGATGTTGCCCTCACCGCGGCTGGTGGTGCCGCCGGCCAGGTTTCCCCGTTCGAGGACGGTCACCGACAGTCCCTCGCGCGCGGCGTAGTAGGCGCAGGCGGCCCCCACGATGCCCGCACCGACGATGACCACGTCAGGCATGCCGTCTCTCCGTCCAGCGCTGGTGGGCCAGATCGGCCACCACGAGGTCCTGCCAGCCCATGCCGACGCTCTTGAAGACCGACGAACCGGTGGTGGGTGTCAGGTGTACCGCGTCGCGAAGCTCGATGAGGCTGTCCTCGCGGACGACGCCGGCGCGTACGGCCTGGATGATGTCGCCAGCTTCGCACAGGGCGACGCCGTGGGACTCGACCACCACCCGTTCGGCAGAGCTGATCGTCGCGTCGTCGAGTTCACGGGCGTCCGGCTCGTGGGAGCCCACCGCGACGACACAAGTTCCCGGGCGCAACCGGCGGCCGTCGAAGAGCGGCTGGCGGGCGGTGGTGGCGCATACCACCACGTCCGCGTCCGCGACGTCGGTGTGGCTGCCCACGCGCACGTGCAGACCGCTGTCCCGGACCCTGGCCGCCAGGGCCGCCGCGCGGTCGGGGTCCCGGCCGACCACCGTGACCCTGTCGAGGGGGCGAATGGCTCGCAGCGCCTCCACATGCCCCCACGCCTGGGGGCCGGAGCCGAACACGACCAGGTGTCGCGCCTCGCGCGCGGCGAGGTGGTCCATCGCGACCGCGGAGACGGAGGGGGTTCGCAACGTCGTCAGGGTTGTGCCGTCCAGCAGCGCCACCGGCGCCAGCGTGACCCGGTCGTAGAGCACGTACAGCGCCTGGACGCGTGGGAGCCCGCGGTCAGCGTTGCCCGGAGCCACCGTGCTCAGCTTCACTCCCACGACGGCCGCGGTCTCGGCGGGCATCAGGAGCAGATGTCCGTGCTCCACGTCGTGGATGGAGCGCTGCAGGGACGCCTGCGGGTCGAGCCCGCCGGACAGGGCCTTCGCCAGTGCGGCGACGGCATCGGCGAACGGCACCAGGCCGAAGATGTCAGCCTCGTCGAGGTACGGCAGTGCCGCGGTCATCGGCTTGTCGCAATCACGCTCGCCGCGAGGGGTGCGGTGTGGGCAAGGACGGCGGCTCGGGTGCCGGTGTGCAGTCGTGCCAGGTCGTCGTGGGCGAGCTGCACGATGGGCAGCGTGGTGCCGTAGATCTCGGCGGCGACGAGGGCCCCGATCACCAGGATCGCGTCGCACTCGGCCAGGAGAAGGGCCGCCGGCGCATGCCCCGACCGGATCAGCTCCGCGAGCACGGCCGTCGAGGAGCTGGAGCCGCGCCCGGCCCGCATCGCGAGGACCTGCCCGGCGACCGTGGAGCCGCGTTGCGGATGGTGGGCGTCGACGATCACTCCGCGCGGGTCGACCCCGCCCCAGAACGAGAGCGGTTCGTCGAGCGTGAGCACGACGCCGTTCGCCTGTCCCGGGTGGAGGGAGCGGCCGGACAGTGTCACCGGGTCATCCCCACAGCCGCTCATCGCGCACCACCGTCCCGGCTCTCGCCGAGGCGACACACTCGGCCAGGCTTCCCAATACGGTGTCGATGCCGAGGTTCGCCGGCGCGTACCAGGCCCACTTGCCCGAGTTCGTCATCACGGTGCGGATCCCGTCGTTCAGCACGGGCGTGACGTACGTGCACGTGTCGGTGAGGATGCGGCCTCCCGCATCGCGCACGGTGTCGGCGTACCCGCGTGCCTCCGCCTGGGCCAGCACGGCCCGGCTGGTCGACACGAACACGTCAACCGACGAGCTGAACGACGGGCCGGCCCGCAACTCGCGCGCCAGCGCCGCGAACTCGGACAGCGAGAAGTGCGGGGTGCCGAGGCTGACCGCGTCGAGTGACGTCGTGGCGGCGGTGCTCAACCGCTCGCGCGCTCGCCTGAGGTCGTGTGCCGTCACCGGCACGGTGGTGGCCTCGGGCGCGAGCACCGCGTCCAGCGTCGGTGCCTCCGGTGTCATCCCCACGACGTGGAACAGCGCGACGCCGCCGGCGGACGCGGCGGTCGCGCCGAGCGCCTTGACCCGGTCCTCGGTGACCCCGCCGTCGTTCAGGTCGCCCGGCAGGCCGGTGAGCGCCGCGACCCGGGTTCCGGCGAATTCGCCGAGCAGCGCCCCGATCGCGGGCCAGGCGACGTCGTCGTCGAGCAGCGCGGCGGGGACCGCCGAGAAGTCGAGCACCAGCGCGGCGGCGCGGTTTCGCGTCAGGTGCAGGCCGGAGTAGGGGACCCGGCCGGCAACGCCGGCGGCGATGTCGATGAAGTCGCCGTACCGGTCCGTGCGCGCCCCGAGTACCGAGTTGACGAAGGCGATGGCGTTCGACTCCGCCCACGCCACGTGGCTGCCTTCTGTCGGGCGGTGGCCGGACTGGTACGGCGCGCACGACCAGATCGGCTCGCAGCCGAGCGCCACGTGCGCGTCCATGAGGCGCCGGCCGTTCTCGGCCACCTCGGGGTCGGCGCGTACCAGTCCGGGATGCAGGAGGTCGAGCGAGCCGACGTTGAGCGTCGTGCGCACCCGCACCCGGGCGCCGAGGGAGACCAGCCGCTCGGTGAACTCCAGCCCTGCCACGCCGTGGTAGAGGCAGCCATCGGCGTGCGCCGACTCGATCGGCACCAGTCGTTCGGCCCCGTTCGCGCGCGCGACCCCGACGATCAGACGCATGCACATCGCGGTGGCCGGGCCCTGCTCTCCGGCCAGCATCGACTGTTCCTCGGCCGTGAGGACCAGGCCGTCGTCGCCGGGCATCAGGCTCCTTCGCCCGGGGCCAGCGTCACGGTGTGGAGCGAGGTGAAGAAGTCCTGCGCGGCCTTGCCCTGCTCGCGGCCGCCGACACTGGATGCCTTCTCGCCGCCGAACGGCAGGTAGAAGTCGACCCCGGTGGTCGGTGCGTTGACCTTCACCAGGCCGGCGGCCAACGCGTCCGCCGTCGCGAGCGCGGCGGTGAGATCGCGCGTGTACACGCCGGCGGCCAGTCCCTGCGGAACATCGTTGGCCACCGCCACCGCCTCCTGGAGCGTAGGCACCGCCTGCAGGGTGGCGATCGGCCCGAACACCTCGTCGCACGAGAGCGGGTGGCCGGCGGGGACGTCCTCGAGCAGGGTCGGGCGGACGAACCAGCCGGGGTCGTCGGTCGCCACGCCGCCGGTCAGGAGACGGGCCCCGGCCGCGGTCGCGCTGCCGGCGGCGGCCAGCACCCTGTCCCGGGCGGCTTCGTTGATGACCGGCCCCACCGCGGTCGTCGCCTGCGCCGGGTCGCCGAACCCCAGCGCCTCGATCGCCGCGACGAGGGCGTCACGCATCGGCGCGACGTCCCCGACGACGATCACCCGCTTGGTCGCCGTGCACTTCTGGCCCGCGAATCCCATCGCGGCCGCGGCGAGTTGCCTGGCGGTGGACTCCACGTCGGCGTCGGGCAGGACGATCGCCGGGTTCTGGCCGCCCATCTCCGCCTGTACCCGAACCCCGCGGGCCGCGGCCGAGCGCACCACGTCGCCACCGACCGCCGTGGACCCGGTGAACGACACCACGTCGGCCTCGGCCACGATCGCCCGGCCGGTGTCGCCGTCGCCGGGAAGGACCGTGAACAGTCCCTCGGGCAGCACCTCGTCGAGCAGGGCGGCCAGCCGCAGCGCTGTGGCCGTGGCGTCCGGCGACGGCTTGAGCGCCACGGCGTTGCCGAACGCCAGTGCCGGTGCGGCCTTCCACAGCGGGATGGCGATGGGGAAGTTCCACGGGGCGACGAGCCCGGCGACGCCGAGCGGTCGCCGCCGGGTGAAGAGCAGGCCGAGGGCCGACGGCTCGTGCATCGCGCCCACCGGGTCGTACACCTGCTGGGCGTAGTAGCGGAGGATGGCCACCGCCCGAGCCACCTCGCCGCGCGCTTCGCCGAGGGGCTTGCCGACCTCGCGAACCGCCAGTCGGCTCAGTTCGTCGGATGCTGCCGCCACCGCGTCGGCAGCGTCGGACAGGGCCTGCGCCCGGGCGGCCGCGGGGCCGCGCCCCCACTGGGCCTGCGCCGCGCGAGCGCGGGCAAACGCCTTCGCCACCTCGTCGGCGGTGGTCACGGGTGCCTCGGCGACGAGGTCCTCGGGTGCGTGCGGTGAGTAGCTCTTGATCACGAAGGCTCCCTCAGCATCGGTACGTGGGCCGGGTGGGGACGAGGTCACGTCACAGCAGGAAACCCGCCGGGAACGGGTCGTCCGGATCGAGGAAGTACTGTGCCGTGCCGGTCAGCCAGGCGCGCCCGGTGATGGTCGGCACCACTGCGGTGACGCCGCCGGCGAGCCGGGTCTCCTCGACGAGCCGGCCGACGAAGCGCGTCCCGATGAAGGACTCGTTGACGAAGTCGACGTCCAACGCCAGCTCGCCACGCGCGTGCAGCTGCGCCATGCGGGCGCTCGTGCCGGTACCGCACGGGCTCCGGTCGAACCAACCCGGGTGGATGGCCATCGCGTGGCGCGAATGCCGGGCGTCCGAGCCGGGAGCGATGAGCTGTACGTGGTGACATCCGCTGATGTCGGGGTCGTCGACGTGGACCGGGCGGTCCTGTTCGTTGATCGCTTCCATGATCGCCAGCCCGGCGTCCAGCAGTGCCTGCCTGTGTCCCCGGTCGAACGGCAGGCCGAGGTCGTCGAGGTGGACCATGGCGTAGAAGTTGCCGCCGTAGGCGAGGTCGTAGCGGACCGTCCCGAAACCGGGCACCTCGACCGTCGCGTCCAACTGCTGCGAGTAGGACGGTACGTTGCGGATCGTGACCGCCCTGGCCGCGCCGTCGGAGACGGCGACCTCCGCGACCACGAGGCCGGCGGGCGTGTCCAGGCGGATCGTCGTGACCGGCTCGGTCACCTCCACCATGCCGGTTTCCACCAGCACGGTGGCGACCCCGATGGTGCCGTGTCCGCACATTGGCAGGCAGCCGGACACCTCGATGTAGAGCACGCCCCAGTCGGCGTCGGGCCGCGTCGGCGGCTGCAGGATCGCTCCGGACATGGCGGAGTGCCCGCGTGGCTCGTACATCAGCAGGGTGCGCAGGTCATCGCTGTTGTCGAGGAACCAGCGCCGGCGCTCCATCATGGTGGCGCCGGGCAGTGGTGCCACGCCGCCCGTGATGACCCTGGTCGGCATGCCCTCGGTGTGCGAGTCGACGGCGTGCAGTAGTCGGCGGGCCCGCATGGCTCAGGCCAGTCCGGCTTCGAGGGCTGCCTCGGTCGCGGCGCGGACCGACTGCTCCTGCTCGGCGGTCAGCGGCTGTCGCGGCGGCCGGCAGATGCCGCCGTGACGGCCGGCGATGTCCATGGAGAGCTTGATCGCCTGTACGAACTCGGTCTTCGAGTCCCAGCGCAGCAGGGGGTGCAGCAGCCGGTACAGCGGCAGCGCGGTCTCCAGGTCCCCTGCCACCGAGGCCTCGTACAGCGCCACGGTCGAGCGGGGAAAGGCGTTCGTGTATCCGGCGACCCATCCCTTGGCGCCCGCGATGCCGACCTCGAGCACGACGTCGTCGGTGCCGATCATCAGGTCCAGTCCGGGCGCGAGTTCCGAAATCTCGTAGGCCCGGCGCACGTCCCCGCTGAACTCCTTGACGCCCACGATGAGGCCCTCGTTGTACAGCGTGGCGAGGATCCGAGGCGTCAGGTCGGTCTTGGTGTCGATCGGGTTGTTGTACGCGGTCACCGGCAGGCCGGCCTTGGCGATCTCGCGGTAGTGCTCCAGGACGGCCCGCTCGTCCGTGCGGTAGGCGTTCGGGGGGAGCGCCATGACGGCCTGCGCGCCGGCCTCGGCCGCCTGCTCGGCCCAGCGCCGCGACTCCAGGGCGCCGTAGGCGCCCACGCCCGGCATGACGACGAAGCCCTCGGGTGCGGCCTGGACCGCCACCTCGACGACCTTCGCACGCTCCTCAGCGGTCAGCACCTGGTACTCGCCCAGGGATCCGTTCGGGGTCACGCCGTGGGCGCCGTTCTCGGCCAGCCACCGCACGTGGTCGGCGTAGGCGTCGAAGTCGACGGACAGGTCGTCGCGGTAGGGCAGGGCGGTCGCGACGAGCACGCCGCGCCAGGGGCGGGTACGGGCAGCGGGGGAAGCAGTCATCTCGGAAAGCCCCTTTCGTGACGGTCAGTAAAATATTACACAACCGTCCGCCGGGCTCAAGTCACGCGTCGATAACACCCCGACGAGCACCTCTAGAGCGACGATGTGTCCTGTGCCATAGTGCAGTGCTACGTCACACAGCAGTGCTACCAGTGGCTACCTGGGCCGTCCGCATGGCGGCCCTTGAGGGAAGTGGGTTTGGCAATGACGGCATACCTGACCCGCCGGCTGTCGCGAGTCGCCCTCGTGGGCGGCGCGGCGGTTGCGGCCATGATGCTCTCCGCCTGTGGCAACGGGCTCGCCTCGGGAGGGGGCGAGCAGTCGTCGGACAAGGGGCCGATCGTCCTCGGCATGCTGACTCCGCTGTCCGGCAGCAGCTCGGCCATCGGCCCGTACATGAAGAACGGGGCGCAACTCGCCGTCGACGAGATCAACGGCAAGGGTGGCGTCGACGGGCGCAAGCTCGAGCTCAAGGTCGAGGACGAGGCCTGCGACGCGAAGAGCGCCACGGCGGGCGCCAACAAGCTGGTCACCGCGGGTGTGAAGATCTCGGTCGGCGGCTACTGCTCGGGTGCGACGCTCCCGACGTTGCCGATCTTCGAGAAGGCCGACGTGCCCATGCTCATCCCGGCCGCCAACTCCAACGAACTGGTCAAGCAGCACAAGAAGAACGTCTTCCTGATCAACGGCACCGGCGCGCAGCAGTCCGATGCGGCGTTCACGTTCATGAAGAAGGTGGGCGCCACCAAGGTCGCCCTCATGGACGACAACACCAGCTACTCCAAGGACATCGCCGACACCACCGCCAAGCTGCTGACCGGCTCGCCGGCGCTCGCCGGACGCGAGTCGGTCACCGCCGGTGAGAGCGACTACAGCGCCAACGTCACCGCCATCCTGAAGGGACAGCCGGA
The DNA here is from genome assembly GCF_008868175.1 of Micromonospora sp. AMSO31t. GTDB lineage: Bacteria > Actinomycetota > Actinomycetes > Mycobacteriales > Micromonosporaceae > Micromonospora. Next base: position 65,272 of record NZ_WBKT01000006.1, read on the forward strand.
CTTCATCTACTGGACCGGCTACTACCAGGAGGGTGGCCTCATCATCCGTCAGCTGCGGCAGGCCGGCTACACCGGCAAGGTCATGGTCGCCGACGGTTCGGTCGACCAGAAGCTGGTGGACATCGCCGGCTCCGAGGCCGCCGAAGGCGTCTTCGCCACCATGACGCAGACCCCGGAGACGATCCAGGGCGCCGACAAGTGGATCGCGGACTACAAGAGCAAGTTCGGCGCCGCCCCCGGTCCGTACTCGACCCAGGCCTACGACGCCGTGCGGGTGGCCGCCGAGGCGGTCAAGCAGGCCGGCTCGACCGACGGCAGCGCCGTCATCAAGGCACTCGAGGGGATCGACGGTTTCCAGCTGTTCTCCGGGCCGCTGAAGTTCACGCCCGACCACACGCTCTCCAGCGGTGGCTTCCAGATCCTCACGGTGGAGAAGGGCAAGATCGTCCTCAAGGACACCCTGCAGTAGACCGCCTGTTCCCGGCGGCGCCCTCCCAGGAGCGCGCCGCCGGGGCGTTCCCCGGAGGGCTCCCATGACCCAACTCCTCTGGAACGGTCTCTTCGTCGGATCGTTCTACGCCCTGGTCGCCCTAGGCTACACGATGGTGTACGGCATCATCAGGCTCCTCAACTTCGCCCACGGCGACCTGTACATGCTCGGTGCGTTCGTCGGTTTCGGCGTCCTGAGCGTCGCCGGCGGGCTGGCGACCGGCCTCGGCTTCGTGGCGCTGCTCATCGTCCTGATCATCGCGATGCTGGTGACCGGAACGGCCGGCCTGCTGCTCGAGCGGATCGCCTACCGTCCCCTGCGCGGCGCGCCCCGGCTCTCCGTACTGATCACCGCGGTCGGCGCCTCGTTCGCGATCGAGTACGGGATGCGCCTGGTGGCCGGGCCCAACCCGGAGGTCTACCCGGTCCGGCTGGCGGGCGACTCGGTCAACGTGCTCGGCGCCCGGATCACCATCCAGCAGGCCAGCCTCATCCTGATCGCGGTCCTGCTGATGGCCGGCCTCCAGTGGCTCGTCATGGGGACCGGGACCGGGCGGGCCATGCGCGCCATCTCCCAGGACCCGACGGCAGCCCTCTACATGGGCATCAACGTCGACGCCGTCATCGCGCGCACCTTCTTCATCGGCTCCGCCCTCGCCGGCGCGGCCGGCGTGATGGCCGGCGGTTACTACGGGAAGATCGACTTCCTGATGGGGTTCATCATCGGGCTCAAGGCGTTCACCGCGGCCGTCATCGGCGGCATCGGCAACATCAAGGGCGCGATGCTCGGCGGCCTGGCGCTCGGCCTGCTCGAGTCGATCGGCACCGCCTGGATCGGCGGGCAGTGGCGCGATGTCTTCGCCTTCAGCTTCCTCATCATCTTCCTCACGCTCCGCCCGACCGGCATCCTCGGCGAGCGCGTTACGGAGCGTGTCTGATGACCACCAACTTCGCGACGTCACCCACCCGCGCCAGCGCCCTCTTCGACCGGCTCCAGCAGAACCGCTACCTCGGCCTGATCGGACTGGCCGTGGCGGCGTTGGCGCCGTTCATCACCGCGACCAACTACGCCCTGTCGGTCATGACCTCCGCGCTGCTCTTCGTGATGCTCGCGGTCGGCCTCAACATCGTCGTCGGCTACTGCGGCCTGCTCGACCTCGGGTACGCCGCGTTCTTCGCCATTGGCGCCTACGTCAGCGGAGTCCTCGCCACCCGGTACGGCTGGCCGCTGCTGGCCACGGTGCCCGTCGTCATCGTCGCGGCGGTGGTCGCCGGCATCGTGATCGGTGGGCCCACCCTGCGGCTGCGCAGCGACTACCTGGCGATCGTGACGCTCGGCTTCGGGGAGATCATCCGGATCACGGCGAACAACCTCACCATCACCGGTGGGCCGTCCGGCATCTACGGGATCCCCGGCATCACGCTGCTCGGGATCGACCTGAGCGGCCCGGTCGGCCTCTACTACACCTGTGTGGTCGTCGTCGCCCTGGCCGTCCTCGGCGCGGCGCGGCTCGGACGCAGCCGGCTCGGACGCGCCTGGCGGTTCATCCGCGAGGACGAGGACGCCGCCGAGGCGATGGGCATCAACACGTACCGGGTGAAGCTCGCCGCCTACATCGGCGGCGCCATCTGGGGCGGCCTCGCCGGCATCCTCTTCGGCGCCCAGCTGTCCGCCATCTCCCCACCGAGCTTCACCTTCCTGTGGTCGGCCCTCATCCTGATGGCCGTCGTGCTCGGTGGCATGGGGTCGACGCCCGGCGTCGTGCTCGGCGCCATCTTCATCAGCGTGCTGCCCGAGCTTCTCCGGGAGGCCGCGGACTACCGGTACTTCGTATTCGGGATCCTGCTCATCGTAGTGATGATCTTCCGCCGGCAGGGGCTGTGGCCGGCACGCGCCGTGGAACGGCAGTCCCGGCGTGACCTGCGCGAGGCCGAGAAGCATGACGCGGGCAAGGCGAAGGAGGTAGTGCCGTGAGCACGGGAGGAACCGCACCGCTCCTGCGGGTGCAGGATCTGCACCTGGACTTCGGCGGCGTGAAGGCCGTTGACGGGCTGAGCTTCCAGGTCAACGAAGGCGACCTCCTGTCGCTCGTCGGACCCAACGGTGCCGGCAAGACCAGCGCGTTCAACTGCATCACGGGCTTCTACAAGCCCACCGGCGGCTCGATCACGCTGCACGGCGCGGACATCACCGGCCTGCGGCCGTCCGCGATCGCGGCCCGGGGGACGTCGCGCACCTTCCAGAACCTGCGCCTGTTCGGCGAGCTGACGGTGCTCGACAACGTCCGCGCCGGGACGCACCTGCGGCTGCGGCAGAACGCCCTCGACGCGCTCCTGCACACGCCGCGGTTCCGGCGCTCCGAACGGGAGGCGACCGACGAGGCGAACCGGTGGCTCGACTTCGTGGGCCTGCGCGGTGACCGCGGTGGCCTGGCGCGGAACCTTCCGTACGGCGAGCAGCGGCGCGTCGAGATCGCCCGCGCCCTCGCCCGCCGGCCAACGGTGCTCCTGCTGGACGAGCCCGCCGCGGGCCTCAACTACGGCGAGAAGACCGAACTGCTCGATCTGCTGCACCGCATCAGTGGGCTCGGCACCGCCATCGTCCTCATCGAGCACGACATGGATCTCGTCATGCAGGTGTCGCGCCGGATCGTCGTGCTGAACTTCGGCCGGGAAATCGCCGACGGCACCCCCGAGGAGGTACGCCGCAACCCGGACGTGATCGAGGCGTACCTCGGCAAGGACGACGAGGAGGAAGCCACGAGCGAGGAGATGATGAGCCGTGAGTGACGCCGCCGGCCGCTGTGCACTCGACATCGACGCTCTCGACGTCCACTATGGCCGCGTCCACGCCCTGCGGGGCCTGACCCTGACCGTCGGCGAGGGCGAGATCGTCACTCTGCTCGGCAACAACGGCGCGGGCAAGACCAGTACGCTCGCCACGGTTTCCGGCGTGGTGCGGTCCACCGGCGGCACCGTGCGCGCGTTCGGCACGGACATCACCACGGCCAAGCCCTGGGAGATCGTCGGCGCCGGGGTGGTGCACGTGCCGGAGGGGCGCCGCATCTTCTCCCGGCTGACCGTTCACGAGAACCTCCAACTCGGCGGCTACCTGGTGAACGACAAGGCCGCGGTCAGCCGCCGGATCGACGAGGTCTACGCCCTGCTGCCCCGGCTCGCCGAGCGGCGCAGCCAGCAGGGCGGGAACCTGTCCGGCGGCGAGCAGCAGATGCTCGCCGTCGGTCGCGCGCTGGTCGCCGGGCCGAGACTGCTGATGCTGGACGAGCCCTCGATGGGGCTCGCACCACTCGTGGTGGCCCAGATCATGGCACTGATCCGCCGGATCAACGCCGACGGCACCTCGGTGCTGCTCGTCGAGCAGAACGCCCGTGCCGCACTCAAGATCGCTCACCGCGCGTACGTGGTGGAGAACGGTGTGATCACCCTGCAGGGAGCGGCCCGCGAGCTCGCGCGCGACTCCCGCGTGGTCGAGGCGTACCTGGGGGCCTGAGGCGATGCAGGACATTCGTGCCACCGACTACCACACGGCGGGAGAGCCGTTCCGCATCGTCACCGCAGGCGTCCCGGAGATTCCCGGCGCCACGGTGCTGGAACGGCGCGAACACGCCCAGGGCGATGAACAGGTCGACGCGGTGCGCCGGCTCCTGGTCAACGAACCTCGTGGCCACGCCGACATGTACGGCTGCTTCGTCGTGCCACCTGACGACGACGGCGCACACTTCGGGGTGCTGTTCTGGCACAAGGATGGTTACTCGACGGCGTGCGGACACGGCACCATCGCGCTGGGTGCGTGGGCAGTCCGGAGCAGGCTCGTGGACGCCGTCCCGGACGGGGAGACCGACGTGGTGATCGACGTACCATCGGGTCGCGTCACGGCCACAGTCTCCTGCGTGGCCGGCGAGGTCCGCGGCGTCAGTTTTCGCAACGTGCCCGCGTACGTTCTGGGTCACGGCATCGCCGTGAACACCAGCCGGGGTCCGGTGCAGGTGGACATCAGCTACGGAGGGGCCATTTACGCCTCCGTCGACGCCTCGGTCCTCGGACTGTCGGTCGACCCCGACCATTACGGTGATCTGCTGGCGCTCGGCCGCGAAATCAAATGGAGACTCAACGGAACCGAATGGGCCCAGCATCCGAGCGAACCGCGGCTTGACGGTATCTACGGCACCATTCTGTTCGAGGATCTCGGCCGACGGTCCGACGGCCCGCACCAGCGAAACATCACCGTCTTCGCCGACGGTGAGGTCGACCGCTCGCCGTGCGGGTCGGGAACCTCCGCGCGGATCGCGCTGCTAGCATCATCGGGGCAACTCGCCCCTGACCAGGTGCTAACGCACGACTCTGTGGTCGGAACACGGTTCCTGGGCCGCGTCGTGCAGGAGTTGGAAGCAGAAGGCCGCCCGGCCTACGTTTCGGAGGTGCGAGGGATGGCCTACCGAACTGGTGAGCATCAATTCGTTCTTGAGGCCAACGATCCCGTCGGCCTGGGATTTGCGCTGCGATGAAGGAGACAAGGGGCGACACCGCGACCGGGCGCCTGGCCCCGGACGCCCTCTCTCTGCCGCAGTTCGGCGGCCGGCCCAACCTTCGGCAGGAGATCGCCCACATCCTGCGGGGCGCGGTCATCACGGGGCAGATGCGACCCGGCGTGCTGTACTCCGCGCCGACCCTCGCGGAGCAGTTCGGTGTCTCCGCCACGCCGGTGCGCGAAGCGATGCTCGATCTCGCCAACGAGGAACTGGTCACGATTGTTCGAAACAAGGGCTTCCGGGTCAAGGAGCTCAGTGACCGGGACCTGGACGAGATCACTTCGCTGCGCGCACTGATCGAGGTGCCCACCGTGGCCGAGATCGCCCGGGCCATCAACGAGCCCACCCGGGCGGCGGTCGAGGAACTGCGTCCGCTGGCGAGGGAGGTGGAGCGGCTCGCCGAGACCGGCGACCTCATCGGCTACGTCGAGGTCGACCGGCGTTTCCATCTGTCGTTGCTCGCCCTCGCCGGCAACCGCCATCTCATCGACGTGGTGGGGAACCTTCGGGCCCGCAGCCGCCTGTACGGCCTGCAAGGGCTGGCCGAGCGCGGCGAGCTGGGGCGGTCGGCCGCCGAGCACGAGCAGATCGTCGATCTGGTGGTCGCCGGCGACGCGCCGAAGGTGGCGGAGCTGATGCGACGCCACATCGGCCACGTTCGCGGCTCCTGGGCCGGCTACCACGAGCCCTGACCGGTACCCGACCAGGTATGCCGTTCGGATCGGCTCGCCCTCGGCGAGCTTCTGACTTGTGCAGTTGCGCAAAGTCGTCCTTGTGCCGGTGGCGACGCCGCGGTGAGGGTGAGCGAATCCCGTGCCGCAAGGAGTCGGCCGGGTGCTGGACACCTTGCAGGAGCAACAGATGCGCAGAGTCAAGGCACCACCAGCCCTCGCCATCCTGGCGACGGCCGCCCTCCTCGGAACCACCGCCCAGGCCGCGAACGCGGCGCCGACGGGTACGACGACGGCCGCGGAGGCGTCCATCCCGGCCACCGTGGCGCCCGCTACGGACACCCCCGCGCTCGTGGACGAACTGGCCGACCCGGTCGACGCCACGATCGCACCGGACAGGGCCGCCAAGGCCCACCTCGCAGGGCACAAGGACCGCTACAAGATCGCCGACCCGGCCGGCACGTCAGCACAGCGAGCGTCGACACGCAGGGCGGGCGGGAGACGGTCCGGCTGAACCAGAGGTACAAGGGCCTGCCCGTGTTCGGCGCCCAGTACGTGGTGCGGATGGAGAAGAAGGCCGGCAAGCGTGCGGTGACCGGCACGTCGGGCAGCTACTTCACGGACCTCGACGTCGACACGACGGACACCCCGATGCCCGCGGTCGTCGCGATCGCCCGAGCGGTCGAGGACGTACGCAGGAGCCTGCACCCCGGTGCGGCCGTCGTGGCCGGCGCCCCGCGGCCCGGCACGACACCCGACCCGGCCCACGCCGACCTCACCGGCACCGACCAGGGGCTCGTGGTCATGCCGACCGGCACCGGCGTGCTCGCGCGGCGCGTGCTCGTCAGGGGCAAGGACGTCGTCACGGGCCAGCCCGTGCTGCGCGACGTGTACGTGGGCGCGACGAACGGGGTGACGCTGCTCAGCGTCAGCCGGATCAAGCCCTTCGCCACCGCGCAGCAGGCCGCCGCCCTGGCCGCCGGCGGGACCGCCGTGGCGCCGCGGGCCGTGTCGGAGCCGCCCCCGTCGGGCAACGGCACGACGCCGGTCGTCGGCGAGGGCAGGAGCCTGCACGGCGCCACGGTGGCGCTCCCGCTCGTCCGGATCGACGACGCGGGTCCCTACCTCATGATCGACCAGACCCACACCCTCCCGGACGGGCGGACGGTGCCGATCACCACCTGGGACGCTCGGGGCCGGGACTACTACGAGCTGCTCGACGGCCAGTTGCCCGAGGGCGTCGGGCCGTTCGCGTCGCCGTCGAGCACGCTCGGCGCGGACCTGACCGACGCCGGCGCCGTCGACGCGGCCTGGGACGCCGCGAAGGTGTTCGAGTGGTTCCAGGCGAAGCTCGGGCGCAACAGCCTGGACGACGACGGCATGGCGATCAACTCGATCGTCGGCATCACCTACGGCGGCTACCCGTTCGTCAACGCGTACTGGGACGGCACCCGCATGGTGTACGGCAGCGGCGACGACGAGTACCTGCCGCTGGCCGCCGACCCGGACGTCGTGGGTCACGAGATGACGCACGGTGTGGTGGAGAACTCCGCCAGCCTCGTCTACGCCGGCCAGCCGGGCGCGCTCAACGAGGCGATCGCCGACTACTTCGGCAACGCCATCGACCTCGACGCGGCGGGCACGCCGATGTCCGACCCCGAGGCGAGCCTGATCGGCGGCGACCTCTGCCGCACCCTGACGCCCACCAGATGCGCACTGCGCAACCTCGACGACGGCGCCACCACGGCGGACTTCCAGCACCTCATGGACACGCCGCAGATGGACGACGGGGGCGTGCACCTCAACTCGACGATCGTGTCCGGGGCGCTCTGGGACCTGCGTCAGACGTTCGGTGGCCCGGTCGCCGACAAGATCGTCTACCGGGCGCTCACCGACTACCTCACGCCCATGTCCGACTTCGTCGACGCCCGCGAGGCGGTGCTCGCCGCCGCCAAGTCCTCCGGCCTGAGCCAGAAGGACCTGAAGGTGGTGCGGGCGGCATTCGACTCGCGCGGCATCACCGCGAAGTGGAAGGCGGGCCTGTACGGCAAGAACACCGACCTGCTGATCGACCGGCTCAACACCGGGTCGTACATCGACACCAAGGCGAGCATGGCCGGCGGTTGGTTCACCGTGCCGCGGTCGGACGCGAACCGCACCGAGCCGATGTCGGTCTGGGTGGGCCGCATCGACGGCAAGGTCGTGCCGTACCGGATCTCCCCGAACGACGGGAACAACCACACCTTCCCGTACACCGACGGCAAGCGGGTCGTGTGGCTGTCGATCAAGAACGACCCCGACTCGCCGACGTGGGAGACCAACCGCATCCTGTCGGCGCCCGTCGGCGGCGGCCACGTCGAGGAGATCTACCGCTCCCCGTACCGCATCGACGGCCTCAGCTTCGACGGCGACGTCATCGCGTGGAGCCAGTACGACCCGGAGCAGGGGTACCTCGACGTCGTGCGCTACCTGAAGGGCAACTCGCGGACCGTCCACACCCTGGCGCACCCCGACTGGGTCGGGAACGCGACGGCGCCGAGCGTCAAGAACGGGAAGATCTCCTACGTCCGGTACGAGGACTACGCGCAGCCCAACCCCGACGGCACCTGGTGGTCGCTGGGCGTCGAGGTGTACGACGTGGCGACGGGCAAGACGACCTTCGCCGGCGGTGACCCTGGCGCCGAGACGATGAGCTACCCCCAGGTGTCCGGCACCGGCGTCGCCTGGGTGATCAACCGCGACTACGGCCACTACGTCGACGGCGAGTGGAGCCAGGGGACGTTCAACGACTCCGTGCGGCTCTTCGACTTCGCCACCGGCACGAGCCACCTGCTCTTCGAGGAGAACTCGCCGCAGGCGATCCGCGCCGACGTCCTCACGCTGTCCGACACGACCCTCACGGTCACCGAGGAGGCCCCCGCGGACCTCTGGCTCTCGACCGGCGGCTACCCCGACAACGCGCTCAACCCGAAGCTCAAGCAGTACACGTTCACCGGGAAGTACGTCGGCCCGGCGTCGTGCAGCCCGGGCGCGCAGATGTTCGCGACGGCGGGCGCGGGGCGCGACGTGATCTTCATGGACTCGTCCGCGGGCGGTTTCGGCCTGGCGTACGCGAAGGGAGCCAAGTCCTGCACGTGAGCCCCGGCCAGGCGGCGCGCCGGAACCCCCTCCCAGAGGCGGTCCCGGCGCGCCGTCGTGTTCGGGATGTGGATCCGGGCCGGTGCAGCATCCTGTCCGGACCTATTCCTTCAGCCACCCCCGCTCCGCCGCCAGCAGCGCGATCTGGAACCGGGTCCGGGCGCCGAGCAGGGAACCCGCATCGGTGACATGTTTCTGCACGGTACGGCGGCTCACCTTGAGCACGCGGGCGATCGACTCGTCCTTCATCCCGGTTGCCATCATGTGCAGGATCTCCCGTGTTCGCCGGTCCGGCCCCACGGGTTCCCGATTGCCCTTCGGGGCCGCCCATCGTGCCGGCTTGCCAGCGACACCGGTTCGGCGCGCTCCCACACGCTCTCGAACAGCGCCACCAGCGCCACCACCAGCGCGGGGGAGTGCACCACCAAGGAACCCGCCGCCGGGCGGTCTCCCCGCACCGGCAGCAGAGCCGCCGCCCGGTCGAACACCACCAACTTCACCGGAAGCGTTGACGCCAGCCGCAGTTCCCCGCCCTGACCCGTCCCGCGCAGCGCCGTCCTGAGCGACACCGCGTCGGTGAAGCCCTCCGTCTCGTACACCGACCGCATCCGCACCCCCGGCGCCACTCCCGACTCCCCGACGGACGCCCGCGCGGCCGTCACGTACGGCGGCTTGGCCAGATGCAGTACCTCGACCGAACTCCCTCTCAGCAGCTGGCCGTAGCGCGCCGGCACCTCGTCCTCGCGCTCCAACACCTCCACCAGGTGCGCAGCGCGTGGCCCGGACACCGCCTCGTACACCTCGTGAAGCCGCTCCACGATGCCCTCGACGTAGGCCAGTTCGGCCCGCCGCCGGGCGAGCAGGGCGGTGAGCGATGACCGTGGGGGGCCGGCCGCCCATCGCGGCGCCGCGCCGTCGATGTGCAGCACCAGTGCGGACTCCGCAAGGTGCCGCAGCGCCCGTTCCGCCTCCGCGGGGGACACCCCGACCGCCGCCGCCACCTCGCTGACGTCCGCCGACGGCACGGCCACCAGGTGCTCCAACACCCGCCCGGCCAGTGGATCCAGGCCGGTCACCGCCCACGGACTGCCTGCAGTTCCGTCCATACGTTCCGGCACTCCTGTGGTCTGAGCTTGTACCGCGCCTCGGCGGACACCACCGGTGTGGTGGTCCGGCCGCCAGGGCGGCGTCGTTGTCGGCGGGACTGCGGTGGCCCAGGCCGCTGTGCAGCCGGTGCAAGTTGTACCAGCCGTCATGGCAAGCGAGGGCCCCCGTACCAGCCGATGGACGTCGAACTCGACACCTCGTCGAGGAGGACCGCTGCTGACTCCCGTACATTCGTCGGCACGTCCGGATGTGTTCGCTCGGGCGCTCACCATCGACGCCCGGATCGGACCGGCCCCGACCTTCGTTCGTGCCCGGTCATGACTGACCGGGCCCGGATCGCCGCATGGTGCAGTCCAGGGCACGGCCACCTCGCCTCTCGCCCGGGCTCAGGTCCATGGCGGCGGCTCGTGGGCACGAAGAATCTCGGTGAGTTCTGTCGTTCAGCGAAATGCCGACCGTGACGCATCGGATCCAGGTACCGGACCGGGACACGATCGTGAACGGTGATTGTGCTGGTGCGGTCGCAGGAAGCGCAGGCGACCAGGAGCCAGCGGTCGAGGAGTTGGCCGTTGGGGTTGACGTGGAAGGTGCCGTCGCCGCGACGGGCGACGCCGGAGTGGCAGCGGACGCAACGGAACACGGGCAGGGGAAGACGCGCGCGCCGAAGGGTCCAGGACAGCAGGGTATGAGGACGCGTAGACATGATCTCTCTTAAGACCTGACGGAAGGCATGGGAAAAGAGCCGACGGCGACGTCGGCGACCGATGCGCGGGAAGGGGTCAGGTCTACAGAGCAGGCGGTGTCACGCGGGGTGAAGTCCTCTCGTGAGTGGGTCGGAGAAGAAGATCCAGCGACAAGGTAGGACGGGACGGGCTGGCGTGGCCACGCATTTTGTCCTGGTGCCGAGGACCGAGGGGCGGGGTCGGCGAGCTGGGCGCCGACCCCCGCGGAGTCAGGCTTGCGCCGGCAGCCGGCCGGCCGCCGACAACCGCCGGATCACGGTCCCGTGCGGAACAGCGTGGCTGGTGTGACCGCCCACGCCAGTGGTGGTGGCGGCGGTGAAGAGCGAGTTGAGCAGCGCCTCCTCGACCGCGTCCATGACGGCGGCGAAGAGCGGGTTGATCTCCCCGTCGGGGATGAGTGGCTGGTCCGGTGGCGCGGTGCTGAACGCGATCGCGTAGTCGCCGCTGGTGTTGCTGTAGGACGCGCCGACCCGGCCCATCGCGAAGACCGCCCGTCGGGCGAGCCGGCCGAGCTGTCGGGCGTCCAGGGGCGCGTCGGTGGCCACCACGATCATGCAGGAGTTGCCGGGTGGCTCGGTTCGGTCGGCGTCCGGGATCAGCTCGTCGGCCGGCAGCGGGACCCCGAGGACGGTCAGCACCCCGCCGAAGTTGGACTGGACGAGGGCGCCGACCGTGGCCGGGCGATCGGCCACCGGCACCGCCCGGGATGAGGTGCCGATGCCGGCCTTGAAGCCCAGGGCCGTGGTGCCGGTGCCGGCCCCGACGCAGCCCTCCGCCGGCGGCTCGCCGGACGCACCCGTGAGGGCGGCGAGCACGTGTTCGTCGGTGATCGGGCGGCGGCGGATGTCCGACAGGTGGCCGTCGTTGGTTTCTCCCACCAGGGGGTTGAACGACAGGCCGTCCGGCCTCTGGTCCATCAGGTATCCCAGCAGCGCGTCCGCGGCCCGGAACACCGACAGCGTGCCGGTCAGGACGATCGGTGACTCCAGGACGCCGAGTTCGTCCACCTGCGTCGAGCCCACGAGCTTCCCGTAGCCGTTGCCGGAGTACACGGCGGCCGGCAGGGTCCGACGGTCGGGGCCGAGCTGGGTCGGTACGACCGCGGTGACACCGGTGTGCAGGTCGGCGCCGTCGTCGACGGTGGTGTGCCCGACCAGGATCCCCGCGACATCCGTGATTCCGTTGTGCCGACCGGTGGACAGCGGCCCTACGACGATCCCGAGGTCCCGGGCACGACAGCGAAGCTGGTCCATGATTCCTTCCTCGTCGTTGTCACAGTTCGGCTGCCGCGTCCGCGCCCCAGCCGTCGGGAACGGGCAGGCCGGCGAGCCGTCGGGCCAGGACGGCGGCGCCGATCTGTGCGGCCTGGGCACCGAAGGCCGAGCGCAGCACCGGGGGCGGGGTCCGCCAGGCGAGGGCCGCGCGCAGGGCGTCGCGTACCGGGTCGAAGAACAGCGCGCCCGCGTCGGCCAGCCCGCCGCCGAGCACGATGCGGGCCGGGTCGAGGGTCAGGGTGAGGGTGGCCAGGGCGATCCCCAGCGCCTGGGTCGCGTCGTTCCAGACGGCGGCGGCGACCGGGTCGGTGGCCACCGCGTCGGCGATGGCCCGGCTGTCCGAGTCCGGGGTCCCGCCGAGCCGGGCGTAGCGGCGGGCCAGCCCGCCGGCGGAGGCGTAGACCTCCAGGCAGCCCCGCTGCCCGCAACTGCACGGCTCGCCGCCGGGGTGGACCGGCATGTGGCCGACCTCGCCGGCCGAGCCGGTCGCGCCCGGCACCGGCGCGCCGTGTACCACCACGGCCGCGGCGATGCCGGTGCCCAGCGGCAGCAGCAGGAAGTTGTCCAGGCCGCGGGCCGCCCCGGCCACCGCCTCGGCGACGCCGGCCGCCCGCGCGTCGTGCCCGACCGCCACCGGGAGGCCGAGGTCGTCCCCGACGAGGGCGCGCAGCGGGACGTTGCGGAACCGGAGGTTGGCGGCGTACCGCACCACCCCGTTCGTCTCGTCGACGAGGCCCGGCGTGACCACGCCGATCGCGGCGGGTGCGGCGCCGAGGCCGAGCGCGTCGTCGCGGAGTTGGAGGCACAGGGACCGGACCGCCTTGACCGGGTCGTCGTCCGCGCGCGACGGCACGGTCAGCGTGTGCCGGCGCCGGCCGTCCTCGCCGACCACGGCCCCCTTGATGGTCGTTCCGCCGACGTCGACGGCGAGGACGCAGTGGCCTTCGGGCTGGGTCACGCGATCACCCGGTCACCACGGCGAGGTCCGCGGTGAAGTCGCGGTCCAGGGGAAACACCGGTCGCACCACCTTCTGGTACGGCAGGCGCGCGAGGTCCTGGTCGACGCCGCCCGGCGTCAGGGCGAGCAGCCAGTCTCCGGCCGCGTCGAAGAGCTCGGGTTCGAGGTAGCCGATCTTTACCACGACGAGATCCATGTCGTCGACCTTGATGCCCAGCCGCGCGTAGGAGTCCAGCAGGCGGTACTGCATCCGGCGGGAGGTGACGAGCACGCTGAGCCCGCCGACCCGTACGCTGACGCACCGCCCGCCGTCGGGGTCGTCGGCGACGGCCTCCAGGATCCCGTCGAGCGGGAGCGGCCCGGGGTCCCGGCCGTCGATCCGCCCGCCGACGGTCACCCGGACCGGCGAGCCGAGCGGCTGGTCGGCGATCTGCGCCACGGCCTGCGGGTCGACCAGCGACGCGAACACGGCTCGGCGGGAGCCGTCGCGGATCTCGGGGCGGGCCAGCATCCGTGCGGGGGCGAAGGTGACGTCGTCGGCGCCGCCGGCGCCCGGGTTGTCGCCGGAGTCGCTGATGAAGAACGGTCGGCGGGCCGGATCGGCGACCGCGGCCAGGGCGGCGTCGAGGCACTCGTCCATGGTGCCGGTGGGGGCGACGAAGGCGAACTCGTCGCGGGACGCCCAGAAGTGCCCGCCGAGCTCGCGGGCCGCCTCGGTGGTGGCGGTGGCGTCGGTGCCGGTGACGACGACCGCGCCCCGGCAGCGCGGCTGGTCGGCCCAGACGAACCCGATCCAGATCGCCGCGTCGACGACGCCGTCCCGGGCCTCGATCTCGGGGATCCGGGCGTAGAGCCCTCGGGCCGGCTCCTCGCGGGTGCTGGTCATCTCGCCCGGCAGCAGGATCGGCACGTGCACCAGCGCTTTGTGCGGGCGCTGCTGCCGGCGCAGCGCCTCGACGAGGTTCCGGGCGGCGCGCTCCCGGGTCTCCCACACGTCGACGTGCGGGGCGGTGCGGTAGCAGGTGAGCAGGTCGCAGGCGTCGAAGAGCACCTGCGAGACGTTGCCGTGCAGGTCCATCGCGGCGGAGACGAACGGCTCCGGCCCGAGCACCGACCGGATGGCGGTGACGAGTTCGCCCTCCGCGTCGTCGCTTCCGACGACGGTCATCGCGCCGTGGATGTCCAGCAGCATGCCGTCCAGGGGGCCGGCCGCCCGCAGCTTCTCCACCAGCTCGGCGGCCCAGACCTCGTACGTCGCCCGGTCCACCGCCCCACCGGGTAGGGCCCGGGCGTGCACGAGCGGGATCCACTCGACGTCGGCGGCCCAGGGCTGGACGGGGGAGAGCCAGTCGTATCGCGCCAGCAGCGCAGCGCCCCGGGTGACCTCGAAGTCGTCGGCGGTGCTCAGGTGCGGCGAGAACGTGCTGGATTCGATGTGGATGCCGCCGATGGCGACGCGGAGGGGACGGGGCACGGGTGTTGCTCCTCAGGAGGGTCGTACGTCGGTCGTCGTGCGCAGCAGGTGCCCGAGGCCGACCAGGGCCGCATCCGGGCCCGCGACGCTGGCTTCGATGGTCAGGGACTGGGTCACGGACGGTAGGCAGCGCTCGTAGAGCATCCCCCGGGTCGCGGCCACGTAGACGTCCAGGCTGGACAGTGCGCCGCCGATGACCACGGCGTCGGGGTTGAGGAAGTTGACCAGGCCGGAGAGGGCGACGCCGAGCAGCCGGCCGGCGTGGCGCACCATGGTCACCACGGTCGGGTCGGCGTCGCTGACCGCCGTCACGATCTCCCGGATGGTGGTGGCCGACGAGCCCTGCTCGGCCAACTGTCGGGCCAGGGCGGCGCCGCTGGCGACGGTCTCCAGGCAGCCCCGGCTGCCACAGGAGCACTCCCGCTCGCCGCTGTCCGCCACGCGGACGTGGGTGACGTCGCCGCTGAGGCCGCGCCCGCCCCGGTAGATCTGACCGCCACTGACCAGGCAGGCGCCGATGCCGGTGCCGGCCTTGACGTAGATCATGTCGCCGAACTCGTCTCTCCGGGTGACGTACTCGCCGATCGCCGCCGCCTTGGCGTCGTTGTCGACGACCACCGGCACCGGGAAGCGCTCGGCGAGGCGGGCCCTCGCGTCGACGCCGCTCCAGCCGGGCATCCGGGCCGGGCCGATCAGCCGCCCGCCGGGGAACTCGACCGGACCCGGCAGGGCCACGCCGACCCCGAGCAGCTCCTGGCCGGGCGCGGTCGCCGCCTGGAGCCGGTCGACCGTCGCCCCGACGACCTCGAACACCTCCGCCGGCCCGGCGCCGATGTCGATGGCCACCTCCTCGGTGGTGCGCAGCCCTCCGTCGGGCGCGCACAACCCCACACGGGCGTGCCGGCCGCCCAGCTCCGCGACGGCGAGGATCCCCTTGGTCTCCCGCAGGCGCAGGATCCGGGGGCGTCGTCCCCCGGTGGACCGCCCCACCCCCTCCTCGAGGATGACGCCCTCCTCCAGCAGCCGGCGTACCACGCTCGTGACGGTCGAGGGGGCGACCTGCAACGCCTCGATGAGGTCGGCGCGCGAGGTGACGGTGCCGCCGGCCAGCAGGCGCAGGGTCTGGTCTCGCAGCGTGGCGGAGATCGATGGTTCCAAGGGTGCCTCTCCTTGTTCGGGCGGTCCTCCGGCGCCGCCTCAGTGTGGCAGTGCCCGGCAGGGTGCACGCCGGAGCCCGCGCGAAGAGTATCGGTCGATGCTTCGCCGACTTCGACCATACCCTGGCGGAAGTCGGCGAATAAAGAGGGTAAGTTTCGTTGACTCAACACTTCGGCCCGGATACATTCTCCGCGTCGAACGTCGAGGAGCAGCACCAGCGGCCGAACCCCCGGTGCCGCCGGTAGCGCCCGGAGACGCGGGGCAGTGCACATCAATCGAGGAGATTCATGAGGAGCAGATTTCCCCGGCGAGCCCTCCGCGGCGCGGTCGCGGTAGCCAGCGCGGTCGCCCTCGGGGCGGGTCTGGTCGCCTGCGGTGGTGGCAGCGGTTCGTCGAAGAGCGGCGGGAGCCAGGGCAAGGACACCGCGACCGTCGCCTTCCGTACCCCCAACTGGATCCTGCCGATCTCGGCACCCGGCTTCACCCAGGGCGAGAACGCCATCTTCGGCCAGGCGCTGTACCGGTCCCTCTACCAGTACAAGCTGGACGGCTCGGCGCAGTACAACATCGACCCGCGGCGTTCGATGGCCGAACCGCCGGTGGTGAGCAACGGTGGCAAGACCCTGACCATCACGCTGAAGGACAACACCTGGTCCGACGGCAAGCCCGTCACCACCAAGGACATCCAGTTCTGGTACGACCTGGTCGGGGCGAACAAGGACAAGTGGGCGTCCTACCGGGCCGGCGGCCTCCCGGACAACATCGCGCAGTGGTCGGTGAAGGACGACAAGACCTTCTCGATCACCACCACGAAGGTCTACAACACCGCCTGGTTCGTCGACAACCAGCTCAACAAGATCACTCCGATGCCGCAGCACGCCTGGGACAAGGACTCCGCCTCCGCGGCCGTGAGCGACCTGGCCAGCACCCCGGCGGGCGCGAAGAAGGTCTTCGACTTCCTGACCTCGGCCGCGAAGGACCCGAAGACGTACGACTCCAACGAGCTGTGGAAGGTCACCAGCGGCCCGTGGAAGCTGGCGAAGTACGTGCCGAACGGTGAGGTCACCCTCGCCGCGCAGCCGAACTACTCGGGTGTGGACAAGCCGAAGCTGGCCAAGATCGTGCTGCGACCGTTCACCGGCGACGACGCCGAGTTCAACGTGCTGCGCGCCGGTGACATCGACTACGGGTACGTGCCGGCGGCCAACCTGTCCCAGGAGGGCTACCTCAAGTCCAAGGGCTACACGGTCTCGCCGTGGTACGGCTGGTCCGTCACCTACCTGCAGCTGAACTTCAACAACCCGAAGACGGGCGCGCTGTTCAAGCAGCCGTACCTGCGGCAGTCGCTGCAGATGCTCATCGACCAGCCGACGATCAGCAAGGTGATCTGGTCCGGCACGGCCGCGCCGACCTGCGGCCCGGTGCCGGCCAAGCCGGGCACCAACGGCGCCGACGCCGCCGGCTGCGCGTACTCCTTCGACCCCGCCAAGGCCAAGGAGCTGCTGGAGAGCCACGGCTGGAAGGTGACCCCGGACGGGCAGACCACCTGCCAGTCGCCGGGCACCGGGCCGAACCAGTGCGGCGAGGGCATCGCCGCCGGCGCCGCGCTGAAGCTCACGGTGACCAGCCAGACCGGCTTCGCCGCCACGACGAAGATGTTCGCCGAGATCAAGTCGCAGATGGCCAAGCTGGGCATCGAGCTCACCATCAAGGAGGTGCCCGACTCGGTGGCGGTCACCCCGGCCTGCAAGCCGGCGGACGCCACCTGCTCGTGGGACATGTCCTTCTTCGGCTCGCAGGGCAGCTGGTACTACCCGGCCTTCGCCAGCGGCGAGCGGCTCTTCGCCACCGGCGCCCCGGTGAACCTGGGCAGCTACAGCAACCCGGAGGCCGACAAGCTCATCGAGGCCACGCAGTTCTCCGGCGACGAGAGCGCGCTGAAGGCGTACAACGACTTCCTCGCCAAGGACCTGCCGGTGCTCTGGATGCCGAACCCGGTGTTCCAGGTCTCGGCGTACCGGTCCGGGCTGCAGGGCGTCGAGCCGCAGGACCCGATGAACTTCATGTACTTCCAGGACTGGTCCTGGAAGTGACCGATCACTGATCGTCCCGGCCCCGGCGGCGCTGACCGCGCCGCCGGGGCCCCGACCGGGGAGGAGGCGGGGCCCAGGTGGTCCGGTACCTCATCACGCGCTTGGGCCAGGCCCTCGTCGTCGTCGTGCTCGTCACGGTGATCGCGTTCCTCATCCTGCACCTGCTGCCCGGGGGCGCGGCACGCGCCACCCTCGGCAAGGAGGCGACGCTGGAGCAGTTGGCGGCGTTCAACCACGACATGGGCTACGACCGGCCCTGGATCCAGCAGTACGGCATGTACGTGCAACGCCTGCTGCAGGGCGACCTGGGCTACTCGTACCAGCTCAACCAGTCGGTCGTCGAGGCGATCAGCCAGCGGCTGCCGAAGACCATGGTGCTGTCGCTGCTGTCGACCGTGCTGGCCATCGTGCTGGCGATCCCGCTCGGGGTGATCCAGGCGGTCCGCCGCAACCGCTGGCCCGACTACGCCATCACCTCGCTGTCGCTGCTGGCGTACGCGACGCCCATCTTCTTCATGGGCCTCATGCTGATCATTCTCTTCTCGCAGGTCTGGCCGATCCTGCCGCCCGAGGCGCCGCAGGGGTTCACGGTGGCCGAGGTGCTCGCCGATCCGGCCGGGCTGGTCCTGCCGACGATCACCCTCGCCATCGTCACCATCGCGGTCTACTCCCGGTACGTCCGCTCCGCCATGGTCGACAACCTCAACGAGAACTACGTCCGCACCGCCCGCAGCAAGGGCCTCTCCGAGCGGCGGGTGGTGCTGCGGCACACGCTGCGCAACGGGTTGTTCCCGGTCATCGCGCTGCTCGGGATGTACCTGCCCGCGCTGTTCAGCGGGGCCCTGGTCGTCGAGTCGCTGTTCAACTTCCCCGGCATGGGCCAGCTGTTCTGGCAGGCCGCGCTCAAACGTGACTTCCCGATCCTGCTCGGGGTCACCGTCATCATCTCGATCGCGACGGTGGTCGGCGCGCTCGTCGCCGACCTGCTCTACGCCGCCGTCGATCCCCGGGTCCGACTCCAGCGGAGCGCGTCATGACCACACTCTCCGAGGCGGTCCGCCCCGGCGCCGCCCCCGACCAGCCGGCCGACGCCGAGGTGCCGGTGCGCGGCCTCTGGCGGCAGGGACTGGTCGTCTTCTGCGAGAACCGGCTCGCCCTGGTGGGCCTGGGCCTGTTCGTCCTGCTGGCCGGGATCTGCTTCCTCGGCCCGCTCTTCTACCACACCGACCAGGTGCACACGGACCTCACCGCCGTCCACCTGGGCCCCGGTGAGCAGGGGCATCCGCTCGGCACCGACGGGGTCGGCTACGACCAGCTGGGGCGGCTCATGCTCGGCGGGCAGACCTCGATCATCGTCGGGCTCGCCGCCGGGATCCTCGCCACCGCCCTGGGCACGATCTGGGGCGCGGTCGCCGGGTTCGCCGGTGGCTGGGTGGACTCGGCGATGATGCGGGTCGTCGACGCGATGATGTCGATCCCGTCGCTGTTCCTCTTCATGCTGCTCGCCGCCATCGTCACACCGAGCGTGTCCATGCTCATCGTCATCATCGGCGCCTTCGCCTGGCTGGGACCGGCCCGGCTGGTGCGGGGTGACGCACTGACCCTGCGTTCCCGCGAGTACGTCCAGGCCATGCGGGGGATGGGTGGCACCGGCGGCCGGGCGGTGCGCCGGCACATCGTGCCGAACGCCGTCGGCACCGTGATCGTCAACGCGACCTTCCAGGTCGCCGACGCGATCCTCTACGTCGCGTACCTGTCCTTCCTCGGCCTCGGCGTCCCCCCGCCGGCGGCGAACTGGGGCGGCATGCTCTCCGACGGCCTGGCGGACACCTACAGCGGCCACTGGTGGCTGCTGTACCCGCCCGGCATCGCCATCATCCTCATCGTCCTCGCCTTCAACTTCATCGGCGACGGGCTGAGGGACGCCTTCGAGGTCCGCCTCCGGCGACGCTGAGCAGGAGCAGAAAATGAGCGAATCGACCGGCCGGCACACGCCGGCAGCCGGCGGAGTCCAGCCCCTGCTGGAACTGCGCGACCTCGACACCGACATCGCCCTGCGCCGCGGCACGGTGCACGCCCTGGACGGGGTCAGTCTCCAGGTCATGCCGGGGGAGACCCTCGGTGTCGTAGGCGAGTCGGGCAGCGGCAAGACGATGACCGCGCTCTCGATCATGGGCCTGCTGCCGCCCGGCGGCCGGGTGTCCGGAGGACAGATCCTCTTCGAGGGCCGGGACCTGCGGTCGCTGCCGGCCGACGAGGTACGCCGGATCCGTGGTGTCCGGATGGGCATGGTCTTCCAGGACCCGCTCACCTCGCTCAACCCGACCATGCGGATCGGCGCCCAGGTCGGCGAACCGCTGCGGGTGCACGAGCGGGTCGGCCGGGCGGAGGCCCGGGAGCGGACCATCGAGATCCTGCGCCGGGTCGGGATGCCGCGCCCGGAGCGGATCGTCGACAACTACCCGCACGAACTGTCCGGCGGGATGCGGCAACGGGTCGCCATCGCGATGGCGCTGGTCTGCTCCCCGCGCCTGCTCATCGCCGACGAGCCGACCACGGCGCTCGACGTCACCACCCAACGGCAGATCCTCGAACTCATCGACGACCTGCGGGAAGAGTTCGGGATGGCCGTCGTCCTGGTCACCCACGACCTCGGGGTGATCGCCGGCCGCGCCGACCGGGTCGCCGTCATGTACGCCGGCCGGGTGGTCGAGACCGCCGCGACCACGGAGCTGTTCCGCTCCCCCCGGCACCGCTACACGGAGGCGCTCATGGAGGCGCTCCCCGAGTCGGCGATCCGGGAGTCCGGTGAACACGCCCGCCTCTACAGCATTCCGGGCCTGCCGCCGGACCTGTCCCGGCCCCTGACCGGCTGCCGCTTCGCGCCACGCTGCCGGCACGCCACCGACGACTGCCGGACCACCGAGGTGACCCTGTCGGCCGGCGGACACCAGCACGCCTGCCTGCACCCGGTCCCGGCCGGCCCCGCCGCGCCGGTCAACCTGCCCGCCCCGGTACGGGTCGAGGCGGTGCCGGATCCGGCACGCCCGGCGGCCGGACCCGGTGAGCCGGCGGCCGGTCCCGTCCTGTCGGTGCGGGACCTCGTCAAGAACTACACGGCGCACGGCCGTGGGCTGCTGCGCCGGACCGCCGGGCAGGTCAGCGCCGTGGCGGGCGTGTCGTTCGACGTCGGCCCGGGCGAGACGTTCGGACTGGTCGGCGAGTCCGGCTGCGGCAAGTCCACCGTGGGCCGGCTGGCCGTCGGGCTGGAGCAGCCGACCGCCGGGCAGATCATGCTGGACGGCACGGACATCGCCGGCCTGGCCGGACGGGAGCGCCGCCGGATGCACCGGCAGGTCCAGCTGATGTTCCAGGACAGCTATGCCGCCATGAACCCACGGATGCGCGTCGACGCCATCCTCGCCGAACCCCTCGACATCCAGAAGGTGGGCGGCACGGCGGAGCGGCGGGCGCGGATCGCCACGCTGCTCGACCAGGTCGGGCTGTCGCGGCGGGTCCTGGAGCGCTACCCCCACGAGTTCTCCGGCGGCCAGCTGCAGCGCATCGGGCTGGCCCGGTCGCTGGCCCTGCAACCCCGGCTCATCGTCGGCGACGAGCCGGTGAGCGCGCTGGACGTGTCCATCCAGGCGCAGGTCCTCAACCTCATGCGGGACCTGCAGCGTGAGCTCGGACTGGCGTACGTCTTCATCAGCCACGACCTGTCCGTCGTCGACTACATGGCGGACCGGATCGGTGTCATGTACCTCGGCAAGCTCGTCGAGGTCGGGCCCGCGCGCGACGTGGTCCGGGCCGCCCGGCATCCGTACACGCAGGCACTCATCGACGCCGTCCCCACCGTCACGCCGAACGCCGCGGCCGCGCGCGACGGGATGACCATCCGGGGCGAGCTGCCCAGCGCGCTCAACCCGCCCACCGGGTGCCGGTTCCGGACCCGTTGCCCCCTCGCCCAGGACATCTGCGAGACCGAGCCGCCGCTGGCCGGCGACGCGCACCAGGTGGCCTGCCACTTCCCGCTGCGTCCGGAGTCGACCGCGGCGTCCGCCCCGGCCGGGGCGACCGCATGACCACTGTCGAGATCTGCGTGAGCGACGTGCCGACCGCGCTGGTGGCCGAGGCCGCCGGCGCCGACCGGCTGGAGCTCTGCGCCGACCTCGGCCAGGGCGGCACCACCCCGAGCCTCGGGACGGTTCAGGTCGCGCTGGGGACGCTGCGTAGGGTGGACGTACGGGTCATGGTCCGCCCCCGTGGCGGTGACTTCCGGGTCAGCGGGATCGAGGAGCAGGTCATGCTCGCCGACATCGCGGCCATCCGCGGCCTGCCCAATCCGCACGGTCTCGCGGTCGGCGTGGTGGTCGGTGCCGTCACCGACGCCGGCGGCCTCGACCTGGCCGTGCTGCGGCGCCTCATCGAGGCGGCGGGGCCGCTGCCGGTGACGGTGCACAAGGCCTTCGACGAGGTCGGCGACCAACTGAGGGCGATCGAGGAACTCGTCGACCTCGGCGCCGACGCGGTGCTCACCTCCGGCGGGGCGCCGAGCGCGCTGGCCGGTGCCCCGCGGATCGCCGCGCTGCGGCAGCGGGCCGGCGACCGGTTGCGGGTCATCGCCGGCGGCGGCATCCGGTCGCACAACGTCCGGCAGGTGCTCGCGGCGACCGGGGCGCGGGAGGTGCACCTGCGCGCGCCGGTGCCGCGCGACGGACGCGAGGCCACGGACGGCAACGAGGTACGCCGGGTCGTCGACGCCACGCGCGCCGAGGCGTGACCGAGCGTGGGTCGGTGACCGTTAGGGTGCGTAGGGCAGTTCAGCGGGGAAGTGCCCATCCTCATGAGCGGGAGTCAGCGACGGTGCCGAAGGCCTACTGGATCACCACCTACCGGTCCATCAGCGACGACAGGAAGGTCGCCGCGTACGCGGACCTGGCGGGCCCCGCGCTGCGCGCGGCCGGCGGCACGTTCCTGGCGCGCGGCCTGCCCGCGCACGCGTTCGAGTCCGCCGTGCTGGAGCGCACCACGCTTATCGAGTTCGACAGCGTCGAGGCCGCGCTCGCCGCGCACGAGACCCCCGCCTACCAGGAGGCGTTGCGGGCGCTCGGCGACGGCGCCGACCGCGACCTGCGCATCATCGAAGCGACGCCCTGACGCTGCCGGCGGGCGGATCCCGGGCGTGGCCGTGCCGGGGGACGGTGCCGAACCCGAACCGGCCGCACCTCTAGGCTTGGCGGCATGTCCGCCCGGCACCTCGCACCTGTTCAGTCCGACGACCCAGGTGTGCGGGCGGACATGCCGCCAAGC